>CAYFQR010000015.1:0-37530 GCA_964345365.1 uncultured Oscillospiraceae bacterium
TGGAAAAGATGTCCGATGAAATGTACGAAAAGATTATGGAGCAGAGAGAAAAGGATAGAGAAGAAGCTCTCAAGGCTTTGGAAGCTTAATCCGATTATCTCGGTAATTCGAAAAAACTTAAACCCGCTCATAAGAGCGGGTTTTTAATTTCTTTTCATTATTCGGCTATTCATTAGATGACTGTATTATAGCATCCGCCGGCTTCTTTAGAAGCATTCTCAGCTCGTTTAATTTTTTTCCGTCCATTTGAGGGACACCTTTCAGTCTATATTCCATCCCCATTTTTTCGTATTTATTGACTGCCATCGTGTGATAGCCCAAAAGCTCTACTCTCTCTACTCTTCTTATTTTTCTGATGAACTCATTCAATTCCAAAATGTCTTCAGGTTCGTCATTCATTCCGGGAACAACCACATGTCTTATCCAAACCCTTTTTTTATGGCTATTAATCATGTCTATCAGTTCAAGCAGAGTTTCCTGGGGTTTCCCGCATATCCTTTCATATTCTTCCGGGTCCGGATGTTTTATGTCAAGCAAAATCAAATCACTGCGTTTGACAACCTCCTCAGTAAACTCGTCTATATAAGTTCCGCTTGTATCTATCGCGACCTTAATGTTCTCTTTGTGGAGTGCAGCTATGCATTCCAAAAGAAATTTGCCCTGCATCATAGGTTCTCCGCCGCTGAAGGTCACGCCGCCGTCTTTACCGTAATATGGCTTCCCCCTGAGAGCCCATCTAACGATTTCCTCAGATTCATAAAGCCCTGCCCCTTCTCCCTTGGGGTTCCATGAGTCGGGATTATGACAATAGAGGCATCTTGCGGGACATCCCTGCATAAAAAAGACAGTCCTTATTCCCGGCCCGTCTACAGCACCGAAACTTTCAATTGAGTGTAATCTGCCTCTCATTCTTTCCTCCAAAAGTTAAAATCGGTGCCTGCTTTCGCAGGCACCTTTCACAGTTTCTTTAATTAGATTCTTGAGTGGAATGTTCTCTCGATAACCTCTCTCTGATGGTTCTTTGAAAGAGCATTGAATCTTACCGCATATCCGGAAACTCTTACCGTAAGGTTAGGGTATTTTTCAGGATTTTCGAATGCGTCTTCAAGTAAAGCCCTGTTAAGTACGTTTACGTTTAAGTGATGAGCTCCTCTGCCGAAGTATCCGTCAAGAAGTCCTACAAGGACATTTGCTCTTTTCTCCGGGTCCTTGCCGAGTGTTTCAGGGGTAATAGTGAATGTGTTCGATATTCCGTCTTGGCATGTGTTCCAGTCAATCTTGGATACGGAGTTAAGGGAAGCGATGGCTCCATGCTCATCTCTTTCATGCATCGGGTTTGCCCCCGGTGCAAACGGTGTGCCCGCTCTTCTTCCGTCAGGAGTGTTTCCCGTCTTTTTGCCGTACATTACGTTTGATGTAATTGTAAGAACGGATAAAGTATGTACGGAATTTCTGTACGTAGGGTGTTTCCTTAATTCTTCGATTGTTCTTTCCGAGATGCGAACCGCGATTTCGTCTACTCTGTCATCGTCATTTCCATATTTAGGGAAATCGCCTTCTGTCTTATAGTCTACGATTATGCCGTTTTCGTCTCTTATAGGTGTAACCTTGGCATACTTGATTGCCGAAAGCGAGTCGGCTGCTACCGAGAACCCTGCTACACCGAAAGCCATGAGTCTCTTAACTTCAGAATTGAGGAATGCCATCTGGCTTCTCTCGAAGTCATATTTGTCATGCATGAAATGTATTACATTCATGATGTTGGCATACTGCTTCATGAGCCATTCAAGGTATATATTGAATCTTCTCCATGCTTCGTCGTAATCAATCGGGCCGTCCGGGACGGATTCCATCTGAGGCCCTATGTGCTCGCCTGTTGTTTCATCTATACCGCCGTTAAGAGCCAAAAGCAGAATCTTAGCCAAGTTGCAGCGTGCCCCGAAGAACTGCATCTGTTGTCCCATCTGTATGGCCGATACGCAGCATGCGATGGAATAGTCCTCTCCACAGTGAGGTCTCATCTTGTCGTCGTTTTCATACTGAATCGAGTCGGTGTCGATGGATGCCTGTGCACAGAATTTTTTGAACGGTTCAGGAAGCTTCTCCGACCAAAGTACCGTAAGATTCGGTTCAGGTGCAGGTCCTAAGTTATAAAGAGTCTGAAGGAATCTGTAGGAGTTCTTCGTAACCTTATGTTTCCCGTCCACGCCTACTCCGCCGATCCCCTCCGTAATCCACATCGGGTCTCCGCCGAAGAGTTCATTATATTCCGTGGTTCTAAGATGTCTTGCAACCCTGAGCTTTAAGATGAAGTCATCGATAAACTCCTGTATCTCGCTTTCGGTATATGTGCCGTTTGCGAGGTCTCTCTCGGCATAGATGTCGAGGAATGTAGAGATTCTTCCGATTGACATTGCCGCTCCGTTTTCTTCCTTGATTCCCGCAAGATATGCAAAATATGTCCACTGGATTGCTTCTTTAACGTCCTTCGCAGGTCCCGAGATATCATATCCGTAAGCCTCAGCCATTTTCTTGATTTCTTTAAGGGCTACAACCTGGTTGAAAACCTCTTCTGTCGTACGGATGTTTTCATCGGTCATTACGTCACGTGAGGCAATTTCCTCATGGTCTTTTTTCTTCTCCTCAATGAGGAAGTCGATTCCATAGAGAGCCGCCCTTCTATAGTCACCGATGATTCTTCCGCGCCCATAAGCATCCGGAAGTCCGGTTATGTACCCGAGGTGTCGGGCTTTTTTCATTTCTTTTGAATACGCCTTGAATACTCCGTCGTTATGCGTTGTGATGTAATCGAACATCTTATCAATATCCTCAGGAAGTTCTTTCCCGAATTCCTTAACCTGCTCTCTGACCATTTTAATTCCGCCAAACGGGCAGATACCTCTCTTAAGAGGTTCGTCGGTCTGAAGTCCTACGATGATATCCTTTCCCGGAATTATGTACCCCGGCCCGAAAGCATTGATTCTCATGATTCTCGAAGCGTCAACCTTTAATGTGCCGCCCGCTTTTCTTTCAGCAACCAAAAGTTCCTGAACTCTATCATAACACTCCTTGGTTCTCTCGGTAGCTCCTTCAAGGAAAGAAGCATCCCCGTCATAAGGGTGATAATTCAGCCTGATAAATTCTTCTACATCGATTGCGTCAGCCCATCTTCCGCTGACAAAACCTTCCCATTCTTTTTTCATTCTTTACTCCTTTTAGCTTTCGGCTCATTTTTTCATATTTAGTTAGCAGAGCCGATTTTATAATATATGTTATCATATTGCCTGCCGTCCGATTCGGTAACCTCCACTTTCTCCCTAACCGCCCCCTCAAGCACACAATACAGATAAAGCACAATTAATACTGTATCATGTATACAGTATATGTCAACAATATTTTTATGAATTTTATGCATTTTTTGGGACACAAAAAACCGGAACCGCTGTCTTTGCGATTCCGGTTCGGTTGGTTAAACTTAAGCTATGGGTTACTTAAAGGTAACTACTGTTCCCGTCTTGCCCTCGAGAGCATCGATAGCTCTTTCGAGTGAAGTGATTATAGCCTTCTTTTCAGGATTTGCCTTCACGAATTTCATGCAGGCTTCTACCTTAGGAAGCATTGAACCCGGTGCAAACTGTCCTTCTTCACAATATTTCTCCGCTTCCGCAAGAGTCATGTGAGCGATGTTCTGCTGGTTCGGCTTGTTGAAGTTGATAGCAACCTGCTCAACCTCAGTGAGAATCATAAGGGCATCGGCTCCGATGTTTTCAGCAAGAAGCTCTGCTGCGAAGTCCTTGTCGATAACTGCAGCTGTTCCCTCTAATTCGCCTTTTTCATTTCTGATTACGGGAATACCGCCGCCGCCGCAAGTGATTACGATTGTGGAATCGAATAATCTCTTAACGGAATCAAGTTCAACGATTTCTGACGGGATAGGTGAAGCGACTACTCTTCTCCATCCTCTTCCCGCATCTTCCTTCATCGAATAACCTTTTTCAGCTTCAAGCTGCTTTGCTTCTTCTTCCGAGTAGAAAGGCCCGATCGGCTTGGTAGGATTCTTGAAACCCGGGTCTTCCCTGTCGACAACCATCTGAGTTAAAATAGTGCAAACAGGGATATCCTTGCCGCGATTTTTAAGCGCCTGCTTAAGAGCCTGCTGAAGGTGATAGCCTATGTATCCCTGTGACATTGCTCCGCAAACGTCGAACGGCATTGCAGGTGTAACATCCTTTGCCGTTTCTGAAGCAAGAAGGATTCTGCCGACCTGAGGGCCGTTTCCGTGAACAACCGCTACTTCATATCCTTTTTCCGATAAGTCTGCAATTTTCTCGCAAGTTTCTTTAACTACGGCAAGCTGAGCTTCTGCTGTAGGCTCGGCTTTACCGGACTGGAGCGCATTACCGCCCAGCGCTATTACAATTTTTTTTGCCATATGTGTTTTACCTCATTAACCGATAGTCGCTACCATAATTGCCTTGATGCTGTGCATTCTGTTCTCTGCTTCGTCGAATACTACTGAATGTCTTGAGAGGAATACTTCATCGGTAACTTCGCGGATGTCATATCCGAGCTCCATCTGCTCTTTAGCCATGGTGGTATCAAAGTCATGGAAAGAAGGAAGGCAATGCATGAAAATAACATCTTTGTTTCCGGTATCATCGAGCATTTCCTGAGTAACCTTGTAAGGTGTGAGCATTCTTACTCTTTCAGGAATCTGGTCTTCCTCACCCATTGATGCCCAAATATCAGTATAAAGAACGTCTGCTCCCTTAAGGCATGACTTATCCGAGGATACTTCGATCGTTGCACCTGTGTATTCGGCAACTTCGTTTACTCTCTTGAGAACGTCCTGATCGATCTGGTCAGCTAATTCTTTAGGGCCGTATGCTACGAAATGCATACCCATTTTAGCGCAACCGTACATCCAAGCGTAAGACATGTTGTTTCTGATATCTCCGCAGAATACAACCTTAACCTTGTTGAGAGGCTTTGCAACATGCTCCTCGATAGTGAGAAGGTCAGCTAAAATCTGAGTCGGATGATCAATGTCAGTCAATCCGTTCCATACAGGTACTCCCGCATTTTCAGCTAATTCTTCAACTACTGCCTGTTCAAATCCTCTATATTCGATACCGTCAAAGAATCTTCCAAGCACCTTAGCGGTATCCGCGATAGTTTCTTTCTTTCCCATCTGTGATGACTTTGAGTCAAGGAAAGTTACGTGAGCACCCTCATCAAGTGCTGCCACTTCAAATGCGCATCTTGTTCTTGTCGAAGTCTTTTCGAAGAGAAGAACTATGTTCTTGCCCTTTAACGTTTCAGTACGGATTCCGGCTCTCTTCTTAGCCTTTAAATCGTGAGCCAAGTCAAGCATGTATCTGATTTCGAGAGGTGAAAAATCCATTAGTGTTAAAAAATGTCTTCCTTTGAGATTAACTGCCATAATTGTTTCTCCTTTTTTTATATGTTTTAGTTAAAAATACTTGTTATAAAAGCACTTTTCAGTGCAATTTTATTGTACTATAACGTGTGCAAAAAGTAAGTGCCAGACTTGATTAAAATTCATGTGCCAGCAGTGTTTTTTTGAAAATTCTCATGCCTTCTCTAATCTTGTCTTCCCTTTCATATGAGTAGTTTATCCTCACATAATCTCTACCTCCGTTTTTGAAAGGGTAAAAAATATCTCCGGGGATGAGAACAAGTCCGTTTGCGTATGCTTTTTTTACGAATTCTCTGCTGTCCGCCGTCTCGGGAAGTCTGCACCATATATACACTCCGCCCTTCGGCTTCTTATATGAAATGCCGTGGTCCTTAAGTTCATCAAGAATCTCACAGACGATATCCCTCTTCCTGCGATAGTTCAGTCTGAAGGTTTCGATATTTCTGTAATATGTGCCGTCTTCGAGATATTTAGCCATCAGTTTCTGTGTTACCCAGTCGGTTGCGACAAACCGGACAGACACAAGATAGCTGAGGCTTTTTATGACTTCCTTATTCGCAACAACGAAAGCTAAACTCAGTCCCGGTACGAAAGTCAACGAAAAAGAATAGATATAAATGACATTATCCATTATATCAAATGCCTTCACGGGAGTAACCTGCCCGCCCTCATAAAAAAGCTCCGACGCCGCATCGATCTCAATTATGGGAACCCTATATCTGTTTGAAAGTCTAACCAGTTTTTGTCTGCTCTCGTGCGAGATACATGTCCCTGTCGGGTCCTGAAAGCTCGAGTCAACGAACAGTGCTTTTGGCCTTATGCTTTCGATTATATTTGAAAGCGCTCTTATGTCTATGCCACCTTCATTGACCGGTACGGTGAATATCTTGGCGTCAAGCAGTTCGAGGGTTTTGTAAGTGTCGGGAGAAACAGGTTCTGAAATAATGACGGAATCTCCCGGGCTTATAAGCAGGTTAGTAACAAAATCAATCGCCTGATTGGCTTCGGTAACCACCTGTATTTCCCCTTTAGACGCACTGATTCCCTTTGTTCTCAGGAAAGACACTATCTGCTGCCTGAGATTTTCATCTCCTTTATACGGGCTGTAGAAGTATTGTTTTTTCCCTTCGTCCGAAATTATATTTGCTATGTCCCCGGCTATATCGTTTTTATCGTATATTCCGGGCATTGAAACACCGCTCGAAAGTGAATATTTTTTTTCGTCACTGTACCTTTGAAACAGATTGTCGAAGGCCTTTTCACGGTTGATGAATTCGTTTTTTATTTCATGCAGCCAGTTTACTTTTTTAGGCCTGCCTGTGACAACGCTCGTATTCGTACTACCGATTGTCACCGTATATCCTACGCCCTGCCTTGACTCCACGTATTCCTCGGCCTTCAGCTCGTTATATGCCTTAACGACAGTATTCCTGTGAATGCCGAGCATCTTTGCAAGTACCCTTTCAGACGGCAGTGAGGCTCCTTGCCCTAAAGCACCGCTTTGAATATGCGACTTGATTCGGTCTGCGAGCTGCATATATATAGGTTTTTTTGATTTCGGGTCTAATTTAATATCCATAGGAATATTATTATATCAAAAAAATCGCGGTTAGACAACAAAAGGCGGCAGGAGGGAAATTCTTCCTTGCCGCCTCGAAAGTATGTTTCTACCTTTTACCGAGGTATGCTTTCTGTATAGCAGGGTCATGAATGAGGTCGGAAGCAAGTCCCGAAGCCGTAATCTTGCCCTGTTCGAGCACATAAGCTCTGTCTGCTATTGAAAGCGCCTTGAAAGCGTTTTGCTCTACAAGTAAAAGAGTCTTTCCCATTGTCTTTATTTCTTTGATAATTTCAAAGATTGTGTTTATGAGAAGAGGTGCAAGCCCGAGTGAAGGTTCATCAAGGAGTATCAGCTCAGGTGAAGACATCAGTCCTCTGCCCATAGCGAGCATCTGCTGCTCTCCTCCGGAAAGCGTACCTGCAATCTGTTTTTCTCTTTCCTTGAGTCTCGGGAACAGCTCATACACACGCTCAAAGTCTTTTGCAATACCCTTGTGATCGGTTCTGAGATAGGCTCCCATTTTTAAGTTTTCGTGAACGGTGAGATTTGCAAATACAACTCTTCCCTCAGGAACCTGACAGATACCCGACTGAACTACCTTATGAGCTTGTGATGAAAGTTCCTTACCCTTATATTCTATGGTTCCGCCGGATTTCACCACTCCGCTTATAGCGTTTAACAAGGAGGATTTTCCTGCGCCGTTAGACCCGATGATCGTAACGATTTCGCCTTCTTCCACATCGATGTCAAGACCGCGCAGAGCGTGAATTCCGCCATAGTACACGTTGAGGTCTCTAATTTTCAACATCTTCTTCATCCTCCTTCTTTCCGAGATATGCTTCAATTACATCAGGATTGTCCTGAATAGCTGAAGGTATTCCTTCGGCAAGGAACTTACCGAAGTTAAGCACATAAATCCTGTCGCAAAGATTCATAACGAGATCCATATGATGCTCAATAATCAGAACCGTAAGGTCGAACTTGTCTCTAATCTCTTTGATAAGGTCAACGAGGGCAAATGTTTCCTCAGGGTTCATTCCGGCTGCCGGCTCGTCGAGGAGAAGGAGCTTCGGGTCAAGAGCGAGAGCTCTCGCAATCTCCAATTTCCTCTGCAGTCCGTATGGAAGGTTTGCGGCAACCATGTCCTTATATTCCCAAAGCCCCATCATCTTGAGGAGTTCTTCGGTTTTTTCGTTCAATTTGTTTTCCTGCTCCTGCTGTTTTCTGAACCAAGGGAGAGGAATATTTGTGAACGGGATTCTCCATTCGAAGAAGGATACGAAAAGCCCGTAGTCAGCGCTTCTATGGCAAGCGGTCAATACGTTCTGATATACCGAAAGCTTTTTGAAAAGCCTGATATTCTGGAATGTACGTGTGATTCCCAATTCGGCAATATCCGAAGGTTTTTTCGGCTTAAAAATGAATCTTCTCTTGATGTCTTCAAAGAATCCCGTGCCGTAAGGGTCTGCCTTGGCTATGAGTCTCTCCGTATTGTCGCCACCGTTGAAGTGAACCGTTCCCTCTGTCAGAGTGTAAACTCCTGTAATAAGGTTGAATATAGTGGTTTTACCTGCTCCGTTCGGCCCGATGAGTCCGTAGATTTCACCTTCTTCAATTGAAAAGCTTACATCACCTACTGCTGTCAGTCCTCCGAAACGTTTAGTGACATGATCTAATGTTAAAACTTTCTTTCCCATTATTGTTCACCTCCCGTTTCCGCCGCTGCTGCAGCTGCAGCAGCCTTATCAAGTTTTAATTTCTTTCTCTGAGGGGCGTTCTTAAACCATCTGTAAATTCCTGTCGGGCTGAACTCGATACCTCCGAGCAGTCCCTGTGGCCTAAGTACCATTACAGCGATAACGGCTGCTCCGTATATAACCATTCTCCAGTTCGCAAAGCTTCTGAATACTTCAGGCAGGAACGTAAGGAAGAATGCTCCGACTATAGAGCCGGTTATCGAACCTAAGCCTCCTAAGATTACCATAATGGTCATCTCGGTTGATTTTATGAGCATGAACATAATCGGGTTAATATAGCCCAAGTAGAATGCCCAGAGTGCTCCGCCGATTCCGGCATAGAGCGCGGAAATCACGAAAGAAGTCATCTTGTATCTGAATAGATTGATTCCGATAGCCTGCGAAGCAAGTTCTTCTTCACGAATCGCTATCATATTTCTGCCGTGTCTTGATTTAATCAAGAACCACATTGCGATAATTCCTATAATTACAAAGCAGTACACAGAGAAAAGGTTTGACTTCATAGGTATTGATGTCATACCCCTTGCACCGCCGAGGAATTGAACGTTATTAAGTATAAGTCTGACTGCTTCACCGAATCCGAGTGTAGCAATACAGAAATAGTCTCCTTTAAGGTTTAGAGTCAAAGACCCTATGAACATCGCAACGAGCATCGCCATCACGCCTCCTGCTATTACAGCAGGGAAAAACGGCACTTTGAAAGCTGTCGCAAGATAACCTGCCGTATATGCACCGACAGCAATGAAACCTGCGTGACCGAATGAAAACAGCCCGGTAAATCCCGTCAAAAGAGATAAGCCTAATACAACCAAAAGGTTTATCCCGCAAAGGATGAGTATGCCACTAACATAATACCATGCAAACATAACAGCACCCCCTTACGCCTTATCTTCAGTAAGCTTGCCCATCAAGCCCGAAGGTTTAACAACAAGCACTATGATAAGTAATGCAAAAGCAATGAAATCTTTCCAGTTAGAAGCTATAAAGCCTGCAGCAAAGGTTTCAATCAATCCTAACATTACTGAACCGATGATAGCACCCGGTAAGCTTCCGAGGCCGCCGAATACGGCAGCAATAAAGGATTTATTTGTAATAATTCCGATTGTAGGATATACGGTATATCTCGCGCCGAACATCATTCCCGCAAAACCTGCCAATATGCCTCCGAGCGCAAATATAACGAAAATAACTTTATCAACATTAACTCCCATCAGAGTTGCTCCCCTACTTGAGTATGAGGTGGCTCTGATTGCAAGCCCTATCATTGTTTTTTCAAGTATTATTACAAGTACGATAAGGCTGATAGCGGAGATAATAAACATAATTAAGTCAAACTTATTAAGCGCAATTCCCGCAATACTGATTGCCGTTTCCTCAAATATTTCGGGATAAGTCTTGAATGTCGGGCCTATAGTTGCTATAACGAGGTTCTCCAAGAAAATGGAGCCTCCCATTGCAGCTATGATGAAGTAAAGACTTGGCGCGTTTCTCATCCTGAGCGGTCTGTAAGCGATTTTTTCTACAAGTACCGCTACGATACCGCAGCCGAGCGCTGCTACAACGAGGGCACCGATAAACGGAAGCGGTAGAAGTGTCATCGCATAAAATCCGAAGTATGCGCCAAGCATGATTACCGAACCGTGTGCAAAGTTTGAGAAGTTCAGAATACTGTAGACCAGTGAATAGCCTACCGCCATCAACGCATATATACTACCTAAGGACAGACCGTTTATCAACTGTTGTAAAAATAAGCTCATGTTGTCCTCCTAATTTAATAATAATTTAATAATAACTATTTTAACGGGGCGGACGAAACCGCCCGCCCCGTTAAAATCTCAATGAATTAACTTGTTGAAATCTTCATACCGATGATTCGTTTATGAAATTAGAGAACAGGGCTCCATTTTTCAACGAATACAGGTGCAACTATTCCGGTTGCTTCATCATATACGTACTGCTGAATAGCAGCTTCTTTTCCTTCAGGGTTATGGTCATCAGCCGAAAGCTTTATAGTACCGGTTACACCCTTAACTTCCACTTCCGTGAGTGCTGCTGCAACCGCTTCAGGATCATCTGTTCCGGCTTTTTCGATTGCTGCACAAAGCACTTCGAATGCGTCGTTACCCATGTAGGTGTTAAGTTCTACGGTTGAATCCGCACCGTAAGTCTCTTTGTAGAGCTCTTTGAGCCACTGAACTTCAGGGTCAGCGTCGTCAAGGTGGTTAACAACATAAGCTCCGTCGATTGCCTTTCCACCCATTTCGTTGAGTGTTTCGGACTGCCATCCGTCTCCGCCCAAGAATGTAGCATCGATTCCGAGGTCTCTGGCCTGCTTGCAGATAAGAGCAACCTCTTTATAGAATCCAGGAAGAAGGATGCAATCAGGGTCTGCTTTTTTGATGTTTGTAAGCTGAGCCTTAAAGTCCGTGTCGCCTGTGTTGTGCGACTCGTCAGCAACGATTGTACCGCCGGCTTTTTCGAAGTATTCTATGAAGAACTGTCTGAATCCCTGTGCATAGTCGGAGGAAATATCATATAAGATTGCAGCTTTCTTAAATCCGAGCTTATCAATAGCCCATGATGCAGCTACGGAACCCTGATAAGGGTCGATGAAGCATACTCTGAATGAATATGGATTCAATGAACCGTCATCTTTTACTGTAACCTTTATGTTGGTTGCTACAGTTGCGATTCCGGCAGTGTGAGTATCAGTCAGAACACCTGCCATAGCGATTGCAAGGTTGGATGCGTTAGGTCCGATTATTCCGGCAACCTTATCCTGAGAAACGAGTCTCTTGGTTGCGTTGATAGTCTCGTTTACGTCACCCTTAACGTCATAGCCTACGAATTCGAGCTGACGTCCGAGCAGTCCGCCCTCTGCGTTCTTCTTGTCGACTAACATTTTGATTGTGTTTGACTCCGCCGTTCCGAATACAGCCTGGTCTCCTGTGATTGAGCCTACCCAACCGATTTTGATGTTGCCTTCTCCTGCAGGTTCGTCGCCGCCTGTTTCTCCACCGCAAGCTGCGAGAGTGAATACCATAACCATTGCAAGAATAACTACTAATAATTTCTTCATGTTGTAACTCCTCTCTTTTCTTTTATTTGAAAGTTAGTACCTTTATTATAAGGCATGACTTCATTTTTCTTCACTTATCTTCACAATATCTCCATATATTCATTTATCTTCACAACTCTTCAATTATCTTCACGGAATATGGCTTGTTCCCATCATTAATGACTGTAATTTGTGTTCATTTTGTGTTATACTCTTGCTATGAATAAGAAAGCAAGACTCTTTTTGATGGTTGCAGGTACCGCCATCTCATCACAAATTTATCTGAATATGTTCGTTGACGGCTTCATCATCGCGATGTCGGTGGTTATGACGGGGTTTTTCCTGTACATATTCAAGGATATCGAGCCGCTCAAAGCGGTTCTGCTTATAGCCGTGTTCTCACCGCTCTTCAGGTTATTTATAATGTTGATGAGAGGCAATCCCGTGTTCGAGTCAATTCTCCTGGTTCTGCCCGATGTGTCCTTTTTCATCGCCTACGCCATCTTTTTCGGCGCCGTTTTCAGAAGTCTCGGATATATCTCATACCGCAACTACTATTTCAGGCTTGCTCTCTGTGACTTTTTTTCAAACTGCGTCGAAATGTTCTTCAGGTTTCTGATACTTCACACGGGCTTTGACCTTGATAAGCTCGGCGGACTTATTGTTTTGGCAATGTCGCGAAGCCTCTTAATATTGCTTCTTTGCATGGCATCGGATTCATATCGTTCGCTCCTCGAAAACAGGGAGCATGAAGAAAACTACAAAAAGCTGGTGCTTATGGCTGCAACCTTTAACGCGGAGGTCTATTTCATGCAAAAAAACATGAATGAAATAGAATCCATAATGACGGAAGCTTTCTCGCTATACAAGGGACTTAACAGATTGGATGATTGCCCGAGAGAATTTTCCACCTCGGCACTTGGGATTGCAAAAGACATACACGAAGTTAAAAAAGGCTATCGTAGAGTCATACAAGGACTCCAAAACAACTTCCTTGCGGAGTTTGAGAACAAAAGGCTTTCACTCAAAGATATACTGAAAATATTGTCTGTAGATGTTGATAAGTCCGTAGCATCTCCGAACACCACAGTTTCCTTTTCATACTCGATTGCAAATGACTATCTCATCGAAAAGCACTTCGCTTTTATGAGTATACTCCGAAATCTGATATCAAACAGTATTGATGCATTTGAAAGCTCCAACCAATTTGACGGTTCCATAAGTGTGCTTTGCAAAGAAACCGAAATCGACGGCAACAGGTTCTGCAAGATAGTCGTCCGTGATAACGGCCCCGGAATAGATGAAAACGCAATCGGATTTTTATTTGAACCCGGTTATACCACGAAGTATGACGAGGGCGGCGACCAAAACAGAGGTCTGGGCCTAACCCTCGTAAAAGACCTGATAAGAGAAGTTTTCCACGGTGATACATCCGTCATTTCCTTTAATAGCGGAACATCTTTCACAATTTTTATTCTGGTTACTTATCTTACGGAAAACTTTGAACCGGTATCTATTAAAGATGACGATGAGACGATTACATATACTGATAATTATGAGCAACAGGAGGATGAAGTATGAGATTTTACATTTTAGATGACAGACCGAGCGCTCTTAAGACTTTGACCGACATAGTCGAAAGACGTGAATTCGGTGAGATAATCGGCGGCAGCACGAATGCCGAAAAGGGAGAAGCTGAAATCATCGCAAAACACCCCGATATAGTCCTCATCGATCTTTTGATGCCCGAAAAAGACGGTATCAGTATTGTCAAGGATGTTTTATCTAAATTGCCTGATATCAGTTTCATCATGATTTCACAGGTTGTCGACAAGGAAATGATATCCGATGCTTATAACGCCGGCATAGAGTTTTTTATAACCAAACCGAACAATGTCATAGAAGTTGAAAATGTAATTAAGAGAGTAATCGAAAAAAGAGAAATGGCTTCCGTGATAAGCGGAATCAGATCTGTAATGGGTACTGCCGAAACCAAAATCGACCCGCGAGAGAATGTTCCCGTTGAACCGCACCGTGAAAAAAGGATATTGGGTGCACTCGGAATGCTCGGAGAAACGGGCACGAGCGATATCATAACCGTAATGGAAGAGCTCCGAAAAAAAGGTAAGGCTTACGATGCCAAATCCAGCCTTAACAGCTATGCCGAATTGCTCGGCGAAGATCCTAAGATAGTTAGGCAAAGAATCAGGAGAGCGATTAAAAAAGGGCTTACAAACATAGCATCGATAGGTGTCGAGGATTCGTATCACGATACTTTCGTCGAATATGCACACACTCTTTTTAACTTTGATGCGGTCAGAAACGAAATGGATCTCATAAGAGGCAAATCCGCATACGGCGGAAAGCCATCCTTGGATACCTTCTTTGAGGGACTTGAAATGCTTATTGAGCAAGGCTTATAAAAGCCTGAGCAATAAACAAACGGGAGCGTCCGACTCAAAAATATATAAAAAACCGAGAGTATAAACAAAGAGAGCCGGAGCAAATGCTCCGGCTCTTCTGTTTAAGCTTGGTTTCTTAATTATAAGTCATCTCTGTGAACAGGGCAGGACATACATCTCGGACCGCCCCTGCCTCTTGAAACCTCGGCGGAAGGCATTTCGATAACCTTAATGCCCTTCTTGTCAAGGAGATCATTTGTCACATAATTTCTCTCATATGTAACGACTGTTCCCGGTGCGATGCAAAGCGTATTGGAGCCGTCGTTCCACTGTTCACGCTGTGCAGCGAGCAGGTCGCCGCCTCCGCATCTGATGAGGTCAACTGCAGGCACCTTCAATTCGAGTGCGAGTATCTTATGAAGCTCATCCTTAAGTGTTTCGTACTTGAGTTCTCCGTTTGCTCCGAGTGTTATTTCGAACACCTGGAGAGGTCCTTCGATTTCAGGGTGAATCGTAAACTTGTCGAAATCCACCATTGTAAATACCGTATCAAGATGCATGAATGCTCTTATCTTAGGTATGTCGAAAGCTAAGACTTTTTTGAATTCGGAGCCTCTGAGAAGATTTTTGGCGAAATGCTCTATTCCTCCCGCGGTTGTTCTCTGTGAAAGTCCTATAGCAACAATCTCATCAGAGAGAATCAACACGTCACCGCCCTCTATCGAGAAGCTGCCGTCAAGGTCGTACCACAGCGGAGTGCCCTCAGTTGCGAAGTCTTTGTTATACTTATATATATACTTTAGGATTAACGATTCTCTTCTTCTCGCTTCGGTATGCATGTGGTGGATATTAAATCCGTTTCCCACGCTTGCACCCGGGTCGCGTGTGAAGTATAAGTTAGGCATCGGGTCGGATATGAACGGATAGTCGTCTTTAACCAAATCGTAAAGCGATGTCGCGTGTCCGGTTTTCACTTCTTCGCGCTTGATTCCGGCGATAACCTTAGCCACCATCTCCTCAGGCGTCATTTTGAGGAGGAAGTCCTTCATAGCCTCTTTGAGACCTGTTGAAGTTATCTTCGATAATTCGAGGAAGTCATCAAGGAACTGCGTTCTTACAGCTATGTCCGACATAGCTTTGGCAGCCTCCTGAACATAATAGACTACTTCCGTGCCGTTTTCGGCCAATAATTTGGCAAAATAATCGTGTTCTTCCTGTGCTACCGTTAAAAACGGAATATCATCGAACAGGAGTCTTTCCATAGTTGCAGGCGTAAGCGCTTCGAGTTCGAATCCCGGCCTATGAAGAAGCACTTTGTTCAACTTTCCTATTTCGGAAAAAATATGTATCCCTTTAGCCATTTTTATTCATCCTTTCATGAAAACCCATTAAGTTTATTTAATCATTTATACATCATAATTATAATTTATTGTCGAATAAATAACAAGCCGTTAAATATATCCTTTTTATTCTATGATTATTCATTTTATGCATAAAAAGCGTGAACTTTAATGTTAAAAGTTTTCAATCTTAGGGGGTTTCTCGCCGTGAAATTGATAATAACATACTTCAAGTCTTCCGTTATAAAGCTTCCTCCTTCTGTCCGCCGGCCTTCCGAAAATCCTCTGTTCAATCGTTTTATCGGGCGTGACCGCAAAGAGCGACCACGTCGGATTCTCCGCAAAAAATCCACCGAAAACCTTGTAGATATGTTCAATTTGTTTATCGTCTCCTATTCTTTCACCATACGGCGGATTGGTAATAACTACACCTGACAGCTCATCGGCTCTCATAGCGCTCACATCGGAGACGCTGAAAACAACCGAATCGTCAACACCTGCTTCTTCAGCATTTATCTCGGCTATTTTTATTGCTTCAGGGTCGATATCCGAACCGAAAATCTTAAGATTCAAATCACTGTTTATCTCTTTATATGCATCGGCTCTTTCCTGTTTCCAGAGTTCCTTCGGTATAGCGTCCCAACGCTCCGAACTGAATTTCCTGTTGAGACCGGGAGCGATATTTTTAGCAATCATCGCTGCCTCAATCGGTATGGTTCCGGAGCCGCAGCAAGGGTCTGTAAGTATCCTTTCGGGGTTCCAAAACGAAAGCATTATCATAGCCGCGGCCATAGTTTCTTTAATAGGTGCTTTCCCTATGAGCTTTCGGTATCCGCGTTTGTTAAGTCCCGCGCCGGTGGTATCGAGAGTTACGGTAGCCCTGTCTTTTAATAAGCTTACTTTGACATTAAAATCCGCACCCGTTTTTTCGAACCTCTCGACAGGATATGTATCCTTGAGTCTTTCAACGAGTGCCTTTTCAGATACCGACTGTACTGCGGGAACCGAACTGAGTTTCGACTTGACCGACTGCCCGTTCACTACGAACTTGCCGTCCGGCGCAATCCATTCTTCCCAGGCGATTCCTTTAATCTGTTGAAACAGTTCTTCAAACTCAAGCGCCTGAAACTCCGCAAGCTTTATCTGTACCCTGTCCGATGCTCTGAGCCACAGGTTAGCCCTTACAATCGCTCTTTCATCGCCTAAAAAGGTGACCTTGCCGTCCTCGGTTCTGAGTACCTTATATCCCAATTTTTCTATTTCTCTTCTCACTACCGCTTCAAGCCCGAAGGTTGCGGTTGCTATCAATTCCAATTTCATTTTTTTCTCTTCTCGATTTGTTTTTTGTATCAGTGACCCCGTGCCGCAAAAAAAGCACCTAAATGTAAGGTGCTCTTCTGTTAAGTGAACTGTTTTCGAGTTTTTCGAGATCCTCTAAGGCTTTTCCCGTGCCGAGCGCTACGCACTCCATAGGGTTCTCCGCAATAATAACCTCTATACCCGTCCTGTCCTTTATCTTCTTGTCAAGTCCGTAAAGGAGCGCGCCGCCGCCGGTCAGATATATACCCGAGTTGCTTATGTCAGCCGAAAGTTCCGGCGGTGTAACTTCAAGTACATTATGAACCGCTTCACATATCGTCGTAAGCGGCTCTGAAAGAGCTTCGTTCATTTCTTCGGAGGTGACTTCTACTGTCTTAGGAAGCCCCGTGACCATGTCTCTGCCGCGACATTCCATCTTGACGGACTCTTCTCTCGGAAATGCCGTTCCTATCTTGACTTTAAGTTCTTCGGCCGTTCTTTCACCTATATAGAGCTTATGAACTTTTCTCATATATTTGATTATGGCCTCGTCGAATTTGTCACCGGCCATTTTCACCGAATCCGAGGCGACGATGCCGCCGAGCGATATAACCGCAACGTCCGTAGTCCCTCCGCCGAGGTCGATTACCATTTTGCCGTCCGGCTCCGATATGTCAAGTCCCGCGCCTATCGCTGCCGCAACGGGTTCTTCCATGAGATATACGGCCTTACCGCCTGCAGCTTCGGCAGCTTCTCTCACGGCTCTTTTTTCGACTTCAGTAACCCCTGACGGGACACAGACCATTATCTTAGGCTTAAAAAATCTCCCTGTTCCGCAGGACTTCCTTACGAAATACTTTAACATCCTCTCGGTTATGTCAAAATCGGAAATCACGCCGTCCTTGAGAGGTCTTACCGCAATGATATTAGCGGGAGTACGACCGAGCATGAGTCTCGCTTCCTCGCCTACCGCAAGAATTTCGTCGGTATCGCTGTTTATCGCGACAACAGCAGGCTCGTCGAGCACGACGCCCTTACCCTTGATATATACAAGTACGTTTGCAGTACCTAAATCTATTCCAACTTCTGTTGCAAAAGCCATTATTTATCTCCTTCTATTGTTTGTCTTCAGCCAATCTATTATACAATGAAGCCGCAGCTATTTCAATGACACATTGTCCGTTTTCACACAAAAACCATAATGAAATTTTACTAAAATTTTTCTCCGCTATGACTGCCTGTTATATATAGGGGCTATATATTTTTTGCCGCCGCCGATAAAGATTATTGCGGCTATTATGCAAACCGCATTTACGATAAGCATAACCATTTGATGAGATACGGCTACAAGTAAAGCTCCCGCAATCATCTGCCCCGCCATGGAGCCCAAGGTGTTAAGCATTATGAAGGCGCCGTTATATCTGCCTCTCTTTTCATTCGGAACATAACTCTGTGTCGAAGATATTCTGATATTATATGAAGTTATCCCTAAAATACCCGATACAAAACATGCAACCCTCATCAGCCAAATAGGGAAATAAAGCAAGCCGCCGAAACATACGCATATTACAATGTACACCATGAATGCTATTATATATTTTTCCCTCATAGGTAATTTTATCTTGTAATGTATCAGCCCGCCGATTGCTCTGCCGAGAAGCATGAAACCCATTACGGACATATAGAGATATTCACCGTTCTCAAAGTTTCTCTTGAAGTACGGCAGCACTATGACCTGGTCGGCACCGCCGGACAGACTCGAAAACATGAAATATATGGTTATGAAGAGCAAGCCCTTCTCTGAAATAAGATATTTAATGCCTTCTCTGGCATCGTAAATATAGTTCTTGAAACGGTAACGAGTTCCTTCAAGTACGGTACGGTTTTTCTCTACATCGCTGATCTTTGTTTCAAAGGTTGCCGCGATAAAAAAGCAGACGCAGTTTGCAATCATCATCGGGAAAAGTCCGAACGTCTTATAAAAAAAAGTTGCAGCGACTACCACTACCATCGACATGGTTTCCAACACGCTTGAAATGGAATAAGCTTTACTGAAGAAGCCCTTCGTTATGAGCAAAGGGTAAAAGCTTTCATATGCCACCATATATGTGCTGTTTATCGTCCCCATAAGTATGGTCAAAACAGCAAGCAGGGGAAATGAAAAAAGGTTGAGTTTGACTATAATCGCCACAAATAAAAAGATTGTTGAAGATGCATAGTCCAGCATGTATATAGTCCTTCGCCTCGAAAACCTGTCCATAAGAGGGCCTGCTATGACCGGTGCGGCAATCTGCGGGAAAGTACCCAAAAAAACATATAGCGCATAATAAAAGCCGTTATCCGTATAGTCTAAGACAAAGAGGCTTATAGCGAAATATGCCATTACATTTCCGAGCATGGAAACTATGCTTCCCAAGGTTATAATCGTAAAATCCTTCGTCCACAAAGTTTCACCTGTCGGATTATCTATATGATTTTCACTTAATTCATTTGTTGTTATTTCTGTAGTTTTTTCGTCTTTCATATATTGTTTTCTCTTTCGCGTCACAAGAGAGATTATATCAAAACAACGGCTCACGGTCAATTTGTTTAAGGGTTGCGACGCAAGTTTTTTTGAAGGGTTGTTATTTCATTTTTGCGGGCTTATATCGCCATCTTCTGTTTAATTTCATACATATAGTGTACAATATAAATACAGCTAACATTAAACAGTATATTAGATAGTATGTTAACTAAATAGTATATCAATAAACAGCATGCAAAATTGAGGAGGAAAAAATGAACGAAGAAAGAATCACACGTGTACCTTTAATAGGTGAAGCAGCACCGGAGTTCAGAGCTACAACTACAATGGGAAAGGTAAACTTCCCTAAAGACTATTCGGGAAAATGGGTTATCCTTTTTTCTCACCCGGCGGATTTCACACCGGTCTGCACTACCGAGTTTATAACATTTGCTAAAATGTCTGACGAATTTAAAGCAATAAATACCGAACTTATCGGTCTTTCGATAGACTCTCTCCACTCACACTTGGCTTGGGCAAAGAGCATAGAATCGATTGACTGGAACGGAAACGGCAGTGTTAAGATAAACTTCCCTATCATAGCCGATATAAGCATGGATGTGGCTAATAAATACGGCATGCTTCATGCAGTCGCGAATACTCAAACCGTCCGTGCGGTTTTCATAATCGACCCGGAGGGAATCATTAGATCAATTCTCTACTACCCTATGTCCGCAGGCAGAAACTTCGATGAAATAAAAAGGCTTTTGCTCGCTCTTCAGAAACACGATTCAGACAATGTTTCTACGCCGGCAAATTGGCAACCGGGAGATGACGTAATCGTGGGGGCGCCACTTACTTTAGATGATGTTGATGAGAGACTCAGCAATCCGCCTGAAGGAGTGACCCCTTTGGCATGGTATCTGTCGATGAAGAAGGATAAATAGCTGAATTATCGTTTTGGTTTTTTAACCTGTCACAACTAAAGTTACAAGTGTTCTCGGATATGTTATAAAATCATGAAAAAACAGGGCTGTCGAAAATTCGACAGCCCTGTTGATTATTTTACCGAACAAATACACATGCATTTTTTTGTTGAATATATTCTTCTATAGTACTCATGATTAAATCATTATTTGTCTTCATTCTATCTTCGGAAGCTTCGCGAACGATTCTTCAAGCTCCGCATCCGTCGGCATATAATCGTCCATTTTGTTGTCGTTATATCTGCCGTAGGCAAAAAGGTCGAAGTTTCCGGTACCCGTCAGTCCGAACAGTATAGTCTTTTCTTCCCCCGTTTCCTTGCATTTCATGGCTTCGTCGAGGGCAACTTTTATGGCATGCGCACTTTCCGGTGCCGGAAGTATTCCTTCCGTTCTCGCGAAAGTCTGTGCCGCCTCAAATATCTCGGTCTGTGCTACCGCTCTCGCTTCCAAAAATCCGTCATGATAGAGCTGCGAAAGCGTCCCCGACATTCCGTGATATCTCAGACCTCCCGCATGGCTCGCGGAAGGTATGAAGTCTGCTCCGAGTGTATACATCTTCTGGAGAGGACATACCCTGCCCGTATCACAATAATCGTATACGAATCTCCCTCTCGTCAAGCTCGGGCATGACTCGGGTTCAACCGCAATTATCCTGTAATCCGCCTCTCCTCTCAGCATTTCGCCAACAAACGGTGAAATCAAACCTCCGAGATTGGAACCGCCGCCGGCGCATCCAATTATGGTGTCCGGTTTTATTCCGTATTTGTCCATGGCAATCTTGCTTTCAAGCCCGATTATACTCTGATGAAGAAGCACGTGATTAAGAACGGAACCCAGTACATATCTGTACCCTTCCGTATTCATCGACTTCTCTACCGCTTCCGAGATTGCGCATCCCAGTGAACCCGTCGTTCCCGGATGTTCAAGATTTATCTTCCTGCCCACTTCCGTTTCCATCGAAGGCGACGGGGTGACCGATGCTCCGAATGTTCTCATTATCTCTCTCCTGAAAGGTTTCTGCTCGTATGATACTTTAACCATATAAACCTTGCAGTCGAGTTCGAGGTAAGCGCACGCCATGGCAAGCGCGGTGCCCCATTGTCCTGCGCCCGTCTCGGTTGTAACGCCTGTAAGCCCCTGATTTTTTGCATAGAATGCCTGCGCGACGGCAGAGTTCAGCTTGTGAGAACCCGAGGTATTATTTCCCTCGAACTTGTAGTAAATCTTAGCAGGAGTGTCGAGCTTTTCCTCCAGGCAGTATGCTCTTACAAGCGGCGAGGGTCTATACATCTTGTAGAAGTTACGTATTTCTTCCGGAATCGGAATGTATGCATTCTCGTTATCGAGTTCCTGCTTAGTCGACTCCTCCGTGAAAACCTTTCGCATCTCCTCTTCCGTCATCGGCTTGAACGAGACAGGACTTAAGAGCGGTGCGGGCTTGTTTTTCATATCAGCCCTCACATTGTAAAATTCTTTCGGCATTTCGTCCTCGGAAAGATAAATCTTATAAGGTATTGTTTTTTCGTTTTTTGTTGTCATCTTTTTTTCCTCCTAAAAATCGCATTTGATTTTCGGTGTCTTCGTAAGTTTTCAAAAGGATTCTTAAACAAAAAATCCGTCCCTGAAAAAACTCAAGGACGGAATATTCCGCGTTGCCACCTTGTTTGCCGCAAAAAGCGACCTCTCTACGAAGTGCCATCACACCTCTCTCCACTAACGCAGGAATCGCGTCTCGGATACTCGCAACATTGCTTTCACCTCGCCCTCAGGAGGCCATTATTCCGAGCCGTTTACCGCTTCGCTCACACCGTCCGAAGCTCGCTTTCGTTCGTATCTCGGTTTTACTTCTCCGTCAAAGGTTTAATTATATTGATTATAGCGTATGTTATCAAAAAAAACCGCCGTTGTCAATATTTTTCTCAACTTTTTATTCATACTCTTTCGTAACTTTTTGTCCATAATGAAAGAGATGAAATATTTGCAATCGACATTAATCAAATCGGCATAATTACTCAGCTCCGGCTAAATCAAGGTATTCCTCCAAAGTAATACCTGATGACATTATCTCTTCGGCTGTTTCTTTGCCGACATATCTGAAGTGCCAAGGCTCGTACATATATCCTGTTATGTCGGTCGAATCCTTCGGATACCTGAGTATGTAACCGTATTTATGGCAATTTTCATTAAGCCATTTTCCGTCGGCATAGTCGGCGAAATCCTGCGTCAGGCCCCAGCCCATAGATGCGGATGTTATATCTATCGCAAGTCCCGTATGATGCTCGCTCCGTCCCGGATAGGCGGATCTGAGATGTGTTTTCTCTCCGCCGTATGACGAAAGTGAATTGTTAAAGAGATAAACCTGCGTGTCATATGACCTGTATGCAGAACAGATTTTCAGGTTGTAGCCGAGTTTTTTCGCCGCTTTGTTCATGTCGAGGTAAGCTTCGTACGCTTCTTCCTTCAGCTCCATATCATTCCACGTGCCGAGTTTAGGGTCTACACTGACCATGCCCGACGGTCTATAGTCCGAAGAGACCGCATGGTATTTGTTTACCAGCACAAGCAGGTTACCGTCGTCCTCTACCCTGATATCTATAGGCTCCGGAATCCCCTTTATAGTCCTGTCTTCTCCTTTTGGCGGCGCATTTGCAGGCTCTGAAACTTCAGACGGGTCTCTAAGTGCCGCAGACGAATTATCTACCTGCCCGCCGTTTACGTTATTCTCTTGTTCATCATTCTCCCGATTATCGTTTGTTCCCTCATCCGGTGTGGACTCCGCATCGTCAGCAGTACTCCCGCTGTTCGAATCCGTTGCACTTGAAGATGTCCCCGGTAAATTTCCATCATCGGCATTGCCGTTTTTAAGGCAGGATGTCAAACCTAAACCGAGAGCAACAACAAGAACCAATATTATCAGTTTTTTAGCTGATTTCATTGTTGTCCCCTTCCCCTGTCAATATTGCGGGATAGCTGTACAACTGTTTTACCGACAGCATCTCTCAGTGCCGAACCCGCAGTTTTTTTAGAGCGCTTCAAGCAATTTTTCGACTTCTTCTCTCTTAGTGTTCCAGTTTGTTATAAGACGAATTACTGAACGATTCTTATCATACGGACACCAAGTATAGAAGAAGAAGTCTTTCTCCAATTCTTTGATTTTTTCGTTATCCATTATCACGAACACCTGATTGGTCTGGTGCGGCAGCCACAGTTCATAGCCCTTTGCTACGACGCCCTCAGCAATCATGATAGCCGTTTCATTCTCGTGACGTGAAAGTTCGAAGTATAGAGAGGTTTCAATGTCACTGCCACCGTCTTTGCCCTCCAAAAGAGCCTGAAGCTGAACGGCAATCAGTCTGCCTTTCGCCAGCAAAGTGCAATTTCTCTTTATCATATACCTGAATTCATGGTTAATGTCGTCATCCAATATGATAAGAGCCTCCCCGAAAAGCGCACCTATCTTGGTGCCGCCGATATAGAATGCATCGGTAAGGTCGGCGATGTCTTTGAGGCTTAAATCGTTTCCCGGCCATACGAGCGCCGTGCCGAGTCTCGCTCCGTCCATATAAAGATAAAGTCCGTTTTTATCGCAGCATTCCCTGAGAGCCATCAGCTCCGCTTTAGTGTAAACACCGCCGTTTTCGGTCGGGTGCGTTATATAAGCCATTCTCGGTTTGACGCAATGCTCGTCTTCATGCAGTATCATCATTTCCTCAATAGCCTCAGGTGTCAGTTTACCGTCCTCTGTCGGCGCGGCAAATACTCTGTGGCCGTTTGCCTCAACAGAACCCGTTTCATGTCTATATATATGTCCTGTTTCGGGCGATATAACGCCCTCGTACGGGCGTAGTGCCGCTGCAATCGTAACCGTATTTGTCGGAGTGCCGCCTACCATGAAATGCACGTGTGCATCCGGCTTTCCTATCATCTCACGAATCATATCCGCACATCTGTAGGAATACTCATCCTCCGCATATCCGTCGGTATGCTCCAAATTGGTTTTAATCAGTGCATCCATAACCTTCTCAGGCGCACCCAGACTGTAATCGCTTCTAAAGTAAATCATCTTCTTCCTCCCTGTTATAGCCTATGTTTCTTCCGGAATTTTTGTATTTTTTTAAGATTTTGTCAATTCTTTCATTGCTCTCGAGTTCTCTTTTTCTGACTTCCTTTTCATACGGCGTCAGATTGTTTATATCCTTTATGTGTTTCCTTATAGGTTTCGGCATAAATATTAAGTATATAAGCGGTGATATAACAAGAATATCAAATGCAAGCCAAGCCGAAATCAGAACAAGCAGCTTCATGTCGCTCATACCGCTGTTAAAAAAACTCATCAGCACCACCATTATGCCGACAATGGAGATTATGAATGTAACATACATCTTCTCCAATCTGCGTATCGCTCTCGAAAGCGCCTCGTCGTACCATGTCGTACGGATGCTTTTGAATATCTTGTCCGCAAACCTGAACTGCGTATTGGCGAGGAAAAACGCACATTTGAAATCATCAAAACAAACTTTTTCAGGAGGGATAATTATCGCTTCCGATTCTTCAGGGTTATATGAATAACGGATTTTCGCTCTGATTAAGTGTCCCTCACCCATAATAGAATATTCGGGAGTTTCACCTTCTTCGTATTCGATAAGCAGAGTTTCTCCTTTTTTTACCATCTGCGAATTGCCTTTTATGTCTATTATCGCATAGCCGTCCCGACAATACAGGGCATGGGTTACATTCTTATATTTCGGGGCCGTTGTTTCATTTGTTTCTTCGGTTTCCACTGTTTCATCTAACGGCTTCACACTGCCTGTTTCATCCGAAAAACGAACGGCTTCCGCCTTAGGTTCTATGATGTCAAGTTCACCCCTTGACGTTTCTTTTTTAGTCATTAAGTTAAAGTCTGTTATCTTCCCGAAGCTCTTGGTTCTGCTGCCCCCTGAGAAAGATACCTGTTCAAGCTCTCCGAGTTTGACCGTTTTCTCGCCGTCAAATGTAAGTATGACCTCACCCTCGATAGGCATAAGTATTCTGTCATAATCGGTAAGCTTCGTAAAATCGGACTCCTCGATTTCAATGGTTGCCGAGCTCAGTCTCCAAACGAAATTTCTGTCGATATATTTTTTTGTTTTAGGAAAAATCGCAATTTCAGCGGTTTTTCCGCCCTTCCAATTTGATCTCACATAATCCGATTCTTTGATTAAGCTGTAGTTCATAGTTTATCACCCGAATAATTTAGATTTTTTTATTACCTTGTATAAAATAACTCCCATAATACCGCAGCAGACTATCTCCCCTATCCCGACGGTCAGCATGAAATATAGATAAGAGTCCTCGGCACCGTACACCTTTATCAATATCGCCGGCACAATCAGCATGTTTGATAATATCGGCGGTAACACCCCGAATATAACTCTGCCGCTTTTACCGATTATATATGTTCCTACCGCGCCGACAAGTGTTGCCAGCGTCCCGAATATTATATCCCAAAAAGCGCAGCCTGTCACGATGTTCGCCATAAGGCAGCCCACCGCGAGTCCCGGAACTGCCGCATGGGTGAACATCGGAAGCACCGTCAATGCTTCGGACAGCCTGAACTGAATAGCGCCGCTTGCAAGTCCGAATGCCTGTGATGCCATAGTTAAAACCACATAAAGCGCCGCGATAAGCCCTGCCGTCGTGATATCTGTCGTAGTAAATTTCGATTTCATTATTTCATTTTGCTTCCTGATTTTGACTTTTTCCGCCTTGTCAATTTTTCAAATTCTTTTTTCGGTCAAATTTCAAATCCATATCCTATGTGCTCAAACTGAATCGCTGTGCTCAAACTGAATCGTGCGTCTTATTTATTCAGTCTTATTTTTTTCTCTTGCGAGGTGCTTTGACAAAAAACGTCTTCTGTATTTTAGTGCGGCGTAGTTGCAAATTCTGTTTACATACACAGGGTCAAATACTCCGCCGATAATTCCGATTAGAAAATATCCTTGAATGAACTTCGTATACAGCATCTCTTTGGCGAGAGACATCGCCGTGAGCTTAATCTGCTCGTCCTTTGTTATATTCCAGCCGCCTATCTCGTCACCGCTTCCGGCGATGATTTCTATGGCCTCGTTTATCTGCCTGTCTCCCTCGATGAACTCATCCTCATCCTTCATTGCGACTTCGATTATCTTCAGGATAAATACCTGCTCATCTTCATCATGATAATCATATCCGTAAGTAATCGCAAGCTCGTATACGCTCTTTATTACGAGACCGATGAACAGCGGGATATCAGGCAGCGACAAGCCGAGCAAGCCCATAACCACACCCTCGACAAAAGATATTAATATGTTGAGCATTTTAGTTGCGTTGGCGCGTTTGGTGAATGCCTTGGCCGTCCTGCTGTCGTTCATAAGCTCATGAGCGAACTTGTCAATCTTAAAATCCGCCTGTTTTTTACGGCGGTTATATGTCTTTTCGATTAGGAAAGTTCCCTTGTTGAAAATTACAATGAATGCCTTGGCAAATGCCGCGTTTAACGTACCGCTCAATTTTTTCGGTATGTAGCGGTCCAGTTTCAAGAGCAGCACGGAGGTCGGCCCGTCTTTCCTGTATTTATTATAGCGAGTTTCCGCCTTCAGCAGTCCCTCCCATTCTTTTTCCCACGGTGTTTTCTTTTTCATATTCAGATTATATCATTTTTTGCATTTCAATACAATGAAATAAGGTTGATAAAAATGATGCAAAAAATAAAAAAATATTTTTTGAAAAAACTGTTGACAGGAGTTTTTTTATCTGATATATTATTATTGTCTTAAGTGCTTAAGACAAGTAAAGCGCTTTAACGAAAAATTCAACACGATATTTAAGGGGGATAAAAATGAAATGGAAGCTTGATGACAGCAGACCTATATGGCCGCAGCTGAAGGAGCAGCTCATGAAAGCGATAGTTACCGGACATTATCCGAGCGGAGAACCTTTTCCGACGGTAAGGGATCTGTCCGAAAATGCGGGTGTAAACAGAAACACGATGCAGCGCGCACTGAGTGAGCTTGAAGCCGCAGGTCTTTTGATAACGAACAGGACTGCGGGCAGGACGGTCACCGATGACAGCGAACTCATAGAAAAAATCCGAGTTGAGCTGGCAAAAGAAAACGTAGAATCTTTTTTAAGCGAAATGGCATCTCTGGGCTATAAGCCGGTGGATGTAATCGAAATAATCAAAGGGGGATTGAAATAAATGAAAAGCGAAAAAATAGCTCTAATTAACAATCTGAGCAAGAATTATTCAGGGAACCCGGCTCTGAAGGATATCAATCTTGAAATCGGCAGGGGAAAGATAATCGGTCTTTTAGGCCCGAACGGCAGCGGCAAGACAACATTGATAAAGATCCTCAACGGTCTGTTGACACCAAGCGAAGGTGAAGTTTTAGTCGACGGCGAGCGTCCGGGGATTTACACAAAATCCATTATCAGCTACCTTCCCGACAAGACATACTTTGCGGATTGGATGACCGTAAAAGACGTTTTTGACATGTTCGGCGATTTCTATACCGACTTCAAGCGTGACAAGGCGGAAAAAATGTGCGCGTCGATGAACATAGGTCTTAATACTAAGATAAAGACCATGTCCAAGGGTACTAAAGAAAAGGTTCAGCTCATACTCGTCATGTCAAGAGAGGCACAGCTCTACCTTTTAGACGAACCCATCGCGGGAGTCGACCCGGCAGCAAGGGATTTCATCCTCAGCACCATCATAAACAATTACAATGAAGAAGGTACTGTTTTAATCTCTACACATCTTATTTCAGATATCGAAAGGGTGCTTGATGAGGTAATCTTCATAAAAGAGGGAGCAATCGTAAGGCACAGCACCGTTGATGAGATTAAGTCCGAAGAAGGAAAATCCATCGACGATGTATTCAGGGACACTTTCAGAATGGATTCTTATAGGGGGTAAAATTATGAATAAATTAGTTAAATATGAGCTTCGCTCCGCTATCAGACAGATAGGCCCGATATGGGCAGCGCTTCTTGTGATGTCAATCGTAGCAGGGCTTCTCGGCAGTCACATCGATTCTTCCACGCTGATGAGCACGAAATGGAGCAGCTATGTCTTCGGATTAATTCCGGGGCTCCTCTTCATAGGTTTGTTCGTCGCTTGCGGAGTAATTACAATAATGATTGTGGTATTGAGATTCTATAAGGGCCTTCTCGGTGAAGAAGGATATATGATGCATACTCTGCCCGTATCCACCGGAAAGCTTGTCGCATCAAAAGGCGTAGTATCCGCAATCGTGATATTCATAAGCGGTTTCCTTTCAGTCCTTTCGATTTTTATAATCGCGTCCCCGGGGATACCCGACTTCAGAGAGTTCTTTAGCGCTGTATTTGATGCAATTAAAGAGGATCCTAAATCCCTCATATTGTTTTTACAGTTCTGTCTGTTCGGCTTATTGGGGACAATGTTTCAGATATACACCATCTATGCCTCGATGTCAATAGGCCAGCTCTCAGGCAAGCACAGGGTTCTTCTCTCTATTGGAGCTTTTATACTCCTGAACACCCTGTTCTCGACTATTCATTCAATGATATTCGTTGGTATATTTGAATCGGATTTCTTTGAAATATTAAATAATATTGACACAATCACGAACTTTGCATGGTTACCTATAATCGGCATGCTTGTTGAAGTCATTCTTCTCCATGTGCTGACAGAGAGAATCTTGGCAAAGAAACTCAATTTGCTGTAAGCTAATCGATTTGAGAAAAGCGGAACGTCGATTTCCTTTTCACCATAAAGAAACATGATTATCCAATACCGCTGAATTCCTGATTCAGCGGTATTGCTGTTTTTTATTCATCATCATTAATATTTTAAAAAGCTGTTGCATTTTCTTCCTATATATGCTGATATTCCTCTATGTATAAAATATTTTGTATACAAAAAAGGAAATGAAAGGAAGCAGAATAAATGAAAAAGTATTTTGATTTAACAGGTGACGTCGCAATCGTAACGGGTGCATCTTCCGGACTCGGGGTTCAGTTCGCAAAAGCCCTCGCAAACCAGGGTGCGAATCTTGCAATTTTAGCCAGACGCGAAGAAAAACTTAAGGCCGTTTAAAAAGAAATAGAAGAGAAATACGGCGTTAAAGTAAAATACTATGTTTGCGATGTTACTGATTTTGCAAAAGTGGAAGAAACCGTAAAAGCTGTAGCTGAAGCCATGAGTCCGGTTATACAACAGGCCAATTAGTTTCAGTCGACGGCGGTTGGACGACAATTTAATATAATTTATATTTTTTAGCACAAAAGCACTTATAACTTTGATTATAATGCCGGAATTATTACTTAAGTAACACTATAATACTTTAGCAAAAAACCGAACCCGTCATCGGGTTCGGTTTTTCGTATGGCAAGGCATGTGCCTGCCTTGTAAGCCCCCGCGAGGGCTCTACCTTACATGAGGTATTATCAGGTGGAGCAAATGCTCCGGAATTCGAACACGTTTCCGAGTTCAAATTTGAGGATTTTGGTGGAGATGGCGAGAGTCGAACTCGCGTCCAAAAGCATTTCCGCGAAACTTTCTCCGAGCGCAGTTGATAATTTAGTATTTCGAGTCTTCGACCGCCTATCAACAAGCTGCCGCGTCATCTATCTCGTAAGTCCTTGTGCTACCGAGAACTCACACAAGGGTTCCCCGTTTAATCGACGCCGATGTTTGAACCAACGGGTATATTCAAATCGACGCGCTGTGCAGACTAAGCTGCGATTGCGAATGTGTTGTTATTTTTAGCGTTTATATTTAACGAGTCATTTTTTAGGTGGACCTGACCAACCACCGCTCGCTTATTTCGGTTCCACACCCCTGTCGAAACCTTTACACCCCCGTTTTTTAATGATATAAATCAGTGTCTCTACGGTCTTGAAAAGGTGAAAATAATTTATAAGCACATTGCCTTACTAAGCCCCTTCTCACTAATAACTCAATTTAGGTGCACAAAAGGTTACATATAATGTAGTTTTCATTCGGACAAATTGCATTTTTAATGATTTTTATTGTTAAATCTGCTGTTTTGTTTTGATTTCGCTTCCTGCGTGGTTGCACCTATTAACTTGCTTATTTCAGCTACATGTGTTTAATTGTTTATTTCGGCTACATGTTTTTCATTCGCCTTTCCATGTCTCTGGCAGCGTCTTTTTTTGCTATAGCTTCGCGCTTGTCATAGTTCTTTTTGCCTCGGCATACTCCCAATTCCACTTTGGCTCTGCCGTCTTCATTTATATAGAGCTTAAGAGGTATAAGGGTCAATCCCTTCTGAGTGGTGTAACCGATTAGCTTCCTTATCTCATGTTTGTGCAGAAGAAGCTTGCGCTCCCTGAGCGGGTCCGCATTGAAGCGGTTCCCCTGTTCATAAGGCGAAATATTCATACCCAAAACTATCACTTCGCCGTTTATTATCTTGGCATAGGCTTCTTTTATCGACACCTTGCCCAGCCTTATGGATTTTATCTCGGTTCCGGTAAGTACGATGCCGGCCTCATAAGTTTCCTCGACGAAGTAATCATGATATGCTTTTTTGTTTTTTGCGTCTAATTTAATGCTTTTTTTCATAGCTTGAAATAATTGTGCAATGCTGTTGTTTTTGTTTCCGTATATTTGTTTGAGTATTGTTTCTAAAATGTTATTATCAGTTTGTAACTTTTAGAATCTTGTTATCTTGTTAAACGGAAACAGCCTGATAAAAACCTTACCTATAACCTTGTCATAAGTCACAAAACCCACTTCACTGCTTCTGGAATCGAGGCTTACACCCCTGTTGTCCCCACAACAAAACAAGCTGTCTTCGGGCACGATAAGCTCCTCCATCTCGCCTGAAATCCCCTGCTCCGCCACGTATTCCTCTTCAATCATCTCACCGTTTATATAGATATAGCCGTCAATGATTGACACTCTGTCACCCGGCAGACCTATTACTCTCTTGATTAAGCTCTTGTTTTTACCTTTTTCATCAAGAAGCTCCGACTTGAAGACTATCACATCACCGTGTTCTGGTTCTCCGAACAGATTATATGCTTGTCTCGAAGTAACAACATAATTTCCGGATTGGAAATTAGGTTCCATAGAGTCCTGCTGAATTATTATCGGTTTGAAAAAAAATAACACGGCACCGGCTAACATTACCGCTATAGCCAAATCCACTACCCATTCCATTATCTCTTTTTTTATATTTCTCTCCCTGTTCAAGTGGTTTCCCCCTTAAAATATTTTATCTATCAGTGCCTTGAAATTATCCGGCGCCTCTGCTTCTATCTTCTTGCCTTCCATGTATTTAAGCAGTCCGTCCTCAATTTCGGTAAACTCTATCCTGTGGCTGTGGAGCAGCTGTGTGGTCTGTCCGAGTCCCGATTTACCGTATTTGACATCACCTAAAAGCGGATAGCCCGCTTTCGCAAGCTGCACCCTTATCTGATGAGTCCTTCCTGTGATTATTTCCACATCAAGCAAAGTATATGTCTTGTTACCGATTTTACCGTAGCGCAGCGGCACGGCAACGGTTTCCATGAGCTTGCCTGCGTCCGATACATCCGCACCGCATGCGCCGATATTGTTCAGCTCTTTTTTCGAAGCGGACGTATCAATACCGGTCTCCGGAATATCGCTTGCATGCACGATGTTCCGCTCGCTGTCTTTTACCATCATATCGCGGAGCACAAGCCTGCCCGGAATCTTGCCGACGGCTATTGCAAGGTAGAACTTCTTTATGCTGTCCCTTTCCCTTATCATGCGACTGAGTTCTCTGAGAGCCTCCGCATTTTTTGCAAATAACACAAGGCCGGTCGTATTCCTGTCAAGCCTGTTAACAGGCGAAGGTGTGAATGTCTTTTCGAAGCGCGGATTATACTCGCCCTTCTCAATCAGATAATCTATTACCTGATTGGCAAGGTGATTCTTCTTTTCTTTGGAATCACCGTGGGTCAGCAGCCCATACGGTTTGGTTGCAGCAAGCAGATTATCGTCCTCATAGGCTATACCGAACTGCCTCTTTGCTCTCACGCGCAGCTTGCTTTTTTGGAGTTTTGCCGCCTCGGAATCGAGCATATATACGAAAATCTCATCACCCTCACTGAGCAAAAAATCTTCTTTCTCACGTTTGCCGTTTACCTTGATGTCCTTCCTGATAAGTCTGTATATCATGGAAAGCGGCGCCCTGTCAAAATATTTTTTAAGGAATCTGTCTAGCCTTTGGCCGCCTTGGTTTTCGGTTATTTTAATTTTTATCATGGTTTGTCATTATCTTCTGAAGTACATATCAGTGAAACAGAACGGAAAAATCCGTTCTGATTTCTCTACAGCTTATTGGATGCATTGAGCACATTTCTTATCTTGTGCTGTACCATCTTCTGAATAGCGTCGCGGCCCGGCCCTAAGTACTTACGAGGGTCAAACTCCGCAGGGTGTTCAGTGAGGTATCTGCGTACTTCGGCAGTAAGAGCAAGTCTTAAATCCGTGTCGATATTTACTTTGCAAACACCGTATTTAACCGCCTCTCGAATCATTTCCTCGGGAACGCCCTGAGCTCCAGGTATCTCTCCGCCGTATTGGTTGCATAAGTCCACGAACTCTCTGAGCACGGTGGATGCTCCGTGCAGTACCAGCGGCGTGTCAGGTATGAGCTTATTAATCTTCTTAAGTCTTTCAAAATCGAGATACGGTTCACCTTTGAACTTATAGGCACCGTGTGAGGTTCCTATAGCGATTGCAAGTGAATCGACTCCGGTTCTCTCAACAAACTCCGCCGCCTCATCCGGATCCGTAAATGTAGCTGAGCGCTCGTCGACCGACACATTGTCTTCAACGCCCGCGAGTTTGCCGAGCTCCGCTTCTACAACCACTCCGTGAGCATGTGCATACTCCACAACCTCCTTGGTTATTGCGATATTTTCTTCGAACGGATGCTTGGAGCCGTCAATCATAACCGATGTAAAGCCGTCGTCCACGCATTTTTTGCAAATCTCGAAATCTTCGCCGTGGTCTAAATGCAGGCATATGTCGAGGCCCGTGTCAAGAATGGCAGCCTCTACCAACTTGGTGAGATAAGCCGAGCGTGCATACTTACGAGCACCTGCGGATACCTGAAGTATCAGCGGTGTCTTTTCAATCTTAGCGGCGTCAACAATTCCCTGAATTATCTCCATATTGTTGACATTGAAGGCTCCGATTGCATAGTCGGAATTCATCGCCTTCGCAAACATTTCTTTAGTAGTTACAAGTCCCATAATTACCTCCCGTGAATCTATTATGTTTTTTAATTTAGCGTTTACTTATCGATAACAGTATCCGGCGGTAAATTCCCGGCACGTATTTTTCCCTGTCATTAACGGTATATGCCCGCACTATCGTCTTCATAAGCGATTTTTATATTCCCCAGTTGATCTTCTTCGCTATGTCTTTTTTTGTCGAGCCCTTCTTGAAGGTGAAGTCTCCCGCCTTGACTTTTTCGTCGTCGTAGCCGGCTTTGTCGCATACGTTTTTGTAGTCGGCATAGTCATCAAACAGACCTGCGTCTACAAGGCACTGTACGGCTGCCGAAGCATAGCTTCCGTGAACATCAACCTTGACATCCCTTGTGAGCTTACCGTCCACCCAAAGCTCTGCGGGAGCTTCCGGTTCCTCTGTTTCCGACTGTCCGGAATTATGTTCACCCTGCTCTGAATCAGTCTTGGTAGCGGTATTAGCACCCGTTTCCGTATCGCTGTCATCCGCGTCCGTCATAGTGGTAATCACACCGTTTCCGTCTCCGCCTGAAAGCAGCTCCTTAGGATATTCCAGAATTATATTCAGTCTCCAAAATATCACTGCCGCAGCTATTGCCAATATTAACAGAGCTACCAGAATGTCACTTTTGTTATATATAATATCCTTAATTTTGTTCATGTCATTTCCCCCAAATTATAAATCGACTCCATTCTGTTATTTTATCAGATTAAAGCCGATTTAACAAGTAGTGACGCATATAATTTAGAAAACAGTTTGCAGCACTTGTCGTATGATTTTGGTGGAATCTCTATTTTTTTAATAATTCATACGTTATTGAGAAAAATCGTTTCCGATTGATTCAATTCCGATATTTTTGCACTTATATTCTACTTTCTTTTTAAGATTTTTTTAAGGAATTGTCCTGTATAAGATTTCTCGAACAATGCGACCTCTTCAGGCGTGCCTGTCGTAACAATCGCACCGCCGCGGTATCCGCCGTCAGGGCCGAGGTCTATTATATGGTCAGCACATTTTATCACGTCTAAATTATGTTCGATTACAACTACGGTGTTGCCCTGGTCAACCAATTCCTGAAGCACACTGACAAGTTTACTCACATCATCGAAATGAAGTCCTGTCGTGGGTTCATCAAGAATATACAACGTCTTGCCGGTTGAGCGTTTAACAAGCTCAGTGGAGAGCTTCACCCTCTGTGCCTCTCCGCCTGAAAGCTCAGTGGACGGCTGACCGAGTTTGATATAACCGAGACCGACTCTGCTCATCGTTTCAAGATACTTGTATACCTGAGGTACATTCTTGAAAAAAACGAGAGCCTCGTCCACCGACATGTCGAGTACTTCGAATATATTCTTGCCCTTGTATTTCACTTCAAGGGTTTCTCTGTTATATCTCTTGCCGTGGCAAACTTCGCATTGTACATATACATCGGACAGGAAGTGCATTTCCACCTTTATGATACCGTCACCGGTGCATGCCTCACAGCGACCGCCCTTGACGTTGAAGCTGAAACGGCCTTTTTTGTAGCCTCTGATTTTAGCTTCTGGCAGGCTCGCAAATAAATCGCGAATCGTATCGAACATTCCCGTATATGTCGCGGGGTTGGAACGCGGCGTCTTACCGATTGGACTCTGGTCGATGTCTATAACTTTGTCGATGAACTCAAGTCCCTCTATGCTGTCGTGTTCTCCGGCTTCCGCCTGAAGTCTGTTCGTAACCCTTGCCGCACCCTTGTACAGTATCTCATTTACAAGCGATGATTTGCCCGAGCCCGAAACTCCCGTGACGCATATAAACTTGCCGAGCGGGAACTCAACGTCTATGTTCTTAAGATTATTTTGACGTGCGCCTCTTATTGTAATGCTTTTACCGTTCCCGTCTCTTCGCTCAAGCGGAACAAGAATCTTTTTTTTGCCTGAAAGATACTGTCCTGTAATTGATTCGGGGCAAGCCATTATATCCTCGGCTGTTCCCTGACAGACTAATTTACCGCCGTTTATTCCGGCACCCGGCCCGATGTCGACGATGTGGTCGGCAGCAAGTATAGTGTCCTCGTCATGCTCGACGACAATCAGAGTATTTCCTATATCGGTAAGTTCTCTAAGTGTCTTAAGCAGCATCTCATTGTCTTTTTGATGGAGTCCGATTGAAGGCTCGTCCAGAATATAGAGCACACCTACAAGGCTTGAGCCTATCTGTGTAGCGAGCCTGATTCTCTGCGATTCTCCGCCCGAAAGCGTGCCGGCAGAGCGGCTTAGGTTCAAATAATCAAGCCCTACGTTTTTTAGGAAAATAAGACGTGATTTAATCTCTTTTATTATCTGCTCGCCTATCTGCATGTCTTTTTCGGAAAGCTCAAGGCTGTTAAAGAAAAGCAGACAATCCGATATTGAAAGTTCTGAAAGCTCTGCGATGTTCATCGGGCCTACGGTAACCGCAAGTATTTCGGGTTTGAAGCGTTTGCCCTTACAATCAGGACAAGTTCTTGTAACCATGTACTCATCCATCTTGTTTCTGAAATAGTCCGATGTTGTCTCTCTGACTCTTCTCTCGATGTTATTCAGAGCTCCTTCAAAAGGACGGTTTTGTTCGGATTTGGTGCCGGTGTTTCTCGACACATAATACCATTTGATATTCCTTTCGCCCGTTCCCCAGTAAAGTTCCCTTATGAAGCTCTCCGGCATATCTTTAAGAGGAATGCTCGGGTCGACATTGTGGTCTTTTATGAGCCCGTCTATATTCTGTCTGTACCAACCCGAAAACTCCATGGAACCGAATATCGGCTGCAATGCACCCTCATTTATCGAAAGCTCCTCGTTTATGAGTTTTTTGGGGTCGAGCGTCTGAGTAAAACCTATACCCGAGCAGGTCGGGCAGGCACCGAAAGGCGCATTAAAAGAGAACATCCTCGGTTCAAGTTCTTCGAGCGATGCCCCGTGTTCAGGACAGGCTAATTTAGTCGAAAATGTTTTTTGTATATGCCGGTCGTAAAAGTCACCTTCAACCTCGACAAGCCCGCCGTCCGACTGAGCGATTGCAAGCTCGCATGCTTCTGCGATGCGGCTCTCCTGCCCCTCTTTTACCACTACCCTGTCAACAACGATTTCGATATTATGCTTGTAGGTTTTCTCTAATTTTATATCATCTTCTCCGATGATTTTGATTTCACCGTCAACCCTCAGCCTCGTGAAGCCTTCCTTTTGGATTCTCTCAATTACTTTTTCGTGGGTTCCTTTTTTTGCACGGACAACGGGTGATAATATGAGCAACTTTGCACCCTCGCCGATTGACATTATGCTGTCGACCATCTGGTCTACGGACTGTGATGCGATAGGCATACCGCAAACAGGACAATGAGGCTTACCTATCCGCGCATAGAGAAGTCTGAAATAGTCGTGTATTTCAGTCACCGTTCCTACCGTGGAACGCGGGTTTCTGTTTGTTGTTTTCTGGTCAATGGAAATAGCAGGTGAAAGTCCCTCGATGTATTCGACATCGGGTTTTTCCATCTGCCCTAAGAACTGGCGTGCGTATGAGCTAAGCGACTCCATGTATCTCCTCTGCCCTTCCGCATATATCGTGTCGAAAGCGAGAGAGCTCTTGCCGGAGCCTGAAAGTCCGGTCAGCACTATCAACTTGTCGCGCGGTATCCTGACATTCAGTCCGCGCAGGTTATTTTCATTTGCACCTTTAATAATTATTTCATTCTGCATGTATATGATTATACCACATCAAGAAAAAAATACTCTGATTTTTGTCGAGATGTTCATATATTTTTTGAAATAAAAAAAAGCTTCGCCGTCTCCGTTTGTCAGAAAAACGTATCTTTCCCGAAAATAAAAAGGTCTCACCTACCTCCGAAAAACCGGACTCCGATTCTACGCATACTCGCAGTTTTATTTTCGTTCCTACTGTGGTAGAATATA
>CAYFQR010000016.1:0-36126 GCA_964345365.1 uncultured Oscillospiraceae bacterium
TATGGAAGAAAACAAGGGTTGTGCCATTATTGAAAATATAGATGTGAAAAGCATGATTTATACTTTCAGAGATAAACAAGTGATGCTTGATAATGATTTGGCAGAGCTGTATCAGGTTGAAACCAAAGTGTTTAATCAGGCTGTTAAACGAAATTTAAATAGGTTTCCGGAATATTTCCGTTTTCAGCTAACGGAAGAAGAATTTGAAAACTTGAGGTCACAATTTGTGACCTCAAGTGCAAGTAATAAACATGGCGGTAGACGTTATCATTGCAACAGCGAATAAGGGCAATTTGACAGTTGCGGATATAAATAAGTTTAACGCCCAATATCCAACACTTTTTGTAAAAAATACTCCGGATTTTCACGACAGATTTTTAATAATAGATAAAACAGAAGTTTATCATATCGGAGCATCTATTAAAGATGCCGGTAAAAAGAGCTTCGGGATTAGCAGGATAGAAGACAATGACTTGATTCTGAGTCTTATAAATAAAGTAAGGTAACTCATTCATCGGAAGGAATATTTGGAAGAATAAAAAATAGGAATTTTTTGTCCGGAATTTCATTCAAAAAAACACTTGACATAGCTACCGGTAAGATGGTATAGTACATGGGTAACGAAGAAGAAGTATCCGCTTCTCACCTGACGAGCAGGTCGCCCGTTCAGGTTGATAATGTAATTTTGCACTATTTGTGCGTATTTGCGGATGTTTTTCAACATCCGTTTTTTAATGTCGGTATTAAGACAATCGGGAGGTGAAATTACCATTAGTAAGGAGACACTGGTAAACGAAGAGATTCGTGACAAAGAAGTAAGGGTCATTGATGAAACAGGCGAAATGCTCGGAATCATGCCTATCGACGAAGCGCTTGAACTTGCGGCAGAAAAAAATCTTGACTTAGTCAATGTTTCGCCGCATGCTGTTCCGCCGGTTTGCAAGCTTTTAGATTACGGAAAATATCGTTATGAGATTCAGAAACGAGAAAAAGATGCTAAAAAGAAGCAGAAGACGACGGAAGTTAAGGAAGTCAGGCTGTCTACTTTTATTGAAGAACATGATATTCAGGTAAAAGCCAAATCAGCGGCCAAGTTCCTTAAAGAAGGTAATAAAGTTAAGGTTTCTTTGCGTCTGAGGGGCAGAGAGAGGGATTATGCTAATCACGCAATGGCGGTAATGACGGAATTCGCCGAAAACCTTTCGGAGCTCGGCGCGGTTGAAAAGAAGCCTACCTTTGAAGGCAGAGGAATCATGATGATTCTCGGCCCCAAAACCGACAAATAATACTCAATACGTTACATACTATTAAATATAGAAAGGACAATACATCATGGCAAAGAACAAGATGAAATCCCACAGAGGCGCATGCAAAAGATTACGTTTAACTGGATCAGGAAAAATCAAGAGAAATAAGGCATACAAGAGCCATATTCTTACCAAGAAGTCTGCAAAGCGTAAGAGAGGCTTGAGAAAAGCTACTATCGTAACATCTGCAGACCTGAAGAGAATGCTCAGGTCAATGGCTAAGTAGGAGGAGGTAAGAAAATGGCAAGAGTAAAAGGCGGAGTCGCCGCACATAGAAGACATAAAAAAATATTAAAGTCAGCCAAGGGCTTTTACGGCGCCAAGTCGAAACAGTTCAAGGCTGCCAACCCTGCCGTTATGAGATCCTTGAGATCCGCATATATCGGCAGAAAGTTAAAAAAGAGACAGTTTCGTCAGCTTTGGATTGCAAGGATTAACGCCGGTGCAAGAGTTAACGGCTTAAGCTACTCCAAACTCATGGACGGACTGAAAAAGAACGGCATCGAGATAAACAGAAAGATGCTTTCAGAGATGGCTATCTGTGACCCGCAGGGTTTTGCAAAACTCTGTGAAACGGCTAAAGCAGCAGTTAAATGAGCTTCGCGTGACTGAAGTCACGAATGTTTTCGACATAGTTATAAAAAAATAGAAGCGTACATTCTGAACTGACCCCCCCCCAACCACAAAAGTAGACCGAGAATCTAATTTGAGGAGGTCAGTTTTTTATGCTTATAAATCGAAAATATTAATGAATTATTATATTAAAAACAAAAATATTCATTGAGAAGTGAATATTTGTGAAGATTGCCAAAGAATATTGAAGATTAAATAAATTATCAATATATTGATGTTTATTTTTATTAAAGAAAGTGTTAAAATATAGTCGAGCAATCTATGAGACATTATTAGGATTGGCGAGGGACAATAAATGAAAAATGATGAGATTGAAGTTGTGGTATCTGTACCTGATAAATTTGAGGAGGTGTACTTGAAGCTTTATACAGACCCTGTTACCTAAACATTGAACCGAAGATATTTTGTGGAGCATCCGAATATATTGGACGGGCAAAATGCGGTTGCTCTGTTTCAGGTTGATTATTTTGATGATATAAGCGAGACATACGGCTACGATGCGGGCGATAAGGTTCTAAAGAAATTTGCCGGAATTGTATAAAGAACGTATAAGAAAAGACGATATCTTTATACACTACGGGCCTTCCACATTCTTGCTTATGTTCGGAAAAATTGTCGAGGACAGTTTTCTTGAGAAGATGAATAATATAAGGTTGGCTGCGGCGGCCTGCAGGTCGGAGCAGGAGAAGCTTCGCTTCACTGTGAGCGTGGGCTGTGTGGTGCGTGAGAACGGTCAAACTATTTCGTTTGAAGATGTCGATAAGCAGCTCTATATCGCAAGAAGGCTCAATAATGCCGTAGCATCCGGCAATAAGGTGCTCTATTGTGAGGGCAGCAGCTTCAGAACCAGGGTTCATGAAACGGCAAGAGTTTTCCCTGTGCCTGAAACCGTGGACAGCCTCATGAAAAGCTTTAATTCGATTTTAGTAGTCGATTTGAAAGAAAACACTACCAGGGTCTTCAAAGAAAGCCTTGTGGTGCCTGAAATGAATGTTGAAGGCAAGAATTACTCCGAGCTTGTCAAAGAGATCATTCACATGGTTGCTCCTGAGCACAAGAAAGAACTCTATAAGTTGTCGGAAGTCGGCTATGTTCAGAAGACGTTCCGCAATATTGACAGGCGTGAGATGGTTTTCAAAATGTTGCCTAAAGCAACCATCTGGAAAAAAGTGACCATGAGCGTTATAGAGAGACAGGACGGTGAAGCTGTGACTATGGCATATTGCTTCAGCGACTTGGATTACTATCGAAGCAAAGAACTTGAATATAACAAGCTGATAGAAGAACATGAGGAGGTTCTCGAGAGAACGGTAAGAGAACGTACGATGGAACTTTCGCAAACGAACAGGCAGCTCAGAAAATTAAACGAGCAGATAGTCGGCATCGCCGACTGCTTCGATGCGCTCACATCCAAAAGGCCTTATAAGGATGCTTTTGACAAAGAAGACGCATTCAGAATGATACTGAACGGTGAATGCGGAGTCTTCTCGGATAAGCTGCTTGAGTGCTTCGTTGCATGTAAAGAAGAATTCTTGAAGAGAAAATAATAATTAGAAATACAGGAGGCGAGATGGAACAGCAGATTTATTTATTTTTTACGGCAGGCATGGTTTTAGCTTGCCTTTTTTTAATTATCTTTCTTATAATTTCAAATAAGAACCTGAGAAACGAGGTCAGGGGCTCCGTTTCGGCTTACAGCGATATGGGCAGACTGTTAAACGAACTTCTTGACTCGAGGCTCAAAGAAAACGGCGACAGAACGGATGAAAGGCTCGGGGATATGAACTTGCGCATATCTTCATTATCTTACGAAAATGAGCAGAAGCTCGAAAACATCAGACAGACGATGGAAAAAAAGATAGGCGAGCTTACCGAAGAAAACGCCAAGATGCTCGAAAAGATGAGAGAAACCGTCGATGAGAAACTGCAGAGCACATTAGATGAGCGTATATCCAAGTCTTTCCAAACCGTTGGCGAGAGACTTGAAGCGGTATACAAGGGGCTCGGCGAGATGAAAAACCTCGCGAGCGGCGTAGGCGACCTGAAAAAAGTTCTTTCGAATGTCAAGACGAGAGGCATACTCGGAGAGGTGCAGTTGGCGGCGATACTCTATCAAATTCTTTCTCCGGAACAGTTCGAAGAAAACGTTCAGGTTAAGCCGCATTCCGCCGAAAGAGTTGAATTTGCGGTTAAGCTTCCGGGCAGCGATGAGACACCGGTATATCTTCCGATAGACTCAAAGTTCCCGGGTGACAGATACGCGAGCTTGAGAGACGCCTATGAAGACGGTGACAAGGAAGAAATAGAAAGATGTTGGAAAGAGCTTGAACAGATAATAAAAAAATCCGCCAAGGATATAAGAGAAAAATATGTCGAGCCGCCTTATACGACGGATTTCGGTATAATGTTTTTGCCGTTTGAGGGACTCTATGCGGAAGTCGTAAATCATGGTATGATTGAGGTGCTTCAGAGAGAATACAGGATAAGCATAGCAGGCCCTACAACCATGGCTGCGCTCCTTAATTCTTTACAGATGGGTTTCAGAACCCTCGCCATTCAGAAGCACTCTTCAGAAGTATGGAAGATATTGGGCGAAGTAAAAAAAGAATTCGGACTTTTTGAAAAGGGACTTGAGGACACGAGAAAACGTTTGAGGCAGGCCGATGAAGAGCTTGATAAGCTGGTGGGCACCAGATCGAGAGCAATCGAAAGAAAGCTCAGAAACGTAACGCTAAACGAATTGGAACAGGACAATACCGAGATAAAAGAAATCACATTTGAAGATTTAGATTTGTTGTAATATAATAAATCAAAGGAATACCAATGAGAATATTTGCTGTCGGTGGTCTGCATCATGCTCTCGGCCCGTCGGTGAACCAGCGGATGGATTTGTTCGGCAAAGAATGGGTGGGGCATACCGAAAAACTGCATAGTAACTGGACGGACGCCATAAGTGAAGAAGATTATGTGATAGTCGCGGGAGATATATCGTGGGCGCTTAAGCTGGAGGAAGCGAAGGCTGATTTGGACTGGATAAAAGCTCTTCCGGGGAGTAAGATACTTATTAAGGGGAATCATGACCTCTGGTGGAGCTCCCTAAAAAAACTTAACGAGCTGTACGGCAGTAAAATAACCGTTGACAACGGTTCGGGCATGATGACGGAAGAAATTATTCCCGACCCGAGAATGTTTTTTTTGAAAAACGACGCATATATGGCGGGGGACATCGCAATCTGCGGTACGAGGGGCTGGCTTTGCCCCGGCAGCGACGGCTTTGAAGAAAGCGATATGAGAATATACGAGAGAGAAATCGTGAGACTCAGACTTTCTCTTGAGGCTGCAGCTAAACTCAAGCCTAAAGTGATAATCTGCGCGCTTCACTATCCGCCGACGAACGATGTTAAGGATATGTCGGGTTTCACATCTCTCATGACCGAATATGGAGTGAAGACCTGTGTTTACGGTCACCTTCATAATAAAGAATCCTTCAAGAAGGGTTTGACGGGTATGTATTACGGTGTGGAATACAAGTTGGTGAGCCTTGATTATTTAGGGATGAAACCTACCCGAATATATTGATTTCGGGAGATTAAGGAAAGCAAGCGGCTCGTTTTTTGATATTCGTAGTCGGGAAATCTCGAATATACCGATAGGGAGGACATTGCTATGAAAGCATTGATACTTGTTATAGACTCGCTCGGAGTGGGCGCAATGCCCGATGCGGACGAGTACGGTGACACGGGCGCCGATACATTCGGCCATATATGGAAGCATAACGGGGGATTGAAAATCCCTAATTTGTTGAAATTGGGTTGGGGAAACATCGACGGCATACTTGACGGTGAACTCAGCATAAGTGCGCCTTCGGGCTCATTCGGAAGAATGGCCGAGTTTTCAAAAGGGAAGGATACGACGACGGGGCACTGGGAACTCGCGGGGCTCAAGACGGAAGTGCCGTTCAAGACGTATCCTGACGGTTTTCCCCGGGAGTTCATGGATGCGTATGAAAGGGAAATCGGAATTGAATGCATCGGCAATTATCCCGCGTCCGGTACCGAAATCATCGAGGAGTTGGGTGACGAACACGAGAGTACAGGCAAACCCATCGTGTATACGTCGGCGGATTCCGTGTTTCAGGTTGCGATGAACGTTGATTTGTTCGGACTTGACACCCTATACCGTTATTGTGAAATCGCAAGGAGCATGCTCGTGGGCGAATTCGCCTGCGGCAGGGTTATCGCGAGGCCTTATATTATAAATGCCGAAGGCAAGCGGGAGAGAACGTCGGACAGGCATGATTATTCGGTTACGCCTTTCGGGGACACCATACTTGATAAGATAAAGGAAGCCGGCATGACGGTTTATGCCGTCGGCAAAATTTCCGATATATTTAACGGTAAGGGAATCACCGAATCCGTTCATAACAAATCTGATATGCACGGAGTGGATAATACGATAGAGGCACTAAAAAAGGACTTTGACGGTCTTATTTTCACAAACCTTGTAGATTTTGACGCAAAATACGGACATAGAAGAGACCCCGCAGGCTACGGTAAAAACATAGAGTCGCTCGATGAGAGAATCCCCGAGATATTGGAGGCTCTTTCGGATGATGACGTTATATTCATCTGTGCCGACCACGGAAGCGACCCTTGCCATACGGGGACCGACCATACGAGAGAATATGTGCCGCTGATAGTTTACGGCAAAAAAATAAAACCCGGCGTGAATTTAGGAACGAGGAATTCTTTTGCGGATTTAGGTGCGAGCGTATGCGAGTATTTGGGTGTTTCCGATACGGGATTCGGAGAATCTTTTTTGAAAGAGCTTTATTTCTAACCTGAATGGTGATAAGATATAAAACACAGAGGATGATAATATGGATTTTCAAATGAATGAAATTATATATAAAAAAAGAGAGGGCGGAAGCCTCTCCGGCGAAGAAATAAATTGGCTGATAAAAGGTTATGTGGACGGCACGATACCCGACTACCAGGTTTCGGCTCTTCTCATGGCAATCTTTTTCAAGGGGCTTTCGAGAGAAGAGATATATACACTGACATCGGCGATGAGATATTCGGGAGATACCGTCGACTTAAGCTCGATAAACGGCATTAAGGTTGACAAGCATTCCACGGGAGGCGTGGGCGATAAGACCACTCTCATAGTGGCGCCGCTTGCCGCGGCTTGCGGCGTGCCGGTAGCCAAGATGTCGGGAAGAGGGCTCGGCTTCACGGGCGGAACCGTCGACAAGATGGAATCGATTCCGGGGTTCAGGACTACTCTTGAACCCGAAGAGTTCATAAATCAGGTGAATGAGATAGGCCTTGCGATAATAGGTCAAAGCGGTCATATAACTCCCGCCGACAAAAAACTCTACGCGCTGAGAGACGTGACAGCCACCGTAGACAACTTCGGGCTCATTGCTTCTTCCGTAATGTCAAAGAAACTTGCGGCGGGTTCGGATGCCATCGTACTCGATGTTAAATGCGGTGAAGGTGCGTTCATGGAGAATATTGACGATGCCGTTACGCTTGCGGACCTCATGGTAGACATCGGCTACGATGCGGGCAGACGAACGGTTGCATGCATAACCGATATGAGTCAGCCTCTCGGCAAGGCCGTCGGCAATTCTTTAGAGGTCATAGAAGCGATTGAGACATTGAAGGGAAGAGGACCGAGCGATATAACGGAGCTTTCAGTGAAGCTTGCCGGTATAATGATTTATCTCGGGGGTAAATCATCTACTGCGGAAGAAGGCTTCGGAATTGCCAAGGCTTCAATCTTAAACGGCACCGGTCTCATACAGCTCAGGAGATTCATAGAAGCCCAGGGCGGAAATCCCGATGTGATTGAGGACTACTCGCTGTTTCCTAAGGCGGCATTTGCGAGAGAGCTCAGAGCTGAAAAAACCGGTTATATTTCCGCGATTTCAGCAAGGACAATCGGACTCGCCTCACAGCATACCGGAGCCGGAAGGGCGACCAAGGAAGATGAAATTGATATGTCGGCAGGTGTTATTCTAAACAAAAAAGTGGGCGACAGGGTTGAAGCTAACGAGGTACTTGCGGCATTTTACGGCAATAACCTTGAAAAAGTGGAGAACGGCATCAGGACAGCTTCCGATGCATTCAAGATATCGGACGGGCCGAGCATGGCACCGAAACTCATAAAAGAAATGATAGGCCTTTAATTTTGACAATTATTAAGTTTTACGGAGGTAAAAGATGATTTATACAAAAGAAGTCGAGCATATGTGCCCTGTGGCAAAGGGTACTTATCACGGTCCTGCACCTATCCCGCAGGAAGGTAAATGGACGCAGGTCAAAGAGATTTCCGATATTTCGGGATTTACTCACGGCATCGGTTGGTGCGCGCCTCAGCAGGGTGCATGCAAGCTCACCCTCAACGTTAAAAACGGCATTATTGAGGAGGCGCTTGTTGAAACCATAGGCTGTTCGGGAATGACACATTCGGCGGCTATGGCGGGTGAGATTCTGATAGGCAAGACGCTTCTTGAGGCGCTGAATACCGACCTCGTGTGCGATGCGATTAACACGGCTATGAGAGAACTTTTCCTTCAGATTGTTTACGGCAGGTCGCAATCGGCGTTTTCAGAGGGAGGCCTCGCAGTCGGAGCGAGCCTCGAGGATCTCGGAAAGGGGCTTCGTTCCCAGATAGGTACCATCTTCTCAACCGACAAAAAAGGACCGAGATATATGGAACTTGCAGAGGGATATATTACGAGAGTCGGTCTTGACGAAGAAGGCAATATCATAGGCTATGAATATGTGAATTTAGGAAAGCTTATGGAGGCTCTTAAGAAACCCGAAAACGACAAGGAAGCTGCGATAGCTGCGTCGTGCGGCAAATATGGAAGATTTGACGAGGCGGTTAAAAAAATCGACCCTCGTGAAGAATAGGGAGGCGAGCACAATGGATATTATGTTTGAAAACTACGACCGTAAGATAGATAAGATTAATGCTGCGCTAAACGAATACGGAATTAAGGATTTGAGCGAGGCTGCGGAGATTTGTCGTGAGAACGGCCTTAACCCTTATGAGACCGCGAAAGAAATACAGGCGATATGTTTTGAGGACGTGCGCTGGGCATATGTTGCGGGTACCGCGATAGCATTAAAAAAAGGTGCAAAAAAAGCTGCCGAGGCGGCTGAAGCCATAGGTGTGGGACTGCAGGCATTTTGTCTGCCGGGTTCTGTTGCGGAGGAGAGAAAGGTCGGACTCGGACACGGCAACCTTGCCGCAATGCTCCTCAGTGAAGAAACCGAATGCTTCTGCTTCTTAGCGGGACATGAGAGCTTTGCCGCTGCGGAGGGAGCAATCGGAATCGCCAAATCGGCGAACAAGGTAAGAAAAAAAGCCCTCAGAGTCATACTGAACGGACTTGGAAAGGACGCGGCGAAGATAATTTCACGCATCAACGGCTTCACCTATGTCGAAACGAAATTCGATTATTACACCGGTGAGCTTAATATCGTCTCCGAAACCGCTTACTCCAAGGGAGAGCGTGCTGACGTAAGGTGCTACGGCGCCGACGATGTAAGAGAAGGCGTAAAGATAATGCACAGTGAGGGCGTAGATGTTTCCATCACGGGCAACTCCACGAATCCTACGAGGTTCCAGCATCCTGTTGCCGGAACATACAAGAAGGAATGCATCGAGCAGGGCAAAAAATACTTCTCCGTTGCCTCGGGCGGCGGAACCGGACGTACGCTTCACCCTGACAATATGGCGGCAGGCCCGGCATCATACGGCATGACCGACACCATGGGCAGGATGCATTCGGACGCGCAGTTTGCAGGTTCCTCATCGGTTCCCGCGCATGTGGCGATGATGGGCTATGTGGGCATGGGAAACAATCCTATGGTAGGTGCTACGGTTTCATGTGCCGTAGCGATAGAAGAAGCTTTCAAATAAAAAACTTTTCTGCCCGACGAAAGTCGGGCAGATTTTGAAAAGAAAAGGCTAAATTATGAAAAATATCAAAAAGACCGCCGTGAGCATAGCAATAATCTTACTGGCAGCGGGTCTTATTTATTATGGAATATCGAGAGGCGAAGTTGAAGTCGTGCTGCAAAAAGCGACGAAGCTGTGTTTAGAATGCGTCGGAATAGGGTAAAAGGGTAAACATACAATGGAATTCAGAAAAAACATATCGAAGCTTCTGATAAAGAACCGCATGATTGTGCAGGGCATTGCGACCCTGATTTCAAACGGACATATTGCCAATTTTTTTACAGGCGGTCTGTATGACGGAAACGGCAAGGCGGTGTGCGTGCCGGGCCTTAACTGTTACTCATGCCCCGGAGCTTCCGCATCATGCCCTATAGGCTCTTTTCAGGCAGTGGGCGGCTCATACAAGTACAATTTTTCATACTACGTTCTCGGGCTCACCTTGCTCGTCGGGGCACTCATGGGGAGACTTGTCTGCGGATTTTTATGCCCGTTCGGCTGGTTTCAGGAGCTGATTCACAAGCTTCCTACGAAAAAATTCAGCACGAAGAAGTTTAAGCTCCTGAGATATTTCAAATACGTGATGCTTTTCGGAGTTGTGTGGATTTTAGGCTCCTATGTCACCGGTGCTTCGGGTATAGGCACACCGTATTTCTGTAAATATGTATGCCCGCAGGGGATACTTGAGGGTGCTATACCTCTTGCCGTTGCGGACGAGTCCATAAGGGACGTTCTCGGCGTCTTATTCACATGGAAGGCGGTTATTTTGTCAGCTGTTGTAATGGGCTCGGTCTTTTTTTACAGACCGTTCTGCAAGTGGGTATGCCCGCTCGGAGCATTCTATGCACTGCTTAACAGGTTTTCATTATATCAATACGGCTGCGATGAAGATAAATGCGTTTCGTGCGGTAAGTGCGCGCGGGTTTGCGGTATGGATGTCGATATGTCAAAAAATCAGGATTCACCGGAATGTATAAGGTGCGGGGAATGCAAAAAAGCTTGCCCGACAGGTGCCATATATACATCCTTTTCCGGCAGAGAAAAATAATTTGGAGGATTAACTCAATGAAAACAGCGAAATCAAAGAAAACAGCCGAAACAAAGAAAAAAATCATAATAGCCATAGCCGTTTTATCAATTTTATCATCGCTTCTGTTATCGGGATGCGGAGATAAAAAAACTGAAGAAACTGAACCGATAGCGTTCCCTGAGTTCAAAGCGGCGGATTTTGAGGGCAATGAGGTGAGCAATGATATTTTTTCCGAAAGCGCGGTGACGGCGGTGACATTTTGGTTTACGGGCTGCGGGGCCTGCACGGCTGAGATGCCTCAGCTCGAAACCATAAGGGAGAGGGTCGAGGAGAAGGACGCGAAGGTCATAGGAATATGTACCGATGTTTCATCACTTGACGGTTCGCTCAGTATAGCGAAAAGCCTTTTAGAAAAAAACGGGGCTACGTATCAGAATATAGTTCTGAATTCGAGCGACGAAGTTAATGAATTCGTCAGAAGCGTCCGCGCCTATCCGACCATGATGTTTGTTAACCGCAAAGGCGAAATAATAGGCAAATCCATTGTCGGCTCTATAATGAACGAGAAGCAGATTGATGAGGTCATCGAAAGAATGGATGAGATAATCGAGGCGGATGAGGATTAAGACGACTTGATTGCATTTTGAAAAAAGATTATCACAAGGATAACGAAATGTTATCTTAAGGTTAGAAAAACGGACAAATTTTACATTTGTAAGACCCTTGATTTTCAAGGGTTTTCTTGATTTACAGGCCGATTTCACACATCGATTTTACCTAAAAACCTTGCAAGGATAAGTCTATAATGGTATAATAACACCCATATCCTGAGTAATTCGATCGCTTAGGATAATAATTCAATTTAATATGGAGGGATATTAAATGAAGAAGAGTATAGCGCTTATTTTGGCTGTTGCCATGATTATCGCGGCTTTTGCATTCGTTGGATGCGGAGACGAAAATAGCGATAATGATGCCGGCAGTCAAGAAGAACAGAACCTCAGTGTGACGATTGTGGTTCCGTCGGGTTTCGGGGATAAATCCTTTAACGACTCCGCACATGACGGCGGAGAGCAGATAAAATCCGACCTGGGACTTAATGTCAGCTACATTGAGTGTCAAGGCGAAGCATTTAAGCAGAGAATGATGGACGCTGCGGAGAATTCCGATATAGTAGTTCTCGTAGGATGGGAGTTCTATGAGATTACCGATGTAGCAGGTGAATATCCGGAAGTTAAGTTTATCTGGGTAGACAATCAGGTTGAAACTCCTGAGAGCTATCCTAACCTTCTGAACGTCGTATACGCACAGAATGAAGGCTCGTATCTTGCAGGCTACATTGCGGCTGCGATGTCCGAAAGCGGCACGATAGGTGCTGTAGGCGGAGACGATATCAGCGTAATAAACGACTTCATCGTAGGCTATAAGCAGGGAGCGGGAGCATATAACCCTGATATCGAGGTTAAGCAGAACTATGCCGGCGGAGACTATGAAAACCCTGCCATGGGCAAGGAGCTTGCACTCTCTATCAACGGTCTGGGAGCGGACGTAATATTCCAGGTTGCAGGAAATACCGGTTCAGGCGTATTTGAAGCCGCCAAAGAAAATAATTTCCTCGCGATAGGAGTTGACAAAGACCAGAAGTCCGAACTTCCTAACTATGACGATGTAATTCTTTGCTCCATGAAAAAAGAAGTAGGCCTTTCGATTTACGACCTCGTTAAGATGTATGCTGACGACGGAGCATTCGAGGGCGGCAAGGTATGGCTTGCAGATATGGCTAACGGCTATGTGGGCATCTCATACGGAGGAGAGAACTCAATCCAGCTTGTGCCTGATGACATTAAAACCAAGGTTGAAGAACTCAAGCAGGACATCATCAGCGGCAAGATTGAGGTTGAAACAACCAGAAGTTATTAATTTTTAATGACGCAATTATGGCGTGGCGTGAAAACGCCACGCCGTTTTTTCGCTCAGGGTCTTTGGAGAATATATTCAAAACAGCATCGTGAGAATCAAATTGGAGAATATATGCAAAACAGCATCGTGAAAATTAAAAACGTGTCCATGCAGTTTCCCGGAGTACTTGCGAATGACGATATCAGCCTGGAGATTAACAAGGGTGAGGTATTCGCGCTCATCGGAGAAAACGGCGCCGGCAAAAGCACGCTGATGAATATACTCTACGGCATAAATGAACCCACCGACGGAGAGGTGTATATAAAGGGAAAGAAGGTCGAAAGATTTTCCCCGACGGAAGCCGGTTCAAGAGGAGTAGGTATGGTTCACCAGCATTTCATGCTTGTGCCGTCATTTACGGTTGCTCAGAATGTAGTGCTCTCTAAAGAACCTAAGAAGTACGGTTTTATCTATGACCACAGAAGAGCGAACAGGATAACGGAGGAGCTGTCCGAAGAATTCGGCCTGAAGGTTGACCCGAAAGCGAAGGTTGAGGAGATTTCGGTCGGTCTGCATCAGAGAGTGGAGATACTGAAAACTCTCTACAGAGGCGCGGACATTTTAATACTCGACGAACCTACCGCGGTGCTGACGCCTCAGGAAACGGAAGAGCTGTTTGACGTAATCCGAAGAATAGTGCGTGAAAAAGAGATGACGGTTATCATCATCACTCATAAGCTCTATGAAGTAATGGCAATTTCCGATAGAGTCGGCGTGATGAGAAAGGGCAGACTTGTCAATGTATGCGAGACCTCTGACGTTGATGAGCGAAAGCTTGCCTCGATGATGGTAGGGCGCGACATACTGTTCGACGATATTAAAAAAACAGGAGAGCCCGGCGAAATCATGGTTGAAGCGAAAGAACTGTTTGTTGCCGATAACAGAGGGCTCATGGCAGTAAACGGCATAAGCTTCAATGTAAGAAAAGGCGAGATACTCGGTATAGCCGCAATCGAAGGCAACGGGCAAAGCGAGCTTATCGAAGCGATAACCGGCATGCGAAGGATAGAGAGAGGAGACCTCCGCATAAACGGAGAGAATTCAAAAAACCTTACGCCCGGCGATATCAGGCGTTTAGGTGCGGCTCACGTACCGGAGGACAGGAAGTCTACCGGCGTTTCGCTGAAGTCGACGATTGCCGAAAATCTCATAATAGGCAAGGAGCGCGAAAGTCAATTCAGTAAATTCGGCATTCATCTTAAACGCAGCTCCATCGAACGATACGCGGAGGAGCTGTTTGAGAGATTCCGTATAAGTGCAGCAGGGATAGACAGTGAGGCGGGTGACCTTTCCGGCGGCAATATGCAAAAAGTCGTCGTGGCGCGTGAGTTCAGCTTCGATTCGCCCGTGCTTATCATATCTCAGCCGACGCGCGGGGTCGACATAGGAGCTATGGATTTCATACACGACTCCATAATAACGAGAAGAAACGAGGGCTGTGCGATACTGCTGGTATCGGCGGACCTTGACGAAGTATTCAGACTTTCGGACAGAATACTGACTATATATGAAGGTAAAATAACGGGCGAGTTCCGCTCGGGAGAGATTTCCAAGATGGACATATCATATTATATGACCGGTGACAGAAGCGGAGGTGTCGTATGAAGAGCATTCTGAATGCGATTTCCGCCAAGCTCGCAAAAAACAGGCTCTACCTCATTTCACTTTCAGCATCGATACTGATTGCGCTCGCTATCGGCGCCGTCCTTATGGCAGTAACCGGCTTTGACCCTGTGGAAGGATACGGCGCGATGTTCAAGGGGGCATTCGGCAGCATGAGGGTATTCGGTAACACCGTTACAAAGGCCGTCTGTCTGTGCCTGACGGGACTTGCCATGTCGGTTGCCGCCAAGGCGGGAATGTTCAACGTAGGCGGAGAGGGACAACTTTTCTTAGGCGGCCTCGCCGCAACTATGACGGGTGTATGGCTGAGTGCGCTTCCGGTGATAATAGTTCTCCCTCTTGCATTTTTAAGCGCAATGACAGTCGGCGGATTTTATGCGCTCGTGCCGGCATGGTTAAAAGTAAAAATAAAGGTAAGCGAAGTAATAACCACAATAATGCTGAACTCGGTGGCAATATATGTGTGCGCGTGGCTTGTCAATTCCGGAGGGCCGCTTATCACAAGCAGTAAAAGCGTAAAGGCGGGTACGGATGCAATCTCGCCGGGCCTTGCTTTTTCACAGCTCATACCTCGCTCCAATCTCAGTACCGCGCTCTTTTATTCTGCCGTGATAGCTTTCTTGTGCTGGTACTTTATGGAAAAAACCTCCGTGGGACTTGAGATGAAGGTCACGGGTGAAAACGAAAGATTCTCATTCTTTGCGGGACTTAAAAAAGACCGAATAATGATAATGTCGATGGTGGCTTCGGGTGCCATCTGCGGCCTCGTGGGGATGTTCGAAGTCTACGGCTACCAGAAGAGGTTTTTACCGTCCATATCGAATGAATTCTATTATGACGGTATGCTCGTGGCAATGATTACCAATTACAGTCCGGTGGGCATAATATTGATGAGTTTCTTTTTTGCGATTATAGCAATCGGTTCATCATCGATGGAAATGAATGTAGGCATTTCGGGTGAGATTGCGGATATAATTTTTTCGGTGATAATATTTCTGATGGCTGCCGAGGGCGGCATAACCCGCAGCTGGGAAGCAAAGCGGATACAGAAAAGAGCTAAAGCCCGTATCCAGCAAAAAAAGTCTAAGGAAGGTTTGAAGGAAGGCGGTGGGGCAAGTGCATGAGATATTGCAGGTTTTTAACATGGGCCTTTTACAAAACACTTTGAGGACAGCCACACCGGTAATTTTATGCGCGATGGGCGGACTGATGACGGAGCAGGCCGGACTTATGAATATCGGCATGGACGGCATGATGGTAATCGGTTGTTTCACTGCGGTCACTCTCAGTTTTTTCCTCACATCCGCATTCATGGGAGTGATGGGAGCCGTATTTTGCGGAATACTTATGGGCTTGTTTTTTGCGCTATTCGTGGTAAGATTTAAGTCGGACGAGTTTATAATCGGGATGGCGATAAATACATTCGCGGGAGCACTCACAGTCTATCTGCTTCGCTCGATATTCGGGGTCAAAGGGACCTTCGCGGATGCGAAGATTGTGCCTCTTCCGAAGATACACATGGATTTTCTTGACAGTGTTCCGATTTTAGGGCCGCTGCTGAATGATAACTCGCTGTTCGTATACATAACGTGGATATTTGTGTTCATGTGCTGGTTCTTCCTCTACAAGACGCCTTACGGATTTTGGCTGAGGGCTTCGGGAGAACATCCCGAATCGCTCGAAACATCGGGAATATCACCAAAAAAAATGAAGCTCATCGCTTCGGTACTTTGCGGCATCATGTGCGGGTTTGCGGGAGCACATCTCTCGCTCGGCTACCTCACGATGTTCACCGAAGGCATGCATAACAGCAGAGGGTTCACCGCCTTTGCCTGCGTTATCTTCGGTATGGCGAATCCGCCTAAGGTTTTTTTGGCGGCGCTGCTCTTCGGTTTTATGGAGGCGGTGGGGCTGAGGCTTCAATCGGTGGGGGTACCGTCCAATCTGTCCGCGACAGTGCCGTATATAGCTACGGTATTGATGCTCGTTTATATAACAGTCTCAAAGAGACGAAAGAAAAAGAAAATTGCCCTTAACGAACTTAATAAAAAATAAAAGGGGATTAGGAAAGGATACAAAATGAAAAAAATAATCGCAACACTAATGATTACAGCTATGTGCATAACCTTGCTCGCCGGCTGCGGCGCAGAATACAAAATGGATATCGGGCCTTACAGCAAGCTTAAATATAATGAGCTTGTTACTCTTCCGGATTATTCGGAATATGAGGTTGAAGCTGCAGATATAGAAGTTACGGATGAAGATGTAGAGGCGGAGATTCAGGCAAGACTTGAGAATGCGGCAAGCAAAACGGAGGAAGTGACCGAGGGAAAAGTCGAAAAAGGCGACACGGTCAAGATAGACTTCAAAGGAACTCTTGAGGACGGAAGCTCCTTGCCGGGAATGGCTGCACAGGATTATGAAATGACGCTCGGTGCGGCTGCGATGATAGACGGTTTCCAAGAGGGACTTTACGGTGCGACAATCGGTGAAATTAACACGCTTGACCTTGAATTCCCGGACCCGTACACCACGAATGAAGAACTTTCGGGAAAGAAAGTTACATTTGTAATTACCGTAAAATCAAAGATAGTACCTGTACAGGCGGAACTCAATGAAGATTTCTTCAAATCGGATTCCGAGGATAAGGCCAAGACGGAGGAAGAATACAGAGCATTCATCAAGGATTTTCTCACCGAAAAACTGACCACGGAAGCCGAATATAAGGCACAGACCGAGCTCTACTACGAGATTACGGATAACAGCAAGGTTGAGAATCTCCCTGAGGAAGCTCTCGAGTATGAAAAAAACAAGCTCACCACACAGTATAAGGGCTTCGCAGAGCAAAACAATCAGGAATGGGAGGATTTCGTAAAGGAATACTTCCAAAGCCAGGAGGAATTCGATAAGCAGATGGATGATTTCGTAAATAATGTAGTCGAAAAGAAGCTCATTGCCTATGCGCTTGCCGCAAATGAAAAAGTAAAGGTAAGCGATAAGGAATACTCCGAAAAACTCAACGAATATCTTGAAAACTTCGGAACGGACAAGGACGCATTCAAAACACAGACAGGCATGACCATTGTAGAGTATATGGATATGTATGAACTTCCTCTGAATCTTCATATAGACAAAACACTTAAAAAGATATACGACAGGCTTACGAAGCAATAATTCGAGGAAATAAAAGCGCAGCGCACGGCTCGTTGCGCATAACGAGTAAATGATAAAATATTTATCGAACTTTCTTTTGTTCAGGCGGTTTAGCCGGGAGGAAATCCAATGAAATGCCCGTTCTGCGATAATATAGACACGAAAGTCATCGACTCGAGGCCGACTGAAGAGGGACATGCCATAAGGAGACGGAGAGGCTGCGACAAATGCGGCAGGCGCTTCACCACCTACGAAAAAGTGGAGGAGAATATCCTAATGGTCATCAAGTCGGACGGCAAAAGACGAGAGGCTTTTGACAGAGATAAAGTCTTAAAAGGAATCATGCGTGCCTGTGAGAAGAGACCTGTATCGGTCGATGAAATGGAACGCATGGTATATGAAATCGAGCGCAACCTTAATAACCTGATGATAAAAGAGGTTGAGTCAGGCTACATCGGAGAGCTTATAATGGAACAGTTAAAAAAGGTCGATGAAGTGGCGTATATCAGGTTTGCATCGGTTTACAGACAGTTTACGGACGTGAATACTTTTATAACTGAAATTGAAAAATTGGTAGGAAAAAAATAATGTCTGATATATTTCAAATAGCTATAGACGGCCCTTCGGGTGCCGGAAAGTCAACTATCGCCAAGATTGTGGCGAAGAGACTCGGAATCGACTACATAGATACGGGTGCAATGTATCGCGCCGTAGGTCTTAAGATGATGAGACAGGGTCTCAAAATGGAAGAAAACGAGGCTCTCGTCAAAATGCTCGAAGAAACGGACGTCGATTTTGATTCCGGCAGGGTCTATTTGGACGGAGAGGACGTGAGTGAACTCATCAGAACTCAGGAGATTTCCAAAGCCGCTTCCGATTGCTCGGCATTTCAAACGGTAAGAACCAAACTCGTTGAGCTCCAGCAGGCTATGGGAAAGCGAAAGTCCGTAATCATGGACGGAAGGGATATCGGCACGGTTGTTCTGAAAGACGCCAAGTACAAGTATTACCTGACCGCAACGGCTGAGGAACGCGCGATGAGGAGGTTCAAAGAACTCTCCGAAAAGGGCTTGAGCGACAGCTATGAAAAGGTGTTGAAAGACATTATTGAAAGAGACTATAACGATATGAACCGCAAAATCACCCCTCTCAGACAGGCTGATGATGCGGTGCTGATTGATTCGACAGATATGAGCATTGAAGAGGTCGTCGATTTTATAGTTTCGAGAATAAAATAATTTAATATTGTGTTTATCCGGGGAATGAGAAAGGACATAAAATGAAAATCAAGGAATTGCCGCGTGAAGAAAGACCGGTGGAAAAAAGCTTGATTCAGGGTGTTAGCGTGCTTTCAAACCCGGAATTAATAGCGGTGCTTTTGGGGTCCGGCACCAAGGACAAATCTGCGATAAGGATTGCGGAGGAAATTTTGGCGACGGAAGAAAGAGGTATCACCTATCTCGCAGAGAGTGTTCCCGAGGAGCTTATGCGTATTTCGGGAGTGGGGGAGAAAAAAGCCGCAAGGCTTATGGCCGCGGTTGAACTCGGAAAGAGGATTTCTTCACAGCCGAGAGAAAAGAAGATATCCTGCGACAACAGCAGAGATATTGCGTCGATATTTATGGAGGACATGAGACACCTTAAAAGAGAGCATCTGAAAGTGCTGCTCTTGGACATAAGGCTGAGATTGATAGGTCAGGTGACGATTTCGATAGGAGAGCTTTTCGGCGCTCCCGTCAATCCGAGGGAGGTCTTTAATCCCGCAATCAGAAAGAGTGCGGCGGCTATCTGCATGGTTCACAATCACCCGTCCGGTGACCCTGAGCCTTCGGAAGCGGATATTGCCGTGACACACAGGATAATGGAATCGGGAGATATACTCGGAATCAGACTGATTGACCATATTATAATAGGTGACGGGGTATATACGAGCCTAAAAGAAAGAGGATTTATTATATAGCCGAGAATATTCTTGACTTAAGTAATCAACGGTTCAAAAATAGGTTCGGTTCAATTTGGTACAGTTTAAGGAGAAAAACAAACGATGTGCAGATTTTTTAGATCAAAAGACATGGGTATAGATTTAGGTACGGCGAATACGCTTATATATGTCAGGGATGTTGGGATAGTACTCAATGAACCCTCCGTAATCGCCGTTGACAAAAGGGGGACGCACGTGCTTGCGGTAGGCAGCGAAGCTAAGGATATGCTGGGAAAGGCACCTCATAATATCAATGTCGTTCGCCCGCTTCAGGACGGTGTTATTTCCGATTTTGACAGGACTGCCGACATGTTGAGGGCATTCATAAGCAGAGCTTTGAAGGCGAGAAAAATCAGGAATTTCAGAGTTGTTGTAGGCGTTCCTTCCGGGGTAACGGAAGTCGAAAAGAGAGCAGTTGAAGAAGTCACAAGAAGCATGGGCGCATCCGAAGTGTTTATCCTGGAAGAGCCTATGGCGGCGGCAATAGGAGCAGGCATGGCTGTAGACGGTACAAAAGGCTGCATGATAGCGGACATTGGGGGAGGCACGTCGGATATAGCCATAATTGCGCTCGGTGGAATCGTTTGTTCCACCTCGATAAGACATGCTGGTGACAAGATGAACGAGGCCGTTATTCAGTTTATGAGAAAAAATCACGCACTTCTCATAGGGGAACATACCGCGGAAATGCTGAAAAACAATATCGGCTGCGCAATTCTCGATACAGATGAAAACGGAGAAGAAATCATAACTACAATGGAAGCAAGCGGAAGAGATATTATATCCGGACTTCCTAAGACCATAAATGTTACAAATAAAGACATGGCGTCCGCGCTTCGGGAATCCATGGACATCATATTGGACGGTATAAAAACAACCATAGAAAAAGCACCTCCGGAAATTGCTGCGGATATCGCAAAAAACGGCATGATTATTACCGGCGGCGGATGCATGGTGAGGAATCTCGATAAGCTGATTAAGAAGAGAACGGATATGGATGTAAAGGTTGCCGAGAACGCCATTGAGGCGGTTGCGCTCGGTGCCGGAAAGAGCCTTATGGATATAGAGAAACTGAAGGTATATGCAGACAACGGAAGGAAAAGATACTGATAAGCTATGAGATGGATATCCTCACATAAAATATTAGCCTTGATTTTAGCCATAGCCGTTAGTGCTGCGGCTTTGTTTGCATTCTCCCTTTTTTCGGGAGGAAAGGGCAATGCGGTCACTTCACTGCTGAATTCCGGAATATCGAAAGTCAACGGACTCTTGCATGGGGCTTCTTCCGATATAAAGGGTGCCGTGAGCGATATTTTCAGTTACAAAGAGCTAAGAGAACGCATCGATGAACTTGAAAACGAAAATGCCGAGCTGAAGGCCGAGCTTGCCGAAAACAGTCTTTCGTCAGAGCAGCTTGATGAACTTGAGCGACTCGCCGAAATCTTGAACTATAATTATATGAAAAAGAAAATCGAACCGATTTCCGGCGATGTGATAAGTACGGACGGCTCTGCATTGACTGATGTCTTCATGATTGATATAGGAGAAGAGGACGGCGTAGAGGCGGGTGACGCTGTTGTAAACGGAATGGGGCTTGTAGGCAAGATAAAGGAAACGGGCAGAGGCTGGTCAAAGGTAGCAACAATTACCGGAACGAGTGAAAAGGTGAGCTTCAAGCTCGCCCGCTCAAAAAAACAGTTAGGTATCTGTTACGGCAACTCACAAGGCTCGGTTTCCGGTTATATGATGGAAGCGGATTCCAATGTCGCGGCCGGTGATGTAATTATCACCTCCGGAAGGGGAATCTATCCCGAGGGCATCGAAATCGGCAATGTTAAGTCCGTCAAATATAACAGCGACACTCTCCTTAAAGAAATAGAGATAGAAACCTCGGTTAACTTCAAGCAGATAGACAAGGTAGCGGTGCTAAAATGAGGTATTGGAAATCGTCACTTTTTTTCATAGCGGCATTGCTTATACAGACCAATATTTTGAATCTGTTTTCAATATTCGGTTACACGCCCAACTTAAGCCTTGCTCTTGTAATAGCTTTTTCTTTTTTGCTGAGGGGCGAGATGCACGGGTTCATCTTAGGTACAATTTCGGGAATATTGTTTGATATTGCCTTTTCACCTGTAATCGGGACGACGGCGATTCCTCTCTTCGTTGTGGCACTGTTCATTTATGTTGCCTGCTATACCGTAAATAATGAAAGCTACATCAATATGGCGTTATTTTCGGTTTTGTCGATAATTATATATTATGGGACAAGCCGGCTCATTTTGAGACTGGCGGGCGACCCGAGAGGGATACTTATCGCTCTGAAACCGGCAATTTTTTCAGGTATATACACGCTGATTGTATCTATGCTGATTTTTTCCGCAATGCTGAGTAAACGCAAAAAAAACAGGACTGACAGACATAAACGATGGCTGATTTAGAATTATTATGAATAAGAGAAAACTTAAAAACAGATATTACCAGATTACAGCTCTTGTCGTATTTCTTATGCTTGCGCTTTGCATGAGGCTTTTTGTGCTTATGATAAACGAGAACGAAAAATGGTCTCGTGCGGCAGCCGCGCAAAATACCAAGGAAATCATAAGCTCCGCGCCGAGAGGAGAGATTCTTGACCGTTACGGCAGAGTAATAGCCGGCAACAAGCAGGTTTTTACGGTTGAATTTAACGTATCGGGTCTTGAAACAGACCAGATTAACAATACCTGCTACAGACTTGTAAAGCTTTTCGAGGAGAACGGAGACAAGTATGTGGACAATTTTCCGATAAAAGCATCAAAAGACGGTAAATACTACTATTCATATTCAAAAGAAAAAAAGGATTACCTGAAAAAGCTCGGACTCGAAAAAGATGCCGAGCCCGCAGAGGTTCTCGATAAGCTGAGAAAAGAATATGACATAGATGAAGATTTGGACAGATATGAAGCGGTGGAATATCTTAAGGCGAACTATTCCGTTTGGCCGCCGCTGCTTACCCGCTCAATGACGTTTACCTTTGATGCGAGAAAAACGGCATTTCTCAAAAAGTACGGGCTGAAAGCAGACCTCAGCGCAGAGGAGGCTTTTGAGGAGCTTAAGACGAATTACTCCCTCGATAAATTCACGGGTGATGACGGAAACATTATCAGCGATGAAACCTGCATGAAGATTTTTCGTATAAGGGAGGAGATTAAGAACATAGGCTATAACAGATACCGTTCATCCACGATAGCAAGAAACGTATCGGATGAAACGGTTGCATATATAGAGGAAATGGGGAGAAAACTTCCGGGCGCGGAGATTGCCTCGGAAACCGTAAGGGTGTATCCGGGCGGTGAAACAGCCGCGCATATTTTAGGATACATGGGTTCAATATCCGAAAGTCAGTACGAGGAATATGTGAATCGAAAGGGATACAGCGCCGATGAACTGATTGGCAAGGACGGATTGGAAGCCTCTATGGAAGAATATCTTCACGGCAAAGACGGAGTCAAGACAATACTTGTCAATTCCTTCGGCGAATATATGGAAACCTTGGATGAAACCGAGCAGGAAGCCGGACGCGATGTCTATACGACAATCGATTTGGAACTCCAGAAAAAATGTGAGAAAACTCTCAAAAAGGTGATAAATTGTGTAGCTGAAGGCAAGACCTTCAAGAGTAAGTACGGCAAAATAAAACCGGAAAAATTCTCAAAATGTAAGTCGGGTGCCGTTGTGGTTCTCGATGTTAAAACGGGTGAAGTGCTCGCAATGGCGAGTTATCCGACTTATGACCCGAGTATATTTGCAGAAGGAATCTCGGTAGAAGCATGGGAGTCGGTACAGGCGAAAAATCCGAGAGACCCGCTTTCGCCTATTCCGCTTTATAATAATGCCACGAGAGCATCGGTTCAGCCGGGCTCCGCGTTTAAGCCCGTTACCGCAATAGCCGCGCTTGAGTGCGGATTAGACCCTAATCGCAGGATTACGGACAGAGGACATATCGACCTCGGCGGAATGTCTTTCGGATGCTCCGCTTGGAACACGTATAGAGGGACACACGGAGTACAGACGCTTACAACGGGGATACAAAACTCATGCAACTACTTTTTTGCATGCATTGCAACGGGAAAAGACTGGGGAACGGGAGCTTATCTGGGCTATAAGGAAAAAATCTCGATAGAGAAGATAATGGAGACCGCTTCCGAATTCGGACTCGGTGAAAAGACCGGAGTGGAGCTTTATGAGACCATCACCCCGCTTGCATCGAAGGAAGGCAGGCTTGAGACTGTAAAGAGCATGCTCTATTATAATTTGCTCGCAAATGCCGTAAGCTATTGGCCGTCGTCGGTATACAAGGATGACGAAAAATTAAAAGAAGAAGTAAGCCTTATAGTTTCATGGACGGAGGAAAATCCTTCCAGAGACGCCCGTATAGCGAGGCTTAAGTCCGAGACTTCCGTCAGAAATGTCAAGGTTGACGGTTTGGCGGATTTATGCAAGTACTCGTTTTTCAACTTGACTGAATGGGGAGTGGGTGACAGCTTCAATATTTCAATCGGTCAGGGTGATAATGCTTATACGCCTCTGCAAATGGCGAGATACATCGCTGCACTCGGCAATAAGGGAGTGAGAAACAAGGTTACCCTAATCAGAGGAGTAGAAGGGGAGAAATACGACAGGCGGAACGAAAAATACACTATCAAAGCTAAGAAAAAAGACATAGACACAGTGCTGCTCGGCATGAGAAAGGTTGTGCAGTACGGAACTCTTTCAGGTGTATTCAGGGGGTTCCCTATAGCTGTCTGCGGCAAAACCGGTACCGCCGAAAAAGACGGCAGGATTAATCCCAAGGATGAGGTTGGATATATCAAAAAGAATCTTCCGAGAATAACCGATAAGGTTAAGTGGAAACAGGTCGAGAAAAAGATGAAAGCCCTGATGAAAGAGAACCCGAAAAAATATCCGACTGAAAACGATGCGGTCTCGGCGGCACTCATAGAGGCGTCGGGAAACAGTCTTACGAGGAGTAAGATAGACAGGTTCAAGCCGAAATATGACAACTTTGCGTGGACTGTAACGCTTGCACCGTATAACAATCCCAAGATAGCGGTAGTCACGCTGCTCGTGCAGGGCGGCATATCGTCAAATGCCGCTATTGTAAACAGAGAAATAACGGGTGCATATCTCTTAAATAAAGAAGACATTTATTCGCTGGACTTTTCGGCAAAGATGAATTAAAATTAATAAGATAGATTATGATAGCGGGAATGATATATGGGAAAGACAATAGTGGTGTGCTCAGGAAAAGGAGGCACCGGCAAGACAATGTTTGTCGCCAATATTGGCGCTATGCTGGTTAAGAGGGGGCATAAGGTATGCCTCATCGATATGGACACGGGGCTCAGGAATCTGGACCTCTATCTTGGCTTGGAAAACAACGTTGTATATGACGTGGCGGATGTGTTAAACGGTGTGTGCCGAATCAAGCAGGCGCTCATTAAGCATAAGCAATTTCCGGGGCTTTATTTCATGGCGGCTTCACCTAAGCCGGACGAAGGAGAGTTTACTCCGCTTCACCTCAAGGTGCTCTGCGATAAGCTCAATGCCATCTTTGACTATGTGATAGTAGATTGCCCCGCAGGGCTTGATGACGGACTTGCAATAGCCGCCGGCGGAGCACATCAAATGATTGTAATGCTGACGCCCGAATATGCTTCCGTACGTGATTCGGAGGCCGTTACCCTGAATCTCAGAAACCAAGGCATAAAAAAAATCTTCTACATACTGAACAAGGTCGACCCGGAGCTTGTCAAGGCCGGAATGGAGCTGTCCCCGAAAGATTTTCCGGAGGATATCAGAAACAGAATTGTCGGCATGATAAGAGAAGACAGAAATATACATATTTCGACCAATTTAGGTGTGCCGGTAGTGTATATGCCGGATACCTATATATATAAGAATTTTGATACAATAGCCGGGAGAATAGAAAGGCTCGCCTGAAACGGCACGAATCTAAAAGTTCAAGCGCTTGGAATTGACGCCGACATTCACGATAAGACCTAAGGCTGTCATCGAGGCGATGACCGAGGTGCCGCCGCCCGAAAGGAATGGCAGAGTGATACCGGTCACAGGCATGAGTCCCATGGTCATAGCTATATTTTCAAACACCTGAAACAGGAACATGCCGGTGAAGCCCACCACGATAAGAGCGCCGTAGAAGTCCTCGGCTGCACGAATTATTCTCGCAAATCTCATTATAAGAAAACCGTAAATCAAGATTACCGCCGCACCCCCGAAGAAACCGAGTTCTTCACATACGACCGAAAAGATAAAGTCGGACTGTTGAACCGGTATGAAATCGAGGGTTTTTTGTGTGCCCATGAAGAGCCCCTTGCCATAAAGACCGCCGCTGCCGATTGCAACCTTGGATTGCCAGACCTGATAGTTTCCGGCAAGAGAAAGATTGTCGGGGTGGAGAAAAGCGTCGATTCTGTCTTTTTGGTAGTCGTCCAGAAATCTGTAGGCGATAGGAAGTGTCAAAAGAACCGCAATAAAACATCTGGAAAATATTTTGAGGTCAACTCCCGCAAAAAACATCATGAACAGCCATATAGCCGCAAATACGAGGGCGGAGCCGAGGTCTTCCTTGAGAACCAATATGATGATAGGTGCAGCCACGGCGGCCGCTTTTAATATGCCCGAAAAAGTTTCTATATCTTCTCTGTGGTCGGAAAGATAAGCCGCCATTATGAGAACGAACAGAATCTTTACGAATTCGGAAGGCTGGAGCGTGGTGAAGCCTATATCTATCCATGCTCTTGAACCGTATTGAGAGATACCGAGTCCCGGTATATATACGGAGAGCAAAAAAAGTATCGCGGAGATGTAAAGGAATTTTTCGAGTCCGAGGAAAAAATGATAGTCGATATATTGAATGCCGAAAAGCAAAGCAAAGCCGATAAAATATGCTGCAGCCTGCACGATTACAAGGCGGTTTATGACAATTTCGCCGTCATATACCGTGCTTTCCAGCATCAAGACGGAGAGAACCCCAAGCAAAAACACCGCCAAAATTATTAATTTGTCTATGAAACGAATCGGTGTTGTTTTTCTGTTCATGTGAATCCTTTCTCGAGCTAAACCTTTCGTGACTGAAGCCGCGGGTGTTCTCTACTATTGTAATAAACGCTTAACCGTTTGCGAACAATCTTGACAATTTGTACGCTTACATATTATAATACATCGTGTATGAATATATCAAGATGTAAAAATTCGTGATTTATATATACTGAAAATTTAATAAAAAGGAGGTGCATATACTATGCCGGTATATGTGGTAATAATGACCGCAGCGATTGCTGTTATAATCGGTGCGTTTATCGGATATATATATAGAAAAAATGTCGGTGAAAAAACTATAGGAAGTGCTGAACAAAAAGCAAAAAACCTTATTCTCGACGCAGAAAATAAATCCGAAAGCATTAAAAAAGAAGCACAAAAAGAAGCAAAAGAAGAAGCCAGAAGAATCAGAACGGAAGCGGATCAAGACGCAAGAGAGAGACGCGAGGAAGCTAAAAGAGCTGAAAAAAGACTAATCCAGAAGGAAGAGGCTTTAGACAGAAAAATCGATAACATCGAGAAAAAAGAAGAGGGTATTGTTCAGAAAGAACAGAAACTTATAGGTCGACATAAGGAACTGGACGAGATAATCTCGAAACAGACCGAAGAATTGGAGAGAATATCAGGCTATACGGTTGGGGAAGCGAAACAGATACTGCTTGCCAATACCGAAAAGGAGGTAAGACACGAAGCTTCAATACTTATCAAGGACATAGAAACAAAAGCAAAAGAAGAAGCCGACAAGAGAGCGAAGTATATCATTACGAATGCCATTCAGAGATGTGCGGCGGATCATGTGAGTGAAACGACCGTGTCAGTAGTAGCTCTTCCGAGCGATGAGATGAAGGGCAGGATAATAGGACGTGAAGGCAGAAATATCCGTACCATTGAAACTATGACGGGAGTAGATCTTATCATAGATGACACTCCGGAAGCTGTAATTCTTTCGGCTTATGACCCTGTAAGAAGAGAAATAGCGAGGATTGCTCTCGAAAAACTCATAGTTGACGGAAGAATACACCCCGCGAGAATTGAAGAAATGGTTATAAAAGCCGAAAAGGAAGTGAACCAGACAATCAAGGAAGCGGGAGAGCAGGCTTGCTTCGAGTGCGGTATACATAATCTGCATCCTGAGCTCGTTAAGATACTCGGCAGACTCAAGTTCAGAACCTCGTACGGTCAGAACGTGCTTCAGCATTCAGTAGAGGTTTCGCATTTGGCGGGTCTTATGGCGGGAGAACTCGGACTCGATACGAAGCTTGCCAAGAGATCCGGACTTCTGCATGACATAGGCAAGGCGCTTGACCATGAGTACGAGGGGACGCATGTCGATATCGGTATCGAAATACTCCGCAAATACAAAGAATCAAACGCAGTGATTGACGGTATGGCTGCACATCACGGCGACTATGAGGCAAAGACAATGGAAGCCGTCCTGATAGGCGCGGCGGACGCACTTTCGGCGGCTCGTCCGGGAGCAAGGAGAGAAACACTTGACGCATACATCAGACGACTTGAAAAACTTGAAGAAATAGCCAATACGACGCCGGGCGTCGAGAAGAGCTTTGCAATACAGGCGGGACGCGAAATCAGAATCATAGCGAAGCCTGAGGAAGTTAAGGACGATGAAGTTGCCTTCCTCGCTCGTGAGATCTCAAAGAAGATTGAATCCGAGCTTGAATATCCGGGACAGATTAAGGTTAATGTAGTCAGGGAAACAAGGGCGATTGATTACGCCAAATAAATCTTTCGATTTTTTATTAAAGGAGGGACAGCTATTCTGTCCCTTACATTTTTTTAACGGGAAGGAAACCGAAAATATATGGAAAAGATTATGAATAACGACAGAAGCTTTTATACTACTTTGCTTAGGATAGCCATACCCGTGATGCTGCAGCAGCTTATAATTATTGCCGTAGGTCTATCCGATACTTTTATGGTGGGCATAATATCCGAAGAAGCGCTTGCTGCGGTGGGCGCGGCAAACCAGATTTTTTTGATATATATAAATACGATTTTCGGTTTTTTGTCGGGGGTCGCTGTTTTTTCAGTGCAGTACTGGGGAATTAATGACCTGAAGATGCTGAGGAAGCTCATGGGCATAGGCTATGCATTGTCCTTTGCCTTAGGCGTGCCTGTAATGATTGGGGTATATATCTATGCCCCGTCTCTCATATCCCTTTTTTCCGATGACCCGACGGTGATTGAAATCGGTGCGACCTATTCGCGTATAGTCGTGTTTACATATCTTTTGGATGCGCTTACTTTCGTTATATCATATAATTCGAGAGTAACTCAGATGCTCAAATGGCCTACGATATTCAACGCGACAGCGGTAGGCCGTAACATCTTCCGGTGCTGGTGCTTCATATTCGGCTAAATGTGAATGTCGGAAATGGGAGCAAAGGGTGCGGCGATTGCAACGTTGATTTCAAGAATAGTCGAATTTATATTGACTTTCACATATATTTACATGTCTAAGGAACATCCGCTGAGGGCGCTTCCGAATGAGCTGGTATTTGACTTTCAGCTTTTCAAGAGGGTCATGAGAACGGCTATGCCGGTGGTGATGAATGAACTTCTCTGGGCTCTCAGTGTAACTTTCATATTTGCAATCTACGGAAGACTCGGGTCTGCAGCGCTTGCGGTTGTCCAGATTGCAATGACGATAAGCGGTGCTTTTCAGGCGATATATTTCGGACTCGGAAACGGCTGCAATGTAGTCGTAGGGCAGGAGCTCGGCAGGGGAGACAAAGAAAATGCATACCGCCTTGCGAAAAAATGCCTTAATATAACATGGGTTGTCAACGTTTTAACGACGGTGACGCTTATAGCATCGAGAGGCTGGATAGTCGGGTTCTACTCATACGGCGATGAAACAAACCGCATGATAATGGATACCCTTTTGGTGTTCGCTCTCGCACAGGCACCGAAGATGCTTGCATATGAGTTCGTTTGCGGAATCTTCAGACCGGGCGGCGATACCATGTGGTCCGCGGTGGTTGACGGGGGAATCAACTGGATAATACAGGTGCCGTTTGCTATTTTGGCAGTATCGGTGTTCAAATGGGAACTTGCCTACTGTGTTGCCTTCGTTCAAATCGGAGACGTCGTAAAGACGGTCATGTGTTATTACAGATTCTTTACAAAAAAATGGATGAATATCTTTACCTCATATGAGGAGGAAGGAAAAAATGAAAGTATATCTTGATAATTCCGCGACCACAAGAGAGTTTGACGAGGTCAGACAGCTGATATATGAGCTGTCCGGGAGCTCATACGGCAATCCGTCATCATTACATTCCATGGGTCTTGAAGCTGAAAAAAATCTTAAGGCAGCAAGAAAACAGGTCGCCTCGGGTTTCAATGCCGACGAGAGCGAGACGGTCTTCACATCCTGCGGCACGGAATCCGACAATATGGCGATTTCAGGTATTGCGGATTCAAGGAAAAGGAAGGGGAAACGAATAATTTCAACGACGGTTGAACATCCGGCGGTACTTGAATCCCTGAAAAAACTTGAACAGCAAGGCTTTGAAATAATAAGAATAGACGTGGATTCCGAATGCATGCCTGATATGGAAGCATTGGAGGATGCCATAAACGAAGATACGATACTTATTTCCGTAATGGCTGTGAATAATGAAGTCGGCAGCCTGATGCCGATAAAAGAAATCGGAGAACTGAAAGCAAAATATAACGCTGCCAAGGGAACCGATATAGTACTGCACACCGATGCGGTTCAGGGACTTGGCAAAATCCGCCTCGACACAAAAAAAGAATATAGAAATGTAGATTTGATTACCGTTTCCGCCCATAAGATTCACGGGCCTAAGGGTATAGGAGCCTTGTACATAAGAAACGGGCTTAAGATTCCGGCACTCCTTATGGGAGGAGGTCAGGAAAAAGGACTTCGCTCCGGGACCGAAAACATGACGGGAATCGCGGGCTTCGGTCTCGCTGCCGAAATATGTATGAATAATTTTGACGACAGAGTGGAGAAGATGAGCGCACTCAAAGATAGGCTTAGAGAAGGGATTTTAAGTGAAATCGGAGACATATCAATTAACTCGCCTGAAAGAAGTGTGTGCTCAATACTGAACGTCAGCTTTTTAGGGACGAGAGCGGAGGTAATCCTTCATGATTTGGAGCAGTCGGGTATATTCGTTTCAACGGGCTCGGCATGCTCTTCAAAAAAAAGCTCGGGTTCGCACGTGCTTAATGCGATGAAGCTCGATAAAAGAAAAATAGAGGGAGCACTGCGCTTAAGCCTCAGCGAGTTTACAACCGAGGACGAAATCGATTATACCGTGTCAAAGCTCAAAGCTGCGGTGAGCCGATTCAGAAGATTGGGAAGCTATAGGTAAATTCTATACAACGGGAGATGTGGATATGACTGAAAAACAAATGGATAAAATGATGCTGTTCTTAGGCGAAAAATTAAGCACATATATTACCGCCTTGATTGTGATAGCGGTAGGCATTATCTTAATTAAGGTTGTCCTTAAAGTTGCAAAAAAAGCTCTCGAAAAATCATCTCTTGATGCGAGTGTTTACAAATTCATACTGACTATAATCAAGTATTCGTTTTATGTAGTCATAATAGTGATAGTTCTTTCGGTTTTGGAAGTGCCGACGGCGCCTCTCATAACCGTTATCGGCGCAACCGGAGCGGCGATTGCACTTGCGCTGAAAGACAGCCTGTCAAACGTGGCTGCAGGGATACTGATTCTTTTTAAGCATCCTTTCAAGCGTGGCGATTTCGTAACGATAAACGGCTATGACGGTATAGTAGACAGCATAGAAATAAGCTCTACCACATTAAAGACCTTAGATAACAGACGTGTGATAATTCCCAATGCTCAAGTGATGAATAACGCAATAGTAAACAGTTCGTCGGAGAATATCAGGACGATAGACCGAACGATTGCCATTTCATACGGCTCGGATTTAAGTGCGGCAAAGGAGGCGATTCTATCTGTTGTTTCATCGAATAAAAATGTGCTTGATGCCCCGAAGCCGTTCGCAGGCACGGCTTCTCTGGGAGAATCCGCTGTATACCTGGATTTGATGTGTTGGGTGGAGACACCGCGTTATCTTGATACTAAATACGCTCTCACAGAGGAAATAAAGACGGCTTTCAATGACAGGGGCATAGAAATACCGCAGCCTGAACTCAACATTCGCATAGATAATGCAAATACCGGTCGGCAATAACTTGAAATATTGCCGAAACATCAAAATGCAAAAAACAGCAATAACTCGGAATACTGCCGAAATATCAAAGCTTAAAAAATAACGGAACAAAATACATTTACCGGCGCCAACTCACCATGCCGGTTCAGGAGGAAAAAATGAACGAAAAAAATATTTTGATTGTAAGATGCGGAGAGGTCGCCCTAAAGGGCATGAATAAGCCGTACTTCGAGAAAACGCTTTTAGACAGAATTAAAGCGAACCTTAAAGGACTTGCCGAAATCGGCAAGGAGAAGGCTCTCGATATATACCGCCACGAGGGCTTAATCTATATATATGCCGATAAGGAATTGGACATTGAAGAGGTGATGCGCAGGGTTACAAAGGTATTCGGCGTAGCCTCGGTGTCCATCGCGGTTGAAGCCGAGTCCGACCTTGATGCCGTAGGTGAGGAAGCTGTTCGATATATGAACAGACTTATAGAAGAAAAAGGAATAAAAACCTTCAAGGTTGAGGCGAAAAGGGCTGATAAGAGTTTTCCGGTAAAATCTCCGGAGATAAGCAGGATAATAGGCGCCAAAGTCCTTATCGGGTGCAAGGTTCTTAAGGTCGATGTTCATGAGCCCGATGTTATTCTTAAGATAGATTTAAGACGAGATGTTTCGTATATATATGATTCAAAAACCAGAGGTCTCGGGGGGCTTCCTCTCGGCACGAACGGTAAAGGAATGACCTTGCTTTCGGGAGGAATAGACAGCCCGGTGGCAACATGGATGCTCGCCAAAAGGGGCATGTTGATTGAAGCGGTACATTTTCATTCATATCCTTATACGTCGGAGAGAGCGAGAGAAAAGGTTATAGAGCTTGCGGAGATAGTAGCTTCATATTGCGGAAGATTCAAGATGCATATAGTTAACCTTCTGCCTATTCAAGAGGAGATAGTAAGGAATTGTCCCGAGGAGGAAACCACTATTTTAGTCAGAAGATTTATGATGAGAATCGCGGAGAAATTAGCAATGAAAAACGGCTGCCAAGCCTTGATAACGGGCGAGAACTTGGGACAGGTCGCTTCTCAGACTGCGGAAGCTCTTTATGTAACGGACAGCGCTGTTTCCATGCCGGTTTTCAGACCCTTAATCGGTATGGATAAGATAGAAATCATGGATAGGGCTATGGAGATAGGTACGTATGAGAAGTCCATAGAACCGTACGAGGACTGCTGCACGGTATTTTTACCGAAGCATCCCACGACCAAACCCAAGCTTGAGCGTATACTCGAGAGCGAATCCAAGCTTGATGCGGAAGCACTCATAGATGCGGCTTTAGCAGCCAAAGAAATCGTGACAATAGCACCATAATGAATTGTGTAATTGCCTGTTACGCTTTGTTTTCGCAGCGAGGGAATAACTCTCGGCGTAGCGAGCAACGGGAAAATTTCGGTTCTCGTCAACTGTTTGAGCGAAGCGAGTTTTGACGAGAACCATTTTGCCGGCGAGCAAGCCGTTAGAGTTGTCCGAAGCGAGGACTGAAAAGCGTAACAGGCGATTATAGCAAGACTTATATGGCACCATTATACGATTTTTCGGTTTGCACTAAAAAAAATACGCTAAATAGCCGAAAAATATGGTGAAAACGGGTGCAAAAATTTTTTTTGCTCTTGATTAAACGCTAAAAATGTGTTTTAATTCTAATGTATGTTGTTATAATCTTAACGTGGGAGCATAGGTCCTGCGTTCATATAACGAATATTATTTCAAGGAGGCTTTTAAATGAACTTTCAACTAACGAAAGAACAAGAATTCGTAAGAAAAATGGTTAGAGAATTCGCAGTCGCTGAAGTTGAACCTATAGCAGCTGAACTCGATCAGGAACACAGATTTCCTGTAGAAACAGTTGAGAAAATGGCTAAACTCGGCATCATGGGAATTCCTTTCCCTACCGAATGCGGCGGTGCAGGCGGAGATCACATTTCATATGCTATCGCTGTAGAAGAACTCGGAAGAGTTTGCGCTTCTACATCCGTTATAGTATCCGCACACACATCACTTTGCTGCTGGCCGATATTCCAATACGGTACGGAAGAACAAAAGAAAAAATACTTACCTGACTTACTCGCAGGCAAGACACTCGGTGCTTTCGGTCTCACAGAGCCGAACGCAGGTACAGATGCTTCGGGTCAGCAGACAAGAGCTGAACTCGTAGACGGCAACTGGGTTCTTAACGGAGCTAAGTGCTTTATAACAAACGGCGGATACGCAGACGTATTCGTATGCTTCGCAATGACCGACAAGAAGAAGGGAAATCGCGGAATCACGGCATTCATCATCGAAAAAGGCGATGAAGGTTTCTCAATCGGTAAGACAGAGGACAAGTTGGGAATCTGCGCATCCTCAACAACAGAGCTTATTTTCCAGAACTGCGTTATCCCTCAGGATAGGCTTTTAGGAGAAGTGGGCAGCGGATTTAAGATTGCGATGTCAACATTGGACGGCGGACGTATCGGTATCGCTTCGCAGGCTCTCGGTATTGCACAGGGCGCTTTCGACGTTACGGTTGAATATATGCAGGCAAGAAAACAGTTCGGCAAGAAGCTTTCGCAGTTCCAGGCTCTCGCATTCGGAATGGCTGACCTCAAGACCAGAATCGAAGCTGCAAGACTCTTAATCTATAGAGCTGCATATCTTAAAGACAATAACCTTCCGTATGCCGAGCAGGCAGCTATGGCTAAGCTCTATGCATCAGAAACGGCAATGGATGTTACCGTTAAGTGCGTACAGTACCACGGCGGATACGGATACACAAGAGATTATCCGGTTGAAAGAATGATGAGAGACGCTAAGATTACCGAAATCTATGAAGGAACTTCCGAAGTTCAGAGAATGGTAATCGCAGCCAACACATTCAAGAAATAGAGAGCAGGAGGAAAACAGATATGGCATTTAATATTATCGTAAGCGCAAAGCAGGTTCCTGATACTAACGTTATTAAAATCAACCCTAAGACAGGAACATTGATCAGAGACGGCGTTCCGTCAATTCTCAACCATGACGACAACAACGCTCTCGAAGAAGCATTAAAAATTAAAGATAAGTACGACGACGTACACATTACGGTTATTTCCATGGGCCCTCCACAGGCGGCTGACCTCCTTTTCGAGTGCATCGCCAAGGGAGCTGACGAGGGTATACTCGTTTCCGACAGAGCAGTCGGCGGTTCGGACACATGGGCGACATCAAATGCACTTGAGGCTGCAGTTCTCAAATGGGTTAAAGAAAACGGCCCTTACGACCTCATCTTTACAGGCCGTCAGGCTATCGACGGAGATACCGCACAGGTTGGCCCTCAGCTTGCTGAGAAACTCGACCTTCCGCAGGTTTCCTACGTTGAAGAATTCGAAATCGCAGATAACCTCAAGGACATCACGGTAAAAAGACAGCTTGAAGACGGATATGAACTCATCGAGATTCAGACTCCTTGTCTTCTTACTACAATCAAAGAATTAAACGAACCGAGATATATGAGCATAAACGGAATCTTTGGTGAGAAAGACATCAAAGTGTGGAATGCCAAGGATATCGAAGTAGACTTAAATAAGGTTGGACTTGAAGCTTCTCCTACGAATGTTTTCAGATCATTCACACCGGCACCGAAGGCACCGGGACAGAAGGTAGCGGGAGATTCCGAAAACGAACAGGCAAAGAATCTCTTAATCAATCTTAAAGGCAAGCACATCATCTAAGTTTAGGAGGAATAACAATGGCTATAGAAATTATAAAAGAAAAATGTATAGGCTGCGGATTATGCTTTAAGTCCTGCCCGTATGATGCTTTTGAATTCGAACCTTATGATGGCAATAAGCTTGGTAAGGTTGCAAAAGTAAACTCGAAATGCTCGTTCTGTAATCAGTGTCTCACTGCTTGCAAGTTCGGAGCAATCAAGGAAGTACAAGCCGGTGAAACAGCTGATTTAAGTGCATATAAGCACATTTGGGTATATGCGGAGCAGAGACACGGCAAGCTTCAGAATGTAGCACTCGAGCTTATCGGTGAGGGCCGCAGACTTGCTAAGGATATCTCTGATGACACTCAGGTTTGTGCGGTTTTAGTAGGAAACAACATCGACCATCTCGCTGACGAATGCTCTACATACGGAGCGGAGAAGGTGTCCTT
>CAYFQR010000017.1:0-20733 GCA_964345365.1 uncultured Oscillospiraceae bacterium
TCATTATCCAGGCTCGGATTGGCGTCGACTTCGTCATGAAACTTCGTATAGTAACCGAGCAGAGTCTTGATGGGTTCACGTCTGACATCATCTTCATTTCCCCAATGACGATATGCCACTATCATCTTGCCGAACTGCGTACCGTAGTCGCCGAGGTGATTTATACGCGTCACCTTGTATCCCATGGCGTCCCACAGAAGATTTATCGAGTTGCCTATTACCGTGGATCTGATATGCCCTATATGAAACGGTTTCGCAATATTAGGCGAAGAGAATTCTACAATAACCGGTCTTCCTTCACCTACATTGCTTCTTCCGTAAGCTTCTCCTTTGTCGAGAACCTCTCTTATGACTTCCTCCGAGAAAGCTTCTCTCTTTAAGAACATATTGACGTAAGCATTGACTTGCTCAACCTTTTCAAATAAGTCGTTTCCCGCAATCGCTTCGCTTATCCCTTTTGCAATAAGCGGAGGAGCTTTTCTCAGAGTCTTTGCGAGCTTAAAGCAAGGGAAAGCATAATCTCCCATTTTACTGTCCTGCGGAATCTCTATCATTGCCTCGATCTCGGTAAGCTCCAAATCGGCAATCTGCTCCTTAATTATCTTGGCTATTTCTTCAATGTAATTTAACATAACTTAGCTCCTTATACCTTTAACTTTTAGAATCACCACCGCAATCGCGGGTAGTATCATATCATTCAGGAATAACTTCCCCGATATTTCGGATTATTTCCACATCCGCGGGTAATATTCTTTCTATTCATTTAGATTATCGTTATTATTCTTTGAACTTTACTACGGTAACACCGTCACCGCCCTCATCGAACTTTCCTTTTCGATAGGATGCGACTATGCTCATCCCGGACAGCATCTGCCTTATTCCCGACTGAAGTATTCCGGCACCCCGACCGTGAATGATTGTGGCTTCTTTTAAGCCTCCGATGTAGCAATCATCGAGATACTTCGATACCTCCGCCGAAGCGTCGTCCAGGTTCTTTCCGACTACATTCACGGAAGCGGATACGTTCATCGCTTTTGTCCTATAAAGGCTTTTATCGGTTTTTGAGGTTCTCCTCGCATACTTGCTTTTTTTAGGTATATTTACTCCCTCAGGTCCTCCCCGGACAAGCATGAGGTCCTCTGCGTTTATATATATCTTCATAGGCCCGACCTTGACTTGAAGCTTGCCGCTTTCATCGGGAGGCCCGATGATTTCACCGGTCTGATCCAATGTCAGCACCTTGACCCTGTCGCCTATTTTAATGTCGGTTATGTCTACCGGTCTGTCGTTTGTCTCTCTTACTATCCCTTCGGAATATCTGTTCAGGGATTCTCCGAGCCTGCGTTTGTTCTCTTCGAGTTTTCTGTTTCTTTCACCTAAGCTGTCCACCTTGGACAGATTCTTGAGTTCTCTCTGAACCTCGCTTGCGGTATCCTTGGCTTCCTTGATGATTTCTCTCGCCTGCTCTTTTGCCTCTGCAAGAACTTCCTTCTCATGCTTTTCCAGAAGCAGGAGCCTCCTGTCGAGTGCTGCTTCTTTTTTGGCGATTTCGGCAGCTGCGGCCTCTGCCGCATATCTCTCATCTTCCGCTCTTTTTTTGTCTTCTTCTATCTTGGAGATAACGTCTTCAAACTGCATATCCCCATGTTCTATGAGGAGATTTGCTTTGTCGATTACGACTGACGGAAGACCGAGCTTCCTTGAAATCTCAAAAGCGTTTGACTTACCCGGTATACCTATCGAAAGTTTGTATGTAGGGCTTAATGTCTCAACATCGAACTCCATCGAGGCGTTCTCGACGCCGGGTGTGGAAATCGCATATTTTTTTAACTCGTTATAATGGGTAGTCGCTACAGTGGTAGCACCGCTTTCGTAAAGTGTCTCAAGTATTGCTATCGCAAGGGCGGCACCTTCGGTAGGGTCAGTACCCGCACCCAATTCATCCAAAAGCACTAATACGCCGTCTCCGGCTTTCCCGACGAACTCGACGGTGTTTTTCATGTGAGAGCTGAATGTCGAGAGGCTCTGTTCTATTGACTGCTCATCACCTATATCCGCGAATATATCCTTGAATACCGGCACAATCGACTGAGATGAAGCCGGAATGTGAAGTCCTGTCTGAGCCATCATGGATAGAAGCCCTATGGTCTTGAGACTCACCGTCTTTCCTCCGGTGTTCGGCCCCGTAATCACGAGAGTCCTGAACTCGTCACCTATATAAACATTCACGGGCACGACTTTTTTTCTGTCAATCAAAGGATGCCTTGCTTCTTTCAGGTGGAGGAAACCTCCTTCAGACAGCATAGGCGCTTCCGCCTTCATCGATGCGGACAGCTTGCCTTTGGCGAAGATTATGTCGAGCTCTATAAGAAGTTTCTGATTGTTAATAAGGTCATGGAAATGCTCCGCCACATTGTCGCTGAGCTCCTGAAGTATCTTCACAATCTCCGCATGTTCCGCAAGCTCAAGCTCTCTGAGCCTGTTATTAGCCTCCACTATGGACTGCGGTTCTATGAAGAGCGTGGAACCCGAGCCTGACTGGTCATGTACTATGCCGTTTACTCTCTGTCTGTGCTCGGCTTTGACCGGAACCACATATCTTCCGTCCCTTATCGTTATTATCGCGTCCTGAAGATAAGTTCTGTTCGCCTGTGAGTTCACTATGCTGTTAAGCTTCGCTCTGATGGAATCGTTTTCTCTGAGTATGTCCCGTCTTATCCTTGCGAGTTCGGGTGAAGCGGAGTCAGCCATTTCATCCTCGGACAGGATGCTCCTGTCTATCCTCTCCGCAAGCTTCGGGAAAGTGACGAGCATCTCGGATTTGCCGTGGATAATATCGAGCCTCGGCAAATCACTTTTCAGGAACCTGATGCAGTTCTCGGCAACCTTCATGTTATAGAGAACCATGAGAAGCTGCTTCATCGTGAGCGAGCCGCCTTTTTTTGCGAAGTGAAGAGCATTTTCGATGTCGTAGATTTCACCTATCGGCAGGCTGCCTTTTTTGACAATAACCTCTAAAGCCTCACTTGTTTCATCAAGCAAATCCTTTATAAAGGGCATGTCACTTTTTGGAGTGAACTTTTTTATTCTCTCCTTAGCCATAACGGAGCCGGAAAAATCTGACAGCATCTCTATTATTCTGTTGTATTCCAGTACCTTTAGGGCTTTTTTGTTCATCTACGCAAGGTTTCCTTATCTCTCGATTTTTTCGATTTTGTCTTTAAGCTGGATATTTTCCATCTGGAGATCAAAATATGCCGACTCATACTCCTTGACTTTGGCTTCGAGTGCGGAGCAGTATTCTTTAATTTCTTTTCTGTCCTCGTCGGCTTTTGAAGCACCCTCTTTGTATTGGATGAAGTTCTGCTTGGCTTCATCCCATAACTTCATATAGTGCTGTGCATCCTTTTCAAGCTGTTCTTTTTCGGCTTTGTGCTTTTCGATTTCTTCTCTTACGGAAAAAAGCTCATCCGCGACGTTAATACATGCAAGAGTTGCAAGCGAACCCGGAGTGGTACCGGTGGCAAATTTACCTATCTCACGCATTTTACCGTCTACATATTCGGCAATTTGCAGGATAACTTCCGCATCTCTTTCGCCGCTTATGGTATATTCCTGTCCATAAATCCTTACGTCTACCTTGTTATCTCCCATCTGTACGTCCTCCGTTTTTATCACATGTCTCTAAGCACAGCTCCGGTTCTCTCCTTCAGCTCGGCAAGAACCTTGTCGTGTGCGGCAGTAACTTCTTCCTCGGTGAGAGTCCTGTCATTATTCCTGTATGTCAGGGTGAACGCCATGCTCTTTTTACCCTCAGGCACAGGCTCTCCTCTATATATATCAAAGAGCTTAACATCTCTAAGTATCTCTGTTCCCACGCTTTTTATCACTTCTTCAATTTCTCCGACTGTCTGCGCTTCATCTGCTATGAGAGCGATGTCCCTGGTAATTGAAGGATATTTAGGAAGAGAAGCAAAAAATCTGGTCATATCGGATATCTCGATTATGTTGTCGAGCATGAGCTCCGCGATGTACGCCTTGACTCCTATACCGTATTTTTCGGAAACCTCAGGATGTACTTCGCCCATTATACCTATCTCGAGAGTCTCTTCCATAGGGCCGTTTTCAAGCTGTGCCATATGCGAAGCCGTTATCCTTGCACATCTTCCCGGATGATAGACACCGTATTCGGACTCCGCGACAAACTTTATGTCTCTTATACCCAATATATAAAGAAGCTCCGTCAGTACTCCCTTGATTTCAAAGAAGTCGACATCTCCGCCATATGCGCCTAAACTCAGGTTGTAGCTCTCAAAAGGAAGCGCCTCGGAATCCATCCAATTTGCTGTGAAGGTATTGCCTATTTCAAACGCCCTCAAGCTCTCAAGGTTTCTCGAATAGTTTCTGCCCATAACTTCAAGCATTTGAGGGGTGAGAATAGTCCTCATGACCGATGTGTCCTCACCCAGCGGATTAAGTATCCTTACGAAACCTCTCTCCCAAGAATCCTCGTCTATCCTGACATTGTCAACACTCTTAGGGCTTACGAATGAATAAGTCTGAATCTCATTAAGACCCATGGAGCAAAGTGCATTTCTCACTATATCGCGTATGCTTCTCGAATATGACTGCGCCGCCTCATTGTTTCCCTTAGGTATTGTAACAGGAAGTTCGTCGTAGCCGTAAAGTCTTGCTATCTCTTCGACAATGTCTTCTTCGATAGCAATGTCCTGTCTGACCGTAGGCGCAGTGACACACATATCGTCGCCTTCGCCCTCAACTTTCATTTCGAGCGCTCTGAGATAAGCCTCCATTTCCTCACGGCTGAGTTTGATTCCTAAAATATCGTTTATTCTGGAAACTCTTGCATGTACCGGCTTCGCCGTTTCAGGCTCGGGGTAGCAATCCACGCTTCCCGACACAACTTTTCCGGCACCTATGAGTTCAATAAGGTAGCAAACTCTGTCGGCGGCAACCTTGCAAAGATTCGGGTCTATACCTTTTTCGTATCTGCTCGATGCTTCAGTTCTCAGACCGAGCTTTTTCGAAGTCGCCCTGACGGAGCTTGAAACAAAGTTGGCCGACTCTATAATTACCGTATCTGTCGAAGCGGTAATTTCGGAGTTCAGTCCGCCCATAACTCCCGCAACTGCGATGTTCTTTTCGGCATCCTTAATCATCAGCATGTTTTCGGACAGTTTTCTCTCCGTTCCGTCGAGTGTAACAAAAGCGTCGCCGTCATCGGCCGTATCGACAATTATATTGTGTCCCGCAACAGATGCTATATCAAAAGCGTGCAGCGGCTGTCCGTACTCAAGCATTACATAGTTGGTTATATCGACTATATTGTTAATAGGACGCATCCCTGCATGTATCAGTCTCTTCTGAAGCCACCAAGGCGAATCTTCAACCTTGACGTCCTTAACTATTCTTGCAACATATCTCTTGCAAAGCTGAGATTTCAGCTCTACGTTTACGTAATCCGTCGCACTGCCGGAGCCGTTTTCGGATTCGCTCTCGGGATATCTTAATTCGGTTCTGAACGTCGCGGATGCTTCTCGTGCCATCCCTATCATCGAAAGGCAATCCGGTCTGTTAGGAGTAATCTCAAAATCGATTATGTGATCCTCAAGCTCCATTACCTCCGGAAAGTCCATGCCGAGCTTCGCCTCGAGTTCTTCATTCCTTTCGCCGCCCGGATTTAATATCCATATACCGTCCTTCTGATTAGCGGGTATAGTCTTCTCACTGAAGCCGAGTTCCGAGAATGAGCATAGCATGCCGAATGAAACCGCTCCTCTGAGTTTACCCTTGGTTATCTTAGTGCCGCCTGCCTGTTTAGGTTGACCGTGCAGAGGCCCCGGCACTCTTGAATTATGGAGCGCGGCGGGTACATAAGCCCCCTCAAACACGTTCGGCGCTCCGGTCACTATCTGTAAAAGTCCGCTTTCATCTCTGCCCGCGGCTTCCCTGTCACCGATATTGATGTGACAAATGACAAGTTTGTCCGCATCCGGATGTTTTTCGATTTTTTCGATTTTGGCAAGGGCGACATTCTCGATATCCTTACCCACTGTTTCCATAGTCTCGAGATTAGACCCCGACATTATCATCCCCTCGCAAAATTCTTCGGGTGTGACATTTATATCCGTATATTCTTTTAACCATTCCAATGATACTATCATCTGTTTTTCTCCTATTATTTGAACTGCTCTATGAATCTCATGTCGTTTTCGTAGAGAAGGCGTATATCATCTATGCCGTATTTTAGCATCGCAACACGCTCTACGCCCATACCGAAAGCAAAGCCGGTATATTTTTCGGTGTCTATGCCGCCGACCTTGAGAACTTCGGGGTGAACCATGCCGCAACCTAATATTTCTATCCATCCCGTACCCTTGCAGACCCTGCAGCCGCTTCCGCCGCACTTGAAGCACGATACGTCCATTTCAGCAGACGGCTCCGTAAACGGGAAGTGATGCGGTCTGAACCTGGTTCCTGTCGACTCGCCGAAAAGCTGCTTCGCGAAGCTGTCAAGCACGCCTTTGAGGTCAGCCATGGTGATTCCTTCGTCCACCACAAGCCCCTCAATCTGATGAAACATCGGTGAGTGCGTAGCATCCGGCGTATCGCATCTGAAACATCTTCCGGGCGCGAAAACTCTGATAGGAGGTTTCGTCTCCTGAAGAACTCTTATCTGTACGGGGGAAGTCTGCGTCCTGAGGAGTATTTTGTCGCTTATGTAGAAGGTGTCGGTAAAATCCCTCGCCGGATGGTCCGGTCCCGCATTCAACGCGTCAAAATTGTTATATACGGTTTCGACCTCCGGTCCCTCCACGAGAGCAAATCCCATGGACTTGAATACCTTGGAAACTTCATCTATAGTGATTGTGACAGGGTGTTTCGTGCCGAGCTTTATCTGTCTGCCCGGCTCCGTCACATCTATAACTTCGGCTTTTAACTTCAGCTCGCGAACGGCTGATTTCAGCTGCTCGAGCTTCTCTGTCAGCATAGCTTCTATTTCTTTTTTTGCACGGTTGGCTTCAAGTCCGAGTTCCTTTCTCTCTTCAGGTGTGAGTGACCCCATAGACTTGAGTATCTCCGTAAGCTGTCCTTTTTTGCCTAAAATCTTAACCCTGATATCTTCAGCCTCTCTTGTCTCGGTAACTTCCGCTAATCTTTTAGCGGCCTCCTCAAGTATGGCATTAATTCTGTCTTTCATTTTCTGATCCTTTCGTACATAAGTATTCCCGCAGCAACCGATGCATTCAGGCTCTCAATGCTGCTGCACATCGGAATACGAATTTTTTTATCTGAAGCCTCAATAAGCTCGTCGGAAATACCGTTTCCTTCGTTTCCGATGATTATTGCGACATTTTCCCTTAAATCACATTCGTAGTATTCATGCTCCGCATCCATATCGGCAGCGATAAGCCGTTTGCCTCTTTCATGGACAAATTCTTTAAGTTCACCCACATTATCGATGAATTTAAGAGGAACTCTGAAAAGAGATCCCGCCGCAGCTCTTACAACCTTAGGCTGATACGGATCCGCACTCCCCTTCATGAATATTGCGAGTTCAAAACCTGCGGCATCGGCTGTCCTTATTATCGTGCCTATATTGCCCGGGTCCTGAAGTCTGTCTATTACGACAAAATTACCGCCGCTTTTCGCGGCGCCGCTAAATCGGAACTCCCTGTGCTTAGCTGTTATAGCGACTATTCCCTGAGGCGTTTCCGTCTCACAAAGCCCCATAAAAAGCTTCCTCGGAAGCAGGAAGCAAATGCCGTGATTTTTTGAAACGATATCTCCCGCCTGATGCGAAGAGATATCGAAATCCTGACTTATGAATATTGTTTTTAATTCCGCACCGCACTTGATTGCTTCAGTGATAAGATTCGAGCCCTCGATGAGATACTCGCCCGATTCATCACGATATTTTTTCTTTAGGAGACTGAGTGCATGCTTATATATCTTATTATCCTGTGAGGTTATTTCTCTCATTTTCGTAACACAATTAAACACCGAAAGCCGGCATTGCCGGCTTGGTTATCTTATAGAAAGCTTGGAATCTCGAATCTGGAGTTGCCCTGTTCATCGTCTTCTTTTTGGAGGATTTCATGAAGGGTAACTTCCGTTCCCTCCATGCCGTCTACCCTTCCGAGGACTGCCTCCCCTTCACTTGCGCCGCCTTTCTCATGATTCGATTTTTCCGGCTGTTTGCCTTTTGCCGTTTCTTTAGTCTGACTGTCTTCTTCTTTTAGACCTTCATCGAAACCGGTAGCTATAACGGTAACCTTTACCTCATCATCCATATCTTCCTGAATTGAGGTTCCGAAGATAAGCAGGCAATTTTCGTCGGCTCTCTCCTGTACCGCTGTAGCTATTTCGTTTACTTCCATCATACCCATGTCATATCCGCCGACCACATAGAGAAGTATAGCTTTAGCACCGTCGATTGTAGTTTCGAGGAGAGGATTTTCAATAGATCCCTTAACAGCGTCTTCGGCTCTGGTTTCGCCATATCCGTGACCGATTCCCATGTGTACTACTCCTCTGTCCGTCATTATCGTACGAACGTCCGCAAAGTCCACGTTGACTTCGGCCACATCACGAATTAAATCCGAAATGCCCTGTACTCCCTGACGAAGCACATCGTCCGCCATTCTGAATGCTTCAATCAGCGATGTGTTTTTTTCGCAGTTCTCGATGAGTTTATCGTTAGGAACTATAACGAGGGCATCAACATATTTTTTTAGGAACTCGATTCCGAGGTCAGCCTGTTTTTTTCTCTTTGAACCTTCAAATGTGAAAGGCTTTGATACTACACCTACAGTCAGAATGCCCATGTCCTTTGATGCTTTGGCAATTATAGGAGCTGCTCCCGTACCGGTGCCGCCGCCCATGCCTGCTGTAATGAAGACCATATTGGCACCCTCAATCAACGCAGTTATCTCATCTAAGGTTTCTTCTGCAGCTCTTTGTCCTATCTCCGGATTGGCGCCCGCGCCGAGTCCTTTTGTGAGCTTCTCTCCAATCTGCACCTTGATTTCGGCATTGCAATTATTAAGTGCCTGTCTGTCCGTATTAACAACAATAAAATCTATTCCCTGCATACCTGAATCAACCATACGGTTTACCGCATTACCGCCGCCGCCGCCAATACCGACAACCTTGATAATTGCAACTTTTTCAGTCTTCGTATCAAACTGTAACATGAAATTACCTCCAATAATGTCAACATACATATATAGTACAATGATACCATAAAACAACTCGCTTTACCATCTTTTTTGTACTATTTTTTTCATTTTTTTGTATAATAAAACCGGGCTGACCGAAACTTAGCCGCGCCTGATTCTATAACATGGCCGAGAATACTCGTGACTTAAGTCGCGAGAGGCTCAACTGTTTATTTTAGGTGTGAAGGAAACATAATTCTCACCGGTAACTTTTATGGTTCCTCTCTCTATTCTCTTGTTGAAAAGCTCCTGAACCACAAGCTGTATGTCACCGGTTTCCAGAGCCGAGAGCATATTGTCGTATGAACCCTCCACCAGAAGATTTTTCAATATATATGCCTTTACTTCGCCATCCTCGATATTCAGCCCCTTGAAATACATTGAGTTATCGGCTGCGGTGGCTATCAGCGTCATGCTTTGTCTATAAAGTACGCCTTCCTCAACCTCAATTTTCTCTCCTAAATTCAACTTCGATATTGTCATCCCCCTTAATATCGTCACCTTCGGGTCAACCGATGTCTTTCTCAAAACTATGCCCTCGTTATCTATGACAACATATTTATCTCCATAGACGATGCCCGCCACCTGCTTACGCTCGTTTATTTTTATTTCTATGGTAGCAGGCAGCTTCCTCCTTACAATCACATCCGCCATATATGGATCCTGCATGAGTCTCTTTCGGATTGCGGAGCAGTCAACACCGGTAAAAATATTGCCGCCCGCCTTACACTTGCCCATCATCATGATTTCATCCGTTGTGTAATAATATGAACCCGAAATAAGAAATCCGCGCACGTTAAAATAAGGGGACTTCAGTGCAAACACAGCCATTCCTGCAATTAGGACAATGAAAGCCGTTATAGCCCACGCTCTTATCTTCCTCATCTTTCGTTTTCTCATGCGCTCGATTTTCTTCATCTACTGATTGTCACCTGCTATGCCTTCATAAATTATTTCGAGTGCGTCAAGCGGAGCCGCTTCTCTCGCTTTCACACCCATTTCTTCCCTGAGCTCAGGATTATTTTTGAGCTTCTCGACTTTCGTTATAAGTATTTCCGCCGACAAGTCTTTTTCCTCAATGAGAATGGCACCGCCCCTGTCGGCAACCGCCCTCGCGTTATAATACTGATGATTTCCGGTAACATTCGGTGAAGGTACGAGAATAGCCGGTTTACCCGCAACAAGAGTTTCAGCTACGGATAAAGCCCCCGCTCTTGAAATCAAAACATCCGTCGCAGCCAGCACTTCTTCCATATTATCTATATAGTTCACTATCTTGATATTATCCGACAGAACGATTTTTTCTTCCGAAATCATCGCCATAACATCGTCATAATACCACCTGCCCGTTCCGAAAATAAGAACTTCGCCCTGTTTGCCGTTCATTGCTTTCATAAGTCCGAAAACTTCTTTGTTAAGCGCTTCGGCACCCAGAGAACCGCCGAAGGAAAGGACAACGTAGTCATCATGTGATATGCCTATTTTTTTTCTCGCCTCATATTTGTCCGCTTCAAAAAAGGTTTTTCTGACAGGATTCCCCGAAACCGTCAGTTTGCCTTTGTCGGCAAAGTGTCTGCCCGCATCCGCAAAGCCTAAAAAAATCTTTTTGACATATTTTTCAAGTTTTAAGTTGGCAAGGCCCGGAAAAGCGTTTTGTTCATGAAGATAACAAGGAATACCGAGCTTGTGCCCCGAATATATTACAGGGAAACACACGTAACCTCCCGTCCCGATAATAACGTCGGGTTTGTATTCCTTTAATATTTTTTTTGCCTGAAAAATGCCGTGCATCACGTGGTACGCGGTAAGAAAAATCTCTTTGAGATTCGAACGGTCTACCCATCTGGTATCAATCTCAGCCAACCTGTAACCCGCGCCCGGGACAATCCTCTTCTCGAAGCCGTCTCTATATCCTATATATAGAATATCATTATCGGAGTTTTTTTCCATGAACTTGTCGGCTATCGCTATCGCAGGATAGACATGGCCGCCGGAACCTCCGCCTGTAACTACAATCTTCATTTTTTTCCTCATTCCGCAGACTGTTTTGTAATATTGATAAGAACCCCTATGAGCCCCAGCAAAAGTACGAGTGCGTTTCCGCCATAGCTTACGAACGGCAAAATAAGTCCGGTCGGAGGCATTGACGAGGTAACCACCGCTATATTTATTATAACCTGTACACCTATCATCGTGGTAATTCCCGCGGCAAGCATCATGCCGTAGTAGTCTTTCGCATTGACGGTCGCACTGCTTATCCTCCAAAGAAGCAAAACATACGCAATAATCAAGGCATATATTCCTGCAAGACCCAATTCCTCCCCTATTATCGCAAGTATAAAGTCATTGTGCGGCTGAGAAAGATAGAGGGTTTTTTGAACGCTGTTTCCGAGTCCGAGTCCCTTTACACCGCCCGTACCGAGTGCAAGCAGCGACTGTACCACCTGATAGCCTATATCGAGTGAATACTTGAAGGGGTCAAGAAAACTCAAATAACGCTCCCTTCGGTAAGGTGCGCTGTAGATAAGAAATGCAATAGCTGCGGAAGCCAGTGCCCCGAGCCCTAAGAGGTGCAGCACCTTTACTCCCGCCACAAGCATCATCCCCGCACATATCAATATTACGGTGGAAGCCGTCGACATATTCGGCTGTATAAGGATCAAACCCGCATAAACTACGGTCATGGTGACGGGTATTACGACACCGCCCAACCGCTTAATCGCATTCGGATACCTCCTGTAAAATCCCGCGATAGCGAATATGATGCAAATCTTTGAAATCTCACCCGGCATTATGGTAATCGGGCCGACAAGAATCCACCTTGTCGCCCCTCCCACTTCCGAACCGACGCCCGGAGTTATAACGGCAACAAGCAAAAGGAGCCCCGCTCCGTATATCCACAAGTAAAATTTGTCATATATATGGTAATCGATTTTTGATGCGATCCACATGACAACAATGCCTATTAAAAGCCACACCACCTGTTTTTTCAGATATTCATAAGCATTTCCTTCAGTGGCGAGAGCATAGTAATAGCTGGCGGAGAATATCATTATCGTTCCGAATATGCAAAGGCCCAAAACTAAAAGGACTATGCTGAGATCCCCCGTTTTCCCGGAGTTGAGATTAGGCGCAATTCTTTTTTTTATTTTATTTTTTTTTGCCATCATTATATCGTAAATCTATTTTATCATCATTCTAACAAAAGTTTATTTTTGCCGTTATTTTATCATAAGTCTGTTTTACCGTCATTTCATTGAAATCTTTTTTGCCATCATTGTATCTAAAGTTTATTTACGAGATTTTTGAACTCGTCTCCTCTTACCTCGAAATTCGGGTACATATCCCATGAAGCGCATGCAGGCGAAAGAAGCACGCTGTCTCCCGGCACCGCAAGCTCGGAGGCTTTTTTAACACATTCTTCAAGGCTGCTTAGGATTATATATTTATTAAAATCGAGCTTGTCACAGGCTTCCCTTATAATATAAGCATCTCTACCGAATAAAATCAGATACTTGACTTTACCTTTCATCTCCTGCACAAGTTCATCGAACTCCTGGGATTTCGCATCTCCTCCCGCTATAAGAATTATATCGTTTTTTATCGCCCTGAGTGCAATCACGGTCGCATCGGTATTCGTACCTTTTGAATCGTTGCAGTACTTTACGCCGTTGATTTCTCTTACAAACTCAAGCCGATGTTCCACTCCCTTAAATTCCCTTAAGGTTTGACTGATTGCGGAAGCATTTATTCCCGAAACATATGAAATTGCGATAGCGGCGAGAGCATTCTCTATATTGTGGTCGCCGATTATCTTCAGCTCGTCTCTGCTTAAAAAAGCGGTTTCACTTCCGTCGAAGTCTCTGAAAAGCATTGTATTCCCTCTTAAAAACGCGCCGTATTCAAGCTCGTGTTTCGAAGAAAACGGAACTGTTTTCGCCTTTGGCCTAGGCTCAATTCCATCTATGCAGAGGCTTTTCACAAGCTCGTCCTCCGCATTTATCACCAAAAAATCGTCTTCATCCTGATTTTCCCATATCCTTGCTTTAGTCCTGCCATATTCGTTCATGGTGTGATGCCTGTTCAGATGGTCGGGAGTCAAATTGAGTATCGCACTCACATGAGGCTTAAAAAATCCTGTCGTCTGAAGCTGGAAACTTGAAACCTCGACAATCATATAATCGTCCGCCGTGGATGCCGTCGAAGCCGTTATGACCGGAAGCCCGATATTCCCGACCACATTCGTCTTTTTTCCGGCTTTCTTGAATATCTCGCCGACAAGAGTCGTCGTTGTGGTCTTGCCGTTCGTGCCCGTTATTCCGATAAATGTGCCCTTAGCGAGCCTGAAAGCCATTTCAAGCTCACCGACAATTTCAAGCCCCTCACGAGCCGCCTGTTTCACGAACTCGGTTTCGGGGTCAACGCCCGGACTCAATATCATTATATCGAAAGCATCGAAAGACTCCGGCATTTCGCCGAAATAAGCCTTGATGCCGTTTTCGTCTATGTATCTTATGATTTTTTCATCCATTTCGGCACGTTTTTTAGAGTCTTGAACGCTTACATCAAAGCCCGCTTCAATAAGAGCTTTCATTGATGCGGCTCCGCTCTTGCCCAAGCCGATAATTATTGTTTTCATTTTATCGCCCTTACTTAATATATTCCTGTTTTTTCGCCTTCAGATAAACGGAATCAACATCGCCGCCATGCAAAAAACAAGCGTCAGAGTCGCGAAAAGTCTTACGACTTCGGTCTCATGCCTTCCGCCAAGTTCAAAATGATGATGAAGCGGCGCCATTCTGAAAATACGCTTCCCCTTGCTCGCCTTGAAATATCCAACCTGAATTATTACGCTCGCCGCCTCCATCACATAGATAAATCCCGCCAACGCCAAAATAACTTCAAGCTTCATCAGCACGGCTGCAGCTGCCAAAGCTCCGCCAAGCGCCATGCTGCCGGTATCACCCATAAAAATCTTTGCAGGGAAACGATTGTAGAGTAAAAAACCTATACATCCTCCGACTATACCCGCATACAAAAGCGGATAGTCGCTGTAGCCGAAGCCCGACCCGATAACTGCCATCGCAAAAGCGACAACAGCGGTCACGGAGCTTGCAAGACCGTCCAAACCGTCCGTGAGATTTACGGAATTACTGAATGCCGTCATCACGAACATCACCCAAGGTATATAAAATATCCCGAGGTCAATGTACTTGTCCCAAAGAGGAATCCAAACGGACGAGTTGAAAGGCGAAGGAGACGCCATACCGCCACCCATATAGTCTCCGCTCATATAGTAGCAAAAAATTGCAAATCCAAGCGAGAAAACGAACTGAAGTATAATTTTTTGCCTAGGGCTTATCCCCTTGCTGTTCTTCTTGACAGCCTTTTCATAATCATCAATGAAGCCTATGAGTCCGAAGCATATCATAATTATGCATACCGCTATAAGCCCCCAAGTCAGCATCCTGAATATGAGCCCTGTTATCACTGCCGCAAGTATCGTCGCACTGATTATTGCCAAGCCCCCCATAGACGGCGTCCCCGTCTTTGACAGATGGCTTTTAGGGCCTTCTTCCCTTACAAACTGTTCGAATTGCATAGTTTTAAGGATAGGTATCAGTATTCCCGTAAGGACGCCGGATAATATGAATCCAATCAAAACGGATATTATTTGAGGTAAACTATTCATCTTTTTCTCCCGTCACAGCCTTAACTATCTTTTCCAGCTCCATGAACCTTGAAGCCTTCACCAGCACTATATCTCCTGAAATCAGGTGCCTGTTTATGCCGGAAATAACCGTCTCTTTATCACTGAAGTGCTCCGCCTGCAGTTTTGATTTTTCGTCAAAAACAATATACGGTTTTTCCGATATGACTTTAAGACTTCCGCCCGCCTGCTCGGCTGATTCCTCCCATCCGCCTATCATTTCGTCAGACTTCTCACCTATAGCGAGCAAAATATCCACTCTCTTTTCGTACACATATCTCCCGATTTCTCTATGCGCATTCACGGATTCAACGCCGAGTTCACCCATGTCGCCTAATATCGCTATTCTTCTGCCCTTCGCCTTTGTATCGGTAGACATCAGGGTATTTATCGCACTCTTCATCGACTCGGGTGCGGCGTTATAAGTGTCATCTATCAACCTAATACCGCGTTTCTCTTTTATCGAGAGGCGTTTTTCAGTGAGCTTGATTTCTCCGAGTGCAGCTATCGCGTCACTTACATCTATACCGTATCTCGTTCCCGCTGCTATCGCGAGTGCGGCATTCAAGGTATTATGCGCGCCGGGCACACCGAGTGAAACCCTATGGCTCGCATCTCCGTGAATTAACGTAAAATCAAACCCTTCGCTACCACTGTCGTTTACATCCGCAATACGAAAATCGGCGTCAATTGAGCTGCCGACGCGGAGCAGACTGCCCTTAATGTTCTTTTCGCTCAAATCGAGAAGCGAGAGCATATCATTGTCGGAGTTTATTATGAGCAGACTGTCATCGTCAAAATAGTTGCATACCTCCAATTTGGTATTCATTATTCCGGCTCTGCCTTCTTCACGGAAATTCCCTATATGTGAAATCCCTATATTAGTTATAATCGCCGTATCCGGTTTTACGATTGAAGCATTATAGTCTATAGAACCCTTGCCGTCCATTCCCATTTCGATAACGGCCATCTCCGTATCGGGAGGAAAAGACAATATCGACAGCGGCAGTCCGAAAGCATTATTAAAATTTTTTATCGACCTTGCCGTCTTATATTTTGACGACATAACATAGTAAAGCATGTCCCTTGTGGATGTCTTGCCGACAGAACCGGTAACGGCTATTTTCGCTTTAAGCGGCAGCTCGCAAAGATATGCGGCCGCGAGCTTTCTCAAAGCCTCAAGACAATCCTCTACAAGAACCGTATTGATTTCGTAATCACCCTTTTGCTTGATAAAATCATCCAATTCTTCCGCACTCTTTTCGTCGGAAATCACCAAGGTCGTGCAGCCCGCCGTCACGACATCTTTAAGGAAATCGTGCGCATCTAATCTTTCGCCTTTCAACGCAAAGAAACAATCTCCGGCTTTTACAGTCCTTGAATCCGTGGATATGTTATCGAAAGAATCGCTCTCGCTGCCTCTCAGCAACATGCCTTCCGTTGATATAAGCAATTCCCCTACTGTCATAATTCTCATATATCATCCGACCTTTCGTCAATCCTTATATACGTAAACTATAGTGTTTTTCTTTACCTTTGTTCCGGCCTTAGGATACTGGTCGACGATTTCCCAGTCATCCTTTCCTTTGGTATAATCCGGCCTTGAATACTTCAGTTCCTTTCCGGTTATAATTCCCACTGCTTCATGAAAAGCTTTGCCTGTCACATCGGGCACAACTGTGTACGCCGAATTCCTGCTCTGTTCTTCCTTTTCGGAATAAACAGGGTTTATCGCCATATACCTGAGTACATTCTTCAGTATATTTTTTGCGGACGGTGCCGCAACTATCGAGCCGTATTGTGCGCCCCTCGGGCTGTCGACTATGACAAGGAGAGTTATCTTCGGGTCGTCTATAGGCGCCATACAGATAAATGAGCTGTAATAGTCGTACTCATGATATGCTCCTTTATCCGATTTCTGTGCGGTACCTGTTTTACCGCCTATCCTGTAACCTTTAATTTTCGCGGTTCCGCCGCCGCCTTCAGCCACCTCATATTCCATCATATCCTTCATAATGTTCGAGGTTTTCTTTGAAATCACCTTTCGGATGAGCTTCCTCTCCACCGTTTCCGTCGTCTTCCCTTCCCTGTCGGCGATTCCTTTCATATAATGCGGTTCAACCAAATATCCGCCGTTTCCTATCGCACTTACCGCCGTTGCGAGCTGAATAGGAGTGATGGATATACCCTGTCCGAATCCGAGTGTGGCAAGTTCGACCGGCCCGATATTCGACTGCATAAGCGAATTGCTCTCTCCCGGATAATCCACACCCGTAAGCTGTCCGAAACCGAACAGATTTATATATTTTCTGAATCGGGTCGCACCTATTTTTTTCGCGATTTCTGCAAAAGCGGGATTGCATGAATTGGCCAACGCTTTTTTAACATTTTGCTTACCGTGGGCGCCGTCATACCAGCAATGCATCACATAGTCAGCCACCCTGAAAGAGCCCTTGCAGTAAAACTTTTCGTTGAGAGAAATCGCTTTTTCCTCTATCGCCGCTGCTGCGGTAATCAGCTTAAATGTCGAGCCCGGTTCATAAGTATCCGATACAAGCGGGTTTCTCCACATGCGTGACAGATATTCCGTCTTCTTTTTATCGTTAAGCTTCTCAAATTTTTCTCTCTCTTTTTTAGAAAGGCCCTTCGGAGTCATAGGGTCGTTAGGGTCAAATCCCGGATATACACACGACGCCAATATTTCACCGTTATTGGGATCCATCGCAAGAATCTCCACTTTTTTTGCCTTCCATTTTTTATATGCCGCCTTTGCCTCTTCTTCACAATAGTATTGAATCGCTTCGTCTATGGTCAGATAAAAATTATAGCCGTCAACCGCAGCATAGTATTTTTCGGTACCTTCAACAAGTTCATTTCCGGATATATCCGTATTAATTATCCACCTTCCGTTCATGCCGGACAATATTTCGTTATATTGCAGCTCGATTCCCGTTCGCCCCACTCCGTCATCGTTTACCGAGCCGAGCACCTGCGATGCAAAATTGTTCAAAGGATAATACCTCATTGTGCCCTGCGAAAATTCCAATCCCGGCACTCTAAGTTCCCTGATTTTTGCAAGCTGCTCTTTTGAGAGCCTCTTTGCGAGTGTGACGAACACATCTCCACCCGTTATCTTCTTTTCGATATCCTCGGCACTTATTCTTTTTTGGTCGATTATATCCGCGAGCGTTTGACAGAGCGCCTTAAGTTCAATGATGCTCATTTCCTCGGTTATCGTCACGGGCCTTCCGTAAAGGGTATAACAAATACTCGAGGTAGCGAGTTCTTTGCCGTTCCTGTCGTAGATTACACCTCGCTTTGCATCAATCGTACTGTCTCTCGTCTGCTGGGAGACGGCTCTTTTAGTAAGCTCATCCGAATCCACAATCATAATCTGCGCCAGTCTGATGCTCAATAAAAGCAGAGCAGCGCATATGAAAAAAAACCCTACTAAAACTCTTTCCCTATTGCTGTATTTAATATTATTGTTCATCAAACTTCTCCACGCAGATGAAAATTCCCTTTTTTAGTAAAATTAGCCGAACTTTCGTTCGGCTATATCACGTCGTTTAATTCAACCCCCGTAAGCTTTTTCACGAATTACACTTATAAGGTTCGCATCCGCCTTCGCTTCCGCGTCGATGTATATGCACTGACTGCTTTTCGGATATTTCATCTTCAAAGTGCTTGTCGCATATTCCTCGACAGATTCAAAGCTCACAGCTCCCTGAACCTTAATACCGAGCATTGTAATCTCATCCTCAAGCTGTATATTTTCTCTGTTTAGAGAGTTAATCCTATATTGAACCTCTGTTGCCTTTGCTCCAAGCCACACCGTCATTATCAAAATAATTCCGACAAAGCATAATAACGCCATGGTTTTTATGAGAACTGCAGGGCTGATTACCGCTATCTGATGCTGCATTGCCCTGCCCTGAGCCAGAGTAAGATGAGCGTCATCCTTTTTTTTGCCCCTCTCTTTTTTCGGTGCAACTCTGCGTTCGGGTTCCAAAGCGTAGGTTCTTCTTTTGCCGTATGAAGTTGTCGCATAGCCGCCGCGATTCAACATCTCGATGTAGTCAGCAGCGTACGAACTCGGTGCCATGATATCTCCTGAAATTCAACTATCTTTTTATCGCTATCCTTAACTTTGCAGACCTCGACCTCGGGTTACTCTCCACTTCCTCAACAGTCGGCGAAATCGGCTTTTCGGGTTTTAGTATATCCCCTATCTTACCGCATGCGCATACCGGCAAGTTCGCCGGGCAGACGCACGGGTCAAATCTTTTTCTATATGCCTCTTTTACAATTCTGTCCTCAAGACTGTGAAACGTAATTATGGCGAGACGTCCCCCCGGATTAAGCACATCTATGAACTCATCGACTGCCTTTTTAAGCCCGCCGAGTTCATCATTGACCTCAATCCTGATTGCCTGAAACGTTCTTTTGGCAGGATGAGGCCCGTCTCTCCTTGCGGATGCGGGTATTGCAGCCTTTATCACATCCACAAGCTCGAATGTGGTTTCAAAGAGTTTCTTTTTTCGTTCACGAACTATGAACTCCGCAATCCTTGATGCCCAGCGTTCTTCCCCATACCTGTATATTATGTCCTTGAGTTCGTCTTTTGAATAAGTATTAATCACATCATATGCAGTGAGCGCTTCATCCTTTCCCATCCTCATGTCAAGGGGGGCGTCCTGCATATAGCTGAAACCCCTTTCGGGATTGTCAAGCTGGAAAGAGCTTACGCCCAAATCCAATATTGCACCGTCTATTCCCTCTACTCCTAAATCTTCAAGCACGCTTTTGACCAGGGAGTAGTTGCATTCACGGTACTCTTTCCGGCACTTGAAGCGGGAGAGCCTTTCCCTCGACGCATGAAGAGCATCTTCATCGCGGTCGATTCCGATCAGGAGACCTGCCTCTCCCAGCTTCGCACAGATTCCGCTTGCGTGGCCGCCGCCACCCAATGTGCCGTCCACATATATCCCATCCGGCTTGATTTTCAGTCCGTCTGTCGCTTCATAAAATAATACCGATGTATGCCTGAATTCCATGGTATTTCTCCGCTTAGAAATTATATTCGAGCAGAGCGTCGGCGAAATCGTCGGAGTCCATTTTATTGGCGTTCTCTGGATTATCCCATACGTTCTTCGACCATACCTCGATTTTCGACATGGCACCCATGGTAATCAGTTCTTTTTCGATAGCCGCATAGGTCTTCAGTTCTTGAGGGATGACTATACGACCCTGCCTATCGAACTCGCACTCAACCGCGTTGGCGCAGAAGTGCCTGATGAAAGCTCTGACCTTGGGATCTGATTCCGGAAGTTCTTCTATTTTTTTCATCTGATTCGCCCAGGCTGACGTCGTGTATATATAGAGACACTTATCCAGTCCCTTGGTAAGCACACAGTCTCTGCCGAGCTCCGTCCTAAGTTTAGAAGGGACAATCATCCTGTTCTTTTCATCTATGGAGTTGTAGGTGGTTCCCATAAACACTTTCGGTTCTTCCCTTCTGTACGTAGGTAATTTATCTCACTAAAACAGATTTTTAAATTTGACTAACACCATTCTACACCACTTTACACCACATTGCAAGAATTTTTCGCCTAAATTTAGATATGTTCCCCACTTTTTCGCCTTTTCCGGTATTACTTTTTTTGTCTGATGAGCACTTTTGGCCCGACCTCAAGTTTTTTTACACAACTTAAAACCGCCATATCCATTGATACACAAGGGTTACAGCGGTTTTTACCAACTCTTTTTGTCCTATAAGCC
>CAYFQR010000017.1:20833-23555 GCA_964345365.1 uncultured Oscillospiraceae bacterium
GGTTTTTACCAACTCTTTTTGTCCTATAAGCCTAAGCCTACCTTGCGATACAAACCTTGGGGTCGCTTTGTCGTTCATCGAGAGCTACGCCCCACGTGGACTTGCACCACAGATTGACGGCATGTCGCAGCACTAAAAAGCGGCCCGTCTAACGAGCCGCTTCGTTTAGTTCAGCTTAAAGCCAATTTTCTCTTACATTCCGCCTACATTCAAATTATTTTGCCTGAGCATACTGGAAGAAGTAGTATCCCATTGTAGTATATCCTACATTCTTGAGATTCTTGTTGCAGTACATATTCGTGTAGTAGTAAATAGGTGCTACCGGGAATCCGCCCTCGCCGAAGAGAGTCATCTCTGCGTCGTAGAGAACCTTGTCACGGTCAGCTCCTGCAGCTAATCCCTTAGCTTCTTTAATCGTCTTGTCAAAGCCCTTATCACTGTAGAGGCCATAGTTGTATGCATTGCCTGTAGTCATAAGTTCAAGATAAGTGATAGGGTCGTTATAGTCCGCAATCCATCCGAGACGCGCTACGCCGAACTTGTGCTCACTGAGACCTGTGGTATAAGTTGCCCACTCCTGGTTCTCCAGTGTGATGTCCATTCCGAGAACATTCTTCCAGTCCTGTCCGCAGGCTTCTGCAATCGCTTTGTGAGCATCGGATGTGTTGAAGTTATATACAACCGTTGTCTTAGGATCCCATTTGCCGTCTGCAACAGCCTCGTCGTAGAGTTTATTTGCGAGGTCGCACTTGCCCTCGTGTGTAGTGAGGTCGGCGTCAGGATAATTTTCTGCGAGCCATGCATACATTGCACCTAATTCCGATGAACCGTAAGCGAAGTCGGCGCCTGTGGAATCAAGGATTCCGGAAGCAACGAAGCCTGTAGCAGGAGCCTGTCCTGCCTGGGTTACGTTTTCAACGATGTTCACTCTGTCGATAGCAAGGTTCATAGCTGCTCTTACTCTCCAATCAGGAATCTTATCGCAGTTAAGGTATAAGTAATAAGTTCCAACATAAGGGTTGATATAGCAGTCACCGGACTCCTGAAGTGATTTGATCATGTCTGTCGGGAAAGATTCGATGAAATCCCATTCTCCCGTCTGATATGCGGAAAGAATAGCAGTCTCGGAGTCTGATAGGTTCCAAACGATTTCGTCCGGTCCGAGGTTAGCTGCATCATAATAATGTTCGTTAGGTACCATCTTGATGTATGAGTCGTGTACCCACTCGGAAATCTTATAAGGACCGTTTACAACGATGTTTTCAGGGTTTGTCCAGTCAGCATTGCCTTCCACAACGTCCTCTCTGAGCGGCATAAGCGAAGCAAATGCGCACATTTCGAGGAAGTAAGGGCATTCGGATTCAAGAGTAACCTCAAAAGTCTTATCGTTGAGAGCTTTAACTCCGAGCTCCGTTACAGCAACTTCTCCTGCCTGGATTGAAGCGGCGTTCTTAACTATACCGTCAAGGAAATAGCCGTAATCCGAAGCAGTTTCAGGATTAACGAGTCTTCTCCATGAATAAACGAAATCGTTAGCAGTTACAGGCTCTCCGTCCGACCACTTGATGTCATCTCTGAGAGTGAAGGTGTAAACTGTTCCGTCTTCGGATACTTCATAGGATTCAGCCTGTCCGAGGACTACCTCCGTCATCATTACGTTTCCGCTTGCGTCAGCAGCTTCGTTAATCATCTGATACTTCATCAGGTTTTCGAATTGGTGCTGAGCATAAGTCGAACCGTCAACCGAGCTTACAAGACCCGGGTCGATTGTCTCAGGCTCTGAAGCGATACAAGCATTAATCACAAATGCCTGTTCTCCGTCTCCGCCTGTAGTACCGCCACCGCATGCCGTGAAAGTGAAAACCACAGCAACGCAGAGTACTAAAGCTATTAGCTTTTTCATAAAATATTCCTCCTTTTCGATTCAATTTCGAATACAAAACTATATATCCAAATACCTCTTAGGTATAAGAATAACTAATATTGAATATTATAGCACACTTCAATACATTAAATCAACACTATTAGCACATAAAATCTACAACTATTTATCACTGTTTATCAAAAAAACTATTTATCAAGCAAGTGACATGCAGCAAAATGTCCGGCGGCGTATTCCTTAAACTCAGGAAGCTCGGTGCTGCACCTCTCGGTAGCATACGGACATCTTGTATGGAACTTGCAGCCGCTCGGCGGATTGATAGGGCTCGGTATATCTCCCTCTAAAAGAATTCTCTCCCTTGCCCGTGTTGCCTCCGGATCCGGAATCGGAACAGCGGACATCAGTGTTTTAGTATACGGGTGAATCGGGTTTCTATAGAGCTCATAAGAATCCGCAAGCTCCACCATATTGCCGAGATACATTACGCCTATTCTGTTTGATATATGTCTTACGACAGAAATATCATGTGCTATGAAGAGATAAGTGAGTCCGAGCGAAGCCTGAAGGTCTTCAAGCATATTGACAACCTGTGACTGTATAGATACGTCAAGTGCCGAAATAGGCTCGTCGCATACGATGAACTCCGGTTCGACCGCAAGCGCCCTCGCAATACCTATTCGCTGTTGTTGTCCGCCCGAGAACTCATGCGGGAATCTGTTCGAGTGCTCGGTATTTAATCCTACAGCACTTAAGAGTTCATTTATCCTCGCCCGCCTTTCACCTTTCCCCTGAGAAAGCTTATGGATGTCAAGAGCCTCTCCCACTATCTCCCCCACGGTC
>CAYFQR010000017.1:23565-34767 GCA_964345365.1 uncultured Oscillospiraceae bacterium
ACGCGGGTCAAGAGAAGCGGAAGGGTCTTGAAATATTATCTGCATCCTTCTCCTGTAAGGAAGCATATTGGCCTTCACATTTTTTTCGGAATCATAGATTATCTCATCGCCATATATTATCGAGCCGGATGTCGGCTCGTATAATCTGAGAACGGTTCTTCCGAGAGTGGTTTTGCCGCAGCCCGACTCTCCGACAAGCCCGAGCGTTTCTCCCTTGTAGATATCAACTGAGATACCGTCTACAGCCTTGACAACCTGTTTTTTACCGAATCCTCCCTTAACTTTGAAATGTTTTTTTAGATTCTTTACTTCCAGGAGCTTGGTTTTATTTTCCATTATTCACTCACCTCCTGTTTGTTCTGTTCTTCGCATTCCGCGAAATGTAACCAGCACGCCGAAATATGACCGCCACCCAAATCCGCATAAGGAGGTTTCTTGGTGAGGCATATCTTCATGCAATGTGCGCATCTCGGCCCGAAGTTGCAACCGGCAGGAGGGTCGAGCAAATCTATCGGTGTTCCCTCTATAGGTATAAGCCTTTCGTGTTCATCCGCATCAAGCCTCGGCATAGAAGCCAAAAGCCCCATGGTATAAGGATGAGCAGGATTATAGAATATGTCATTCACATCGCCCTGTTCGACGATTTTGCCGGCATACATTACAGACACCCTGTCGCACATTTCGGCAACAACGCCGAGGTTATGCGTAATGAATATGATTGATGTATTCTGTTTTTTCTGCAAATCCTTCATGAGATCAAGTATCTGCGCCTGAATCGTAACGTCCAGCGCCGTTGTCGGCTCGTCTGCAATGAGGAGTTTAGGGTCGCCGATAAGTGCCATTGCAATCATCGCCCTCTGTCTCATTCCCCCTGAAAACTCATGCGGATATTGGTCAATTCTCTTTTCGGCATTATTGATTCCGACGAGCTCAAGCATCTCAATAGCTCTCGCACGTGCCTTGTCCTTCGGATAATCCTTGTCATGGCAGGTGAGAGCTTCGGTAAGCTGGTTGCCGATAGTATATACAGGGTTAAGGCAGGTCATAGGATTTTGGAAAATCATGCTGACCATTTTTCCCCTGAAGTTTCTCATCTTTTCCTCGTCATAAGCAAGCAAATCTTCTCCTTCGAATACTATGCTCCCTCCGACTACCTTTCCGGGACTCTGTAAGAGACCGATAATCGAATAGGCTTCAACGGATTTACCGGAGCCGGATTCTCCTACTATACCCATGACTTCGTTATATCCTAAGGAGTAGCTTATACCGTCTACAGCCTTAACCTCTCCCGCGGGAGTGAAGAACGATACCTTTAGGTCGTTTATTTCAAGTAATGTTTTTTTATCTTCCGACATCTAATCCACCTCCCTATTTCTTAAGACGCGGATCAAGTGCGTCACGAAGTCCGTCCCCGACAAGGTTAAGTGTAAGCACAATAATAGTGAGTATAGTGCCCGGGAACAACAGTCTGTAAGGATAAAGCGTAATGGTCGCAAGTGCATCGGAGCACAGCGAACCTAAGCTCGCCATAGGAGCTGAAACACCGAGTCCCAAGAAGGAAAGGAATGACTCAAGGAAAATTGCCGACGGAATCTGAAGACATGTAGTGATTACAAGCTGTCCCACGCAGTTCGGCAGAAGATGCCTCTTGATTATGCGGCCGTTGGACGCGCCGAGTGCGGTTGCCGCCGTAACATATTCCTGTTTTTTGAGCATGAGTACCTGTCCCCTGACTATACGCGACATGGTTACCCAATATAGCAATGCGAATGTGATGAATATACTCACAACTCCCGAGCCGAGCGTACTGAGCGCATGGGCAATCATTGTGTCGGAGCTGTCGAACCAATCCTGAAGGGGGTCTTTGATTACGACCTGGAGAAGCAGAACTATGAGAATCTCCGGTATCGAATATATGAGCTCCACTATTCTCATCATTACGAAGTCAACGGCTCCGCCGCTGAGCCCCGATATGGCTCCGTAAGCGGAACCTATAACTAAAACTATGAGAGCCGCCACTATGCCTATGATTATGGACACTCTCGCGCCGTACATCGTCCTCGCCATGAGGTCACGTCCCTGAGAGTCCGTGCCGACCACATGCGGAAATACGCTCTTCTGAACGTCGAGCCTATTGGAATGTTCGCCTATTTCACTCGTGAATGCCAAAGGTTCCGACTTCGTAATTTTACCGTCCTTGATATCGACATTCTTCACTATGAAAAGGACATCCTCTGCACTCTTGTCAACGCAAATAACACTGTCACTCAGCTTGTTTTCTAAAATGAAATTGTATATTTGGCCGCCTGTCTTGATGTAGTATTCACCCGCATCTACAGCGGTAATGCTTCCTGCCTGCAGCGATGTCGCAAACATGGCGTCGACTTCTTTTTCGATTGACTTTATTAATTCCTCCTCCTGAGAATGCTCAAACGGCCCGAGTTTCTGTGAGGACCGGTATTGTTTCTCGTAGTCGTAAGGAATTGTCAAAGGGCCGAGGAAGGCGAAAATCAAAATAATTATAAAAATGAAAAGCGCTACCATGGATACGGTGTTTTTCTTAAAACGCCTGGCCGCATCTCTCCAATATGATACACTCTTCCTGATTTCGACCATGCTCTCCTTTTCGGAGGATGTGGCAGGTGCGAAATCACTGCAGCTTAACCCGTAATCTGCCCAGACTTTATCAGGATTTACCTGGAAAGGGCTGAATTTTCCGATTTCTTTTTTCATTATTCAGTCCCCCCTTATTCGTCTTCCGAGCTTAATGTGATTCTCGGGTCAATTATCTTATAAACGATATCGACAACCAGGTTCATTGCGATTACAAGAACCGAAATCACCACCGTAGTCGCCATTATTACCGTATAGTCGCGGCTCAAAACGCTCTGAACGAAATATTTGCCGAGCCCCGGTATTGAAAACGTTGTTTCTATTACAAAAGAACCCGTGATAACCGATGCAATGAGCGGGCCTAAAAAGGTTACAACAGGAATCATCGAGTTACGAAGCGCATGTTTCAGAACAATCCATTTGTTTTTTACGCCTTTGGCTTTCGCCGTGCGGATATAGTCCTGATTTATAGCATCAAGCATGGATGTACGGGTCAGCTTGGCAATGTAGCATACATCATAAAATCCCAATGCGATTAACGGCATTACGTATTCTTTCCAAGTCGGCAAACTCCCTGAAATATTAGGCAGCCAGCCCAATTTTACCGCGAAGATAATCAAAAGAGTCGAGGCAAGTACGAAAGAAGGCACCGCGACACCCACGGTAGTAAATACCCTCAGGAAGCCGTCCAGCCAGCCTCCCCTCTTATATGCGGCTATAGAACCGAGCGGTATTCCGAATATTATGGAAAAGAAAACCGCAAGGAGTCCTAATTTAATGGATAATGTGAACTTCCCCTGTTTGAACAGGATTTCCTTAACCGGAGTACCTTCCTGCATCTTAAGGGACACGCCCAAGTCTCCTTTTGCATAATTGACAATGTAATTTCCAAGTTGAACAATCTTAGGTTTATCCAAGCCGTATTTGGCATTGGCTAAAGCAATCTGCTCCGGGGTGGATTTCTCCGTAAGGAACGGGCTTCCCGGAACCAGGTTCATGAGCGTGAAAGTAATTGTCATTATGACCAGTACCGTCGCAACTGCGGCAACAATACGCTTGATGACGTAAATTAGCAATTCATCACTTCCCTTCTTTCAAAACGATAATTTTTTATTTGTCATACAACTCTTTTTATCAAAAAACAGCAGAATCATATATGACAACAGAATATGCAGATATTATCAATATAATATTTGCATAGCAAGCATTATATCACATACACATTATGAATGGCAAGAGTAGACACGCTGTTAATTGACAACTATAATATAAAAAAGCGCATTATTTTGGTATTTCAAACAAGAAAGAGGCTGTTGTTTCAGCCTCTTTCTATGTTTTATCCTAAAAAACCCGTATATTTTTATAAATATTCTTTTTCAAAAATTATTTTGCTTCGAAAATGAGCCTATCCCCCGCAGTAATATGCAGCGTCTGATTGTCTATAAGGCTGCCCTTTATCAGCATCTCGGCAATCTCGGTTTCGATATGTTTCTGTATATATCTGTTTACCGGTCTCGCACCGTAAAGCGGGTCGTAGGCCTCATTCGCAATATAGTTCTCTGCGGACTTATCTATTACAAGCTTGATATTCCTGTCCTCCAGCCGCCTCATTACGCCCTGCACGGAAAGCTCGATTATCGACTTTATCTGCTCCCTCGTCAGTGCGGAGAACATTATTATATCGTCAATTCTGTTCAGAAACTCCGGCCTGAAATAATTCTTAAGATCCGCCTCGACGCTTTCCTTGACATCGTCAGGTATTACGCCGTCCTCCGTCATATTCTCAATCAGCTTGGCAGAGCCTACGTTAGAGGTCATAATCACGATGGTGTTCTTGAAATCAACCGTCCTCCCCTGATTGTCCGTCAGCCTGCCGTCATCGAGAAGCTGAAGCAAAATATTAAAGACATCGGGATGCGCCTTTTCAATCTCATCGAAGAGAATAACCGAATAAGGTTTTCTCCTGACCGCTTCGGTAAGCTGACCGCCTTCATCGTAACCCACATAACCCGGAGGCGCACCCACGAGTCTTGATACGCTGTGCTTCTCCATGTATTCACTCATATCTATACGAATCATATTTCGCTCGCTGTCAAAGAGAGCTTCGGACAGAGCCTTTGCGAGTTCGGTCTTGCCCACTCCCGTAGGGCCGAGAAAAATGAAAGAACCTATAGGTCTGTTTTCATCCTTGAGTCCCGCTCTCGCTCTTAAAATCGCTTCGGAAACGGCTCTCACGCCTTCATCCTGTCCGATAACCCTTTTGTGAAGGATTTCCGGAAGTCTCAAAAGCTTGTCACGCTCCGCTTCAACGAGCTTCGCTACAGGGATGCCTGTCCAGTTTGATATTACTTCGGCAATATCTTCCTCGCCCACCTCCTCCTTTAGAAGTCTCTCACCGGAATCCGCACCCTGCTTTTCCACCTTGTCCTTCTCCGCCTCAAGCTTCTTCTCAAGTTCAGGAAGCGTCCCGTATCGGAGCTCTGCAAGCTTCTCCAAATCATAGCGCCTTTCCGCTTCTTCGATAAGGTGTTTTACCTCTTCAATCTGTCCCTTTGTCTCTTTCAGCTCTGATATCGCCTTTTTTTCGGCTTCCCACTGCATTCTGAGTTTTTTGTCTTCCTCTCTTAATTCCGACAAATCCCTCTCAAGAGTCTCAAGCCTTGCAGCTGTGGCACGGTCGTCTTTTTCTTTTGAAAGCGCCTGCTTCTCAATCTCAAGCTGCATTATCTTTCTGAATATCTCATCGAGTTCCTGCGGCATGGAATCAATCTCCGTGCGTATCCTTGCAGCCGCTTCATCCATGAGGTCAATCGCCTTATCCGGCAAGAACCTGTCCGATATATATCTGTCCGAAAGCGTAGCACACGCTATCAATGCATTGTCTGTTATCCTTACTCCGTGATGTATCTCGAATCTCTCCTTGAGCCCTCTTAATATAGAGATGGTGTCTTCAACGGTCGGCTGGCTTATCATGACTTTCTGGAAACGTCTCTCAAGTGCGGCATCCTTTTCGATGTACTTCCTGTATTCGTCCAAAGTCGTCGCGCCTATACAGTGAAGCTCGCCTCTCGCAAGCTTAGGCTTAAGTATATTCCCCGCGTCCATTGAGCCTTCGGTTCTGCCTGCCCCGACAATATTATGTATTTCATCAATGAACAAAAGGATTCTGCCGTCCGATTTCTCGACCTCATTCAACACCGATTTCAATCTCTCCTCAAATTCACCTCTGAATTTGGCACCGGCAATCAACGCTCCCATATCAAGCTCGAATATAGTCTTATCCCTAAGTCCCTCCGGCACGTCGCCGTTGACGATTCTCTGTGCGAGTCCCTCTACAACGGCGGTCTTTCCCACTCCGGGCTCACCGATTAGTACAGGATTGTTCTTTGTTCTTCTCGACAGAATCTGCACGGTGTGTCTTATCTCGCTGTCCCTTCCTATTACAGGGTCGAGCTTGCCCTCTCTCGCCATATCAACAAGGTCACGACCGTATTTACTTAGCGCCTCATAGTTATCCTCAGGATTGTCTCCGGTTATCCTCTGGTTTCCTCTCACCTTGGAAAGCGCTGAAAGAAATTTTTCTTTCGTAATCTCATATTTTTTTAAGATGCGAGACGACGGCGTGCCGTTTTCTTCCATAATTGCAAGATAAAGATGCTCGACTGAAATGTACTCATCTTTGAAGTCCTGCGCAATTTTTTCGGCTTTAATATATATTGTCGAAAGCCTCCGCGACATATAGGTGCTGTCCGCATTGCCGCTCACCTTAGGCAATTTATCAAGCTCGCGCTTGACATCGAGTGCAACCGAAGAAGCATCGACTTCAATATAGCCGAGCAGTTTCGGAATAAGTCCGTCCATCTGTGAAAGCAGAGCCATATGGAGATGCTCAACGTCAACAACCTGATGCCCCTCGGAAATAGCCGAATTCTGAGCGTCAAATACCGCCTGACGCGCATTCTGTGTGTATTTTTCTATGTTCATATTAATCCCCCCGTTTATTAAATTAAATTCATTTCATGCTAACTGTTGTCGTTTTTTGGCAACTGTATATCATTGTCGTTTTTTAACGTGTAACATATAATATCCGAGTACAAACTCGTCTGATTATATTTTACTACTATAATATCAAAAGTCAAGAGAATTTTAGCACTCACTATGATAGAGTGCTAATAATTAGGTGATGATATGATGAAAATATTGCTTATAACCCTGCGAGAACACTTGTGACTTAAGCCGCGAGAGGTTCAAGACGCCGTTTGTGTTGCGTCGCCTGTTTATTTAGTTTATAATATAATTTAGGAATGTTCGTGACATCAGTCACGATATGTTCAAAATATGTATACTAGTGCAAAAAATTACGCGGAGACAAGTTAAGTGATAGAAAAAATCTCTCAAAATCAAACGGTTTTCCTCACTGTTATTGCCATCCTCGCAATAGTCCTTATTTATATTATAGCGAGGGTTGTTTCGGTTGTCTTGAGGAGAAGGAGATCTATTTTTTCTAAGCGAAAAAACCGGTTCAAGGACAGTACACGCAAGAAAAAGAATCTTGACGGTACGGTACGCCGCAGAAATAAGAAAAATAAAATAAGATAAAAAAACCGGTATGGATTGTGAGCCACATCGGTTTTTTGAAATCATATTACTATCGTTATTGCCACTCATAAGTTTATTACATACAGGAGAGCAGTCGCTAAGCAATATGTGCGAAGACAAATCTTAGCATGCTGTTTTTTTCCTGAGTTTCTATATAATCCCTCCGAAGCGATTATCTTTTGGAATGAACCTTTCGAATATGCACACTATGCCTTTTTTCTCGGCTATCGCCATATCAAGGGGATTCTTTATAGTCCAATAAACCTTCATGCCCTTGAATTTTTTGAAGCTTTTGTTTCTTCGATGTTCAAAATTGTATCCGACAAAATCCGGCTTGGTTATCGCGTTGAGCTTGAGCTCCCTCAGTATATAGTTTATATGTTTATCAACATGAACTCTCTCCCTCGGGTCTCCTTCTTTCATTTCTTCCTCGTCTTTTTTGAAGTCGGTCGCAAGCTGTCCCCTTATTACATCGGGATATGCTTCTCTAAGATACTTGACCGCAAGCGAGTTAAACGACTCGACCGCATATAGCCCGTCATATTCTCTGAGCTCTTTCATGACTATATCCGTAAGCTCTTTCAGATTTTCATCTGTAGGTTTAAGCTCGATTATGAGCGGAACCTTGCCTGCAACAAGCTTAAGGACTTCTTTTAATTCAGGGATTCTTTCGTCGGACTCTTCCAAAGGATATTTTTTCGCTTCCGCAAGAGTGATTTCTTCTATCCTTTCCTCTGAAACACATAGCGTTTCAGTCGGGAAATCAATATTCTCGGGAAGAACAGCTCTGCCGTCCGCCCTCATTGTGGTTACTCTCGCCAATGAAGAGTCGTGTATGACGGCAATTTTTTTATCCGATGTAAGACGCACATCAAGCTCTATACCGAATCCCCGCTGAACCGCACGCAAAAAAGCCACCATCGAATTTTCGGGTATTTCAGGCTTGCTGTGAAGCCCCCGATGAGCATACCTGTATTTCTTAAGTTCTTCGATTTTTTGTTTCTTCAACCTCTACACATCCAAATCTTCAAATGCCTCCACACCTTTTTTCGGCGCTTCCGGCTTAGAGTCTCCGTGTTTAACTTTCAGCATTGTTATAAGAGCTATTATCGAGAAAACGGTCGCATAAGGGAAAAGCGTCCAATATCCGACATATTGCAGGAAGATACCGGAAAAAACAGGAGTGAATACCTGTGCCGCCATCGAAAAAGTGTAATAGTAACCTGTAAACTTGCCGATATCCGAACCCTTGCACATCTCGACGACCATTGGATATGAGTTTACGTTTATCGCTGCCCATGCCATGCCGACAAGCACAAAGACTACATATATCCCTACGTTCGGAGTCCCGAAAAATACACCGGTGAACCAGCATGCCGCAAGGAGTGAAACGCCGAAAACTATGACCTTCTTCCTACCTAATTTAGATGAGATTATACCTATCGGTATAAAAGATACAAGCGCGCCTACCGAAGCGAGCAGCATGGCACCCGCATAAGAGCCGCCGCCCATTCCCCACATCTCCGTCGCATATTTCGAGAACGAAGTCGTCACCGCATTATATGACATATACCAGAATGCCACGGAAAGAAGAAGAAAAACAAGTGAGCGCTTAACGTCCTTAGGCAAGGCGGCTTTTTCGCCATTTGCGCCGTCATCTTCATCCGTTTCTTCAGATATGCCGTATTCTTTTTCGACAGCTATGCGTTCCTCGACAAATTTATTCTCGTCCACCGCCGTAAGCAGAATTACGAGTGCAATCACCATAATGCCCGCGACCGTTGCGAATAGCGGTATATAGTTCGGAGTGTTATCTCCTTTTTCTCCGGAGAGAACCATTGTGAGCCCTAAAACCGCAATGACCCCGACCGCACCCATCAGGTTAATCAGGGCATTACCTTTTGACCTGAGCGGCTTCGGTGTCACATCGGGCATGAGTGAAACCGCCGGTGAACGATAAACTCCCATGGCCATAAGTGTAAGCAGCAGCATTACTACAAAAAGTGCCAGATTACGCATATTTGCCGCTATCGGAAGCACCATCATGAAAATTACCGCAAGCACTGTACCTACCAAAATGAACGGCGTTCTCTTGCCTCTGTTGGTGGTCACCTTGTCCGACAATGCACCGAAAACAGGGAGCATTATGAGGGCGAAAATATTATCAAGCGCCATTATGAAGCCCGAAAGCGCATCGCCTATTTCAAAGAAGTACTTTAGTATCAAAGGTATTATATTGTCGTACATCTGCCAAAACGCGCTTATTGACAGGAAAGCGAATCCTATCAGTATGGTTCTTTTTGAGTCAAGTTTCATATACTATCTCCTTGTCGGCTTTTTAATATATTTCTTTTTTCTTGAAATCATTGTAGCACACTATTCATGTCTTGCGTAGCAAAAAGTATGTAAAAAATAAAGAAGTTTAGCTTTTACTCAAACAAAACGGACTCTGAAACGGTACGGATGATAAGTCCGAGACTTTCTTTCAGAGTCCGTCTTATTATGTGAGCAAGCAGCCTTCAGTCACGCGAACGAGGAAAGTATGACATATGCGAGCTGCCGCATGATACCTGCTCAGTTTTGTATTGTTTGGCAATCAAAAATCATTGAGTGAAATCAGTTAAGCAAAACCTTAGTAACCTCGCTTTATCTACTTCTTAGGCGTCTTCCAGGTCTTTGTCGACCAGCCTGTATATATCTTCTCACCGTTCACAAGCTTATAGGCTCTTACTTTGTAATAGTAGGTTTTGCCTTTTTTGATATTCTTTGTGTTAAGATAGCTGTTCTTAGTGCCGGCGGTCTTAAAAATCGGATTCTTGCTGAACTTGGTCTTGCTTGTCGACCTGAAGATTTCGTAGCCGTCAAAATCCGTTCCGGTTCTACCGAGAGTTTGGAAAGCAGCTTCTCCACATCATCATTTTTTTCGCAGGCGCGAATGGTGACTTCTATCCCCTCGGCAGAATTATCCTGAATGAATCTAAAACGAATTTTCATATATTCTCTCCCATTCTACCTGATTCCTATTATACTTTCATTCATCGCCCTATGCAAGACCATCGTCTTATTCGGTCATTTCCCGTCGCATTCGGTTTTCACGGGCTAAAAAACATCCCCGAATTTCTTCGGGGATGCCTGTTTATAGCTAATTAACTTTCAACTTTTTTAATCGGCTATTGCCTTTTGCAGCTATTTAACTTCACAAACCTCAGGGGTTCCGCCCTCAGCTCTTGTAGTTGCGTCATAGAGAGCTTCCGCGTTGTCCCATTCCTTGATGATTTCAGGGATGACTTTGTAGAGGTCTCCTACGATTGCGTAGTCGGCGATTTCCATGATAGGAGCTTCTGCGTCCTTGTTGATAGCTACGATGCACTGTGAAGTCTGCATTCCTGCCAAGTGCTGAATAGCACCGGAGATTCCGCATGCAAAGTAGATTTCAGGCTTAACCGTAGTTCCTGTCTGACCTACCTGGTGTGAATGGTCGATCCAACCCGCATCAACAGCAGCACGGGAGGAGCCTACAACTCCGCCAACCTTGTCGGCGAATTCTTTGATAAGCTCGAAGCCGGAAGCATCTCCAAGGCCACGACCGCCGGAGCAGATGATTTTGGCATCTGTAAGGGAAACTAATTCCTTAGCGGACTTAACAACTTCTATAACCTTGATTCTGATGTCGTCTTCTGCGATTTCAGGTTTAACATGAACGATTTCACCCTGCGGGCAGGAAAGAGGTTCTATCTTCTGCATTACGCCCGGACGAACTGTTGACATCTGCGGACGTGTATTAGGGCAAACGATGGTAGCCATGAGGTTACCGCCGAATGCAGGACGAGTCTGCTTGATTCCTGTTGACGGGTCGTCAGGGTCTAATGTTGAAGTGTCTAATGTGGTGTTTTCTTTTGCGAATTCGATGTATTTTGAAACCTTAACATCGAGATGTGTGCAGTCAGCCGTGAGTCCCGTATCGCATCTTGCGGCAATACGAGGAGCGAG
>CAYFQR010000018.1:0-33621 GCA_964345365.1 uncultured Oscillospiraceae bacterium
AGCACCGAAAAAACTTAAACAGCAAAAAACGCCTTGAAGCGAAGGCAGCTTCAGGGCGTCCCTATTTTTTAAGGCAAAGATTTTTTATAATAAAGCCGAAAACATCTGTGACTCAGGTTATGAGATGTATAAAAAAGCCTTCACCTTCAAAGAGTGCGTTAATAGCGAGAGTACTCAAGTATTTCGAGTATATCGGAATCATTTTAATATCCCGTACATTTCCAAATCATAGAAATTATTGTTTTTATAAACCGCCTTTTTACGAGTGCCTTCTTTTATGAAACCGCTCTTTTCAAGGACTCTTTGAGAGGCAACATTAGGTGAAAAGGTGTTGCCGTTAATACGAACGATATCAAGCTCGGCGAAAGCTGTCTTACATATAAGCCTTACCGCTTCCGTCATAATTCCTTTCGACCAAAAATCCGTAAGCAGCAGATAGCCGATTTCTCCGACCTTGCGGTAAATGTCAGAGCTCTGCTCTACAGAAATATTGCCCGCTATTTCACCGTCAACTACAATGGCACGAAAAACTCCGCTCACGCCTTCACTATCGTCAACCATACCGAGCCACCAATCCGCCGATTCTTCGGTATAAGGGTCGGGAATCCTGTCCGAGAGATATTGCCTGTCGACATTGTTACATATTCTTATGAGGTCACCGCTCATATCTTTTGTCCATTTTTTTAATTCAACTTTCATATTACACCACCGCTTTAATTTAGTAATTAAATATCATTATCGTATATATCGTCATCATCCAATTTTTTGTTTATTTTTTCCTGCCCTGCTCTGTATTTTTCTTCTTTCTGCTAAGATGCGTTCATCTCCATTTATATTGTTATTCATTGTTCCCCTCCCAAAATAAATCGTTTAGTGTCTTGTTAAGCGCCTTGCAAATTGCGATGCACAAATTAAGCGTAGGATTGTAATCGCCTGCTTCTATTAATCCTATTGTCTGCCGCGTTACACCCACCGCCTTTGCTAAATCTTCTTGCTTCATATCGCATTCAGCTCGTGCGACTTTCATTTTGATATTTTTCATACGCCCTCCTGCCTCCGTATTGTAATATATTAATTGCTAAATGTCAATTATATATTGTATTTTAGACAAAAAATAGTTTTGACATTATATCGAATTGATAAATAAAAAAGTTATGTAAATCATCTTCACAAAAAAAGGATAGAGGTTCAGCCCATATATTCCGACTCGGAATGTGTATGTTTTTTGCATAACAACATTGGCAATCTGAATATGTCTTTTGCATAACAACATTGACAATCTGATATCAAAAAGTTATAATTGCAACGAAGAAAAACGCAAAAGTTTCATACAAAACCGTGAAAAACTTCATCATATTAATAATACAAGGGGGAAAACATGCTAAAAATAGAGCATCTAACTAAAACATACGGTCAGAAAAAGGCTGTAAACGACTTAAGCCTTCACATAAGACCCGGAGAAATCTACGGTTTCATAGGACATAACGGCGCAGGCAAGACCACCACTCTAAAATCAGTAGTGGGCATACTCGAATTCGACGAGGGTGAGATAACCGTCGACGGAATTTTGGTAAAAGAAAATCCTATCGGGGCGAAAAAAATAATAGCCTATATCCCGGACAACCCGGATTTATATAATTATATGTCAGGTGTGCAGTATCTGAACTTCATAGCGGACATATTTAGAATTGAAAACAGTGTGCGCAGCGAGAGGATAAACGATTATGCCGCTAAGTTTGAATTGACATCAGACCTTGCGCAGCCGATATCTTCATATTCGCACGGCATGAAACAGAAACTCGCCATTATTTCCGCATTGATACATGAACCTAAACTTCTCATCATGGACGAACCTTTCGTAGGACTTGACCCTAAAGCCGCATTCATAATGAAGGGGCTGATGAGGGAACTCTGTGACAAGGGCGGTGCAATATTCTTCTCGACACATGTGCTTGAGGTTGCAGAGAAACTCTGCGATAAGATTGCAATAATTAAGAACGGCGTGCTGATTAAATCAGGAACCACCGAAGAAGTAACGGGCGATGAATCCCTCGAAGAAGTATTCTTGGAGCTGGAGGAATAAGCCATGATGTTAAGAGCATTAATTAAAAAACAGATTTTTGAGTTGAGCACTCAATTCCTGAGAGCGAAGAAACCGAGAAGCGTAATGAAAGGTGCAGCTCTTGCATTGGTGCTGTATCTCATGATTGCATTTTCGCTGTTTATGGCATCCTATGGAAACGCTGAGGCTTTCGGCAGAGCGCTGTTCCCGATTGGGCTTGACTGGATATACTTTGTTTTTATGGGTCTTTACGGGGTGATTTTAGGAACACTGATATGTATGTTCAGCGCGGACTTGAGCTTTTTCAGAGCAAAGGACAACGACTTGCTGCTGTCGCTGCCGATACCGCCCTGGAAAATACTCTTTGCCAAGATGACAAGCCTTTTTATCCTAAGCATTCTGTTCTCGGCAACGGGAACCGTAGCCGCTCTCGCCTACTATGGCGAAGCGGGGCTGCTAACACCTAAGATACTCGCTTTCGGATCTATAATGGTGTTCGCAGTCGGGCTTTTCACGCTTGCGATAAGCAGTGTACTCGGATATGTCGTAGCCATTATAAATAACAGATTCAAGAATAACAGCATGGTTACGACAGCTATAAGTATCGTACTGTTGGGAATATTCTACTATTACTATTTCCGGATAAATAAGCTGATAAGCTATCTGATAGAAAACAGTGAAAGCTTCAGCGCGGGCCTAAAGACATGGGCATACCCGATATACCTCTACGGCATGGGGCTTACAGGCGATACGAAAGCATTTATCATATCGTTCCTCATAGCCGTCGCGATTTTCCTTATAGTATATTTCGTGATGACAGCGAGCTTCGTCAAGTTCGCAACCGCAAGCTACAGCTCTGCGAAGAAAAAATACAAGTCCAATATGATTAAGACCGAAAACCTTAGCACGGCGCTGTTTAAGAAGGAATTCAAAAGATTTACGTCGAGCTCTCTATATATGATGAACTGCGGACTCGGAAGCGTAATAATGATAGGGCTGGCAGTTGCATCACTTATTAAGGCGGATGCACTCAGAGGATTTGTCGGTTTTATACTCGCACAAGTATTGCAGCAGGGAACAGATGCGACACAAGCGGTAACAGTGCTGCTTGCTGCGGCACTTATGGCAATATCGACTACGACCAATACGACTACACCGTCAATCTCTCTTGAAGGCAAGTCCATCTGGATTCTCCAATCCTTGCCGGTCAGACCGATAGACGTATTCATGGCGAAAATCAAAGTGCAGCTTTATATAACGGTTCCGCCTATGATAATGCTTAATGCAGCGGTCTGCTATGTGCTCGGATTCAAGTTGATAGATTTTTTCGCAGCGTTTGTTCCGGCGTTCTGCTTCGTCGTGCTTTATGCTGCAGCGGGATTGGCGATTAATGTTAAGAGACCGAACCTCGACTGGACAAATGAAGCCGCCCCTATCAAGCAGAGCCTTAATAATATGATATTGATGTTGGGAGGGTGGTTACTCACCGCAGGCTTCGTATGGCTCTACATCGTAATCGGAGAAAAAACAGGAACATATATCTATGTGAGCATATTATCAGTTATAATGATAATATTGTCCGCTATATTGCTCGGCTGGCTAAAAGACAGAGGCTCGAAACTGTTTGCTACAATGTCATAGCATAGATGCTAAAAGAGTCGGCAACTAATCAAAAAAATATGCCGGGACAAAGAATCTAATCGCAAAATATCTAAAAGGAAACGTTTTGCTTGCAAGACGCTTGATAAGCAAGGAAATCGGGAGCAAGACGGCTTAAAGAAGTGCACAAACAGAAATTTACCATAACATAGTTAAGTAAATATTGATTAGGATAAAAATCGGATTAAGATGAAAAAACAAATACAACAAGATAAAAAGCTTACTTTAAAACGGTGCCGGCATTTTTCGCTCAGCACCGTTTTAGATTTGCTTTTGCACCACAGCCGAGAATACATGTGACTTCTTTCACCGGTGGTTCTCGGAAGTATAAGTTCATTTTCAACAGTGTGAAAAATCGGAATTGTTGTAAACCGGTGTATTATTTACCTGAAATCGTAATCCCGCTTGTCGCCATGTACGGCAGCAGGCTGCCTCCGTCTGAGATCAATTCAGCAGACAGTGACGTTACATTACTGAACATATCCACCAGGTTGCCGCTTATCATCGTTTCCATAACGGCACCCCTGATTTCGCCGTCTTCTATGTAGAAGCTGTTTTTTGCGACTCCGGAAAACTCGCCGTTGGCACCGGGCATTCCGCCCGAGAAGCCGTCTACGATAAGGCCGCGCTTGATACCTTTAATCATATCTTCGAGATTGGAATCTCCCGCACCCATTACAAAGAGCTGACCCGAGTTTTTTGTTACAGGTCTTTCGGTCTTCTTCGCAGCGTACAGGCTGAGAAGGTGTGACTTAAGCACTCCTTTTTCGATGAGTTCGACATTCTCAGACCTATAGCCGTCACCTGTGAAGTGATCGCTTATAGCGAGCCGTTCATCTTCTGTCTTAAGGCTTATACTTATCTTGTCGCTTGCGACCCTTTCACCTATCTTATCGAGCCAAAGGCTTGTCCCGTCCATGATAACGCCGCTCGACATGAAGTTATCTACGAGGAAGCTTCCGAATTCTCCAAGTGCATTAGGAGTGAGGATAACTTCGCCTTCAAATTTGCCCTCAACAGGATATGTAGAGAGACTCTTTTCGGTATCTTCAAGCTGCTTTCTTAGAAGCCCTTGAGTGAGTATCGGTTTTTCGAGGTCACTCATAAGCAAAGAACAATAGCTGAGTCCTGTGGTACGTTCACCGTCGTTCCCTGCAAACTCATAAAATACCGAATAAAGTCCGTTGAAGCTTTCGAATTCCGTGCCGTTTGAGTTTAGGTATATCGTGTGTCCCTTATCATGTGCGGCTACTACTTGCATCAATCTGATTTTAGGGAAATCAGCCTTTATCTCGTCAAAGCTCTCGGAAACTCTCGAGTACAGAAGCTCCATGTCCGCGTCGTAAGGGCCCGAATGAAATACTTTCGGCTCCTGTTTTTCGGCGATGTCGTTTGCTTCGTCGGGAGATGAGGATTCCGCACCGGACACAGCATCGTCCACGACTTTTTTAAGACCTTCGGAAGTGAAGTCGGTACCAGAGGAAGAACCTTTTTTGCCGTCTAAAAAAACGGAGAGCGAAACTCGTTGACCGAGAGTTGTTCTAAACAGGGAAAACGATGTTTCCTCAGTGTTTAACTCACGTTTTTCGCCTTCGGACACGCTCAGAGCATATTTTTCAATGCCCGAAGTCTTAAGCAATTCCGCAAGCGCGGAAGAGATATTATTTAATTCAGCCATCTTATCTTCCTCCTATCATAATCTTGCATCTCATTTCAGGGCCGGCCATTCCGACAGGCATCATTTGTTTTTTGCCGCAGAAGCCGCTTGAAGACCAGCACACATTATCAGAAACCATGTCGACGGTCTTAAGCATCTCGAATGCTATGCCTGAAACGGTAGTGTCGAGAAGCGCACGTCCCAATTTGCCTTTTTTGATTTCATAACCGATGGATACACCGAACATGAACTCGCCCGTGAGGTCCGCCTGACCGTTAGAGCTGTCGATAAGGTAGTACCCGTCATCTATGGAAGCAATCATATCTTCGAGCTTGCTCGTGCCGGGATTGATAACGGTATTTCTCATTCTGATGAGAGGCTCGTCGCTGAACGCCCATGCGCGAGCGTTACCCGCAGGAGCAACTCCGTAGAGTTCCGCAGTCTCGCGGCTATTCATATAGCCTTTCAGAATACCGTTTTCGATGAGAATCGCATCGGTTGCGGCTGTGCCCTCGTCGTCCAGATAAACAGGAAGCGGGCAGGTTTCACCGAGAGCTTCATTCGCATAGTCCACAAGAGTCACAAGCTCCGAAGCAACGGGTTTGTTGAGATTAGGCCCCGCGACGCTTCCGCCGAGTACGAGGTCGGCTTCTACGGTGTGACCGACCGCTTCGTGTGCGAGCATGCCGCCCATCATGCCTCCTAAAATTACGGTTTTCATACCTGCATCGGCATAAACTCCGTCAGCCTTATCCATAAGCTTCTCGTAGAGGTCGTCAATCATAGGATATATATCATCGAGGCTATCGAAATTGTCTCCGAAACTGCCTCCTCCGCCGAAAGCCTTGAATACTTCAACAGGCGCTCCGGAATTGGACTCGGCGGTCAGAATAACATAGAGATAGCAGCGAGGATAAGTCACCCTGCCGCTTGAAGCATCCGAGGTCAAGACAATCTTATCCTGAGAGTCTTCCGTGTATACTACATTCCTGCTGATAATTTTAGGGCAGTTCTTCACTATATAGTCGTCGACTGTGCGGCAGAGCTCAATCATTCTCTTCTGCTCAAAATCGACGATGAGTCTCGGCGGAACTATCAGTTTGTTTTCAAGAGCCGGATAGCTTCTTCCGGCGGATTTTGCCCTTAAGTCCAGGAAGACCGCGTTGTCGGTAGCCTCCTTCAGAACTTTTTTTGCGTCCTCCTCGGTGTAGGAAGCGGTCGAAGCGAAACCGTATCTGCCGTTTTTTGTCACCCTTGCACTGATGCCGCGGCTGTTGCTCCGGCTGTTTTGAACGAGATTGCCTTTTAAGAGCGCTACGCGGCGGCTTCTGTTTTCGTGGCCCCTAAGAACCGTTTGCACACCGTCTGCAAAAAACTCCTTTTGCGGAGTAATGATGTCGTTAAGCATTAAAAATCCTCCTTTTTTTATGCGAATTTATCAAAAAAGTTTAGCGAACAGTCCTTACCAATCAAAGAAACTGCCGCTTAGAGCCGCATGTCCTAAAGAAACATACAGCCCTAAAAAAGAGCCGAGACCCTTTAATTCAAGGAATGTCGGCTCTCATATTGGTATCCCCTGGCGGAATCGAACCGCCATTTGCCGCTTAGGAGGCGGCCGGTCTATCCGTTGACCTAAGGAGACGCATATATGTACAGATATAATAACACAGATTTTTCGAAAATCAAAGAGGAAAAATCAATAAAAACAGGCAATAAAAATCAATCGGGCTTCTATAGTACAAACAAAAATACGAAATATTAATAACAAAAGAATTATATTCCGTATATCTATCTGCCTATGTGTTTTATTTAAGAGCGTCCTGTAAAGCCTTGTACGCCCTAAAGTACATAGGAAAATTCGAAATATTGTTGAAATTTTAACGATAAAAGGTTACAATAAGAATTGCATTTGTGTATTTTTTAACAAACAGGAGATTGCTGAAAAGTAGGGATGATTTTATGTACAAGATATCAGAATTAAACAGCGAATATAAGCGTAAACTCGTCACGGCGGAGCAGGCTGCGGCGATGGTAAAAGACGGAGACAGAGTTCACTTCGGTTTAGGCTGCGGAACGGTTGTCGATATCGACAAAGCACTCGCCCTCAGAGGAAGCGAATTAAAAGACGTGACGGTCATCTCAACCGTCGCTATCAGAAGGGGCCCTTTCGAGATATATAATGCGACAAGCTCGCCCGACCAGGTAAGAATGGCGTCGGCGCATTTCTCCGGCTTGGACAGGAAGATGAACTGCGAGGGAAGATGCTGGTATGTGCCGATGATGTTCTCCGAACTCCCGTTCCACTGGACGAACAACAATAACGGTATCGACATAGCATGCTTACAGGTTGCGCCTATGGACAAGTACGGAAACTTCAACTTAGGGCCGCAGGTAGCGGACATGTGGGGAGTTATCAAGTCCGCAAAAAAAATCATAGTTGAAGTCAACGAAAAAATGCCTATCGCACACGGCTATAAGACGGAGCTTAATCTTTGCAACGTCGACCACATCGTAGAGGGTTCAAACACGGAACTTGCGGAGATCCCTGCCAAAGACCCGTCCGAAGACGATAAAAAAATCGCAGAGCACGTAGTAAAACATATACGTTCAAACTGTACCATACAGCTCGGAATCGGCGCACTTCCGAATTATATAGGCAAGATGATAGCCGAGTCCGATATCAAGCATGTTGAGGGACATACCGAGATGTTCACCGACGCATATGTCGACCTTTATGAAGCCGGCAAGCTCACGGGAAACAAACCGAGAGACGAGGACAAGGCAATCTACACCTTCGCCGGCGGCACTAAGAGGCTCTATGATTTCATAGATGATAATCCGATATGCTGCTGCGCACCGGTAAACTATGTGAACAACTTTGCCACTATTTCAAGTATACCTAACTTTATTTCTGTAAACGGATGTGTGGCTGTAGACCTCTATGGACAAGTATGTTCCGAGACGGACGGATACAGGCAGCTGAGCGGAACCGGTGGGCAGCTCGACTTCGTAATGGGCGCATTCGGTTCCAAGGGAGGAAGCAGCTTCCTCTGCACGCCGTCAACGAAGGTGATGAAGAACGGTGAACGCCGCTCGCTAATATCTCCTACGCTTGCACCCGGGTCGATAGTTACCACGCCGCGTATGTGTACGGACTACATCGTAACGGAATACGGCGCGGTATCACTAAAAGGTAAATCCACATGGCAGCGAGCCGAGCTCCTCATCTCCATAGCTCATCCCGACTTCAGAGACGAGCTCATAGCCGAAGCTGAGAAAATGGGAATCTGGAGAACCTCGTCGAAACTGCTGTAAACTTGGCGAAACAGTAGCAGCTTCGCCGTAACTGCTGTAAACAGAAAAGGGTAAGCAGCAAAAAATTGAATTAAAATACAAAAATTAAACTACTTGAAGAACTTAAAAAACAAGTAAAAGCGGCTCTTAATCGGGGCCGCTTTCCCATTGCTCCCAAACCAAATTTTCAAAGCGGAATTTAGTTGACTAAGCAACACTTTTAGGGCATTATATAAATAAATATGAGACAGTTTGCAAAATGATAATTATTACTGATTCGGAACGAAACCGTTACGAGAGGAGCATCGCAGGATGCGCTGAATACGACATATAATGACTTGAGCGGCGTGGATAAACTTCTAAAGGCAAATGCAGGGAATGTTGCGGCTGTAATTGTCGAACCTGTCGCAGCCAAAATGAAGGGGATAGACAATTAAAGAAAAGAGGTGTCATTTATGAAAGGTGTAATGATTTTAGCACACGGAAGCAGGGTAGAGGCTACCAAGAACACCATAAACAGTGTGGTGGACATGGTAAGAGAAAAGATTGACTGCCCGGTTGAAATAGCATATATGGAGTTTTGCGAGGAAAACATAGAACATGGAGTCAAGAAGCTCGTGGAGAAGGGCGTCGATGAAATAAAAGTCGTTCCGTATTTTTTGTTCGAAGGAATTCATATTAAAAAAGATATCCCGGAGGAGCTGGCGGAAGCAACCAAAGAATACCCCGGCGTCAAGGTTACCATGGGAAAAACTCTCGGAGCTGACAAGAGGCTTGCGGAGATATTGATAGACCGAATTAACGACTGAACCGGAATTACTTAATGTTACCGGTTCTATGCCACGGTTGTGAACGCTCGTAATTTCAGCCATGCAAGCTTCAATTATTAAAAAAAGAGGAGCGGAACAGATGAACATATTAAGCCAAATACCACATATCGCTTTTCTTATCAAGTCATTTTTGGCGGTTCAAAAATATGCGGCACCGATAGATGCGGCAAGACAAAGCGGCGATACGGAAGCCGAGAGAAAGCATATAAGAGAAGCCGAGAAAAACTGGTCGGATATGCTTATAGAAAAGTTTGAGACAGCTATAAACGTAGTCGGAAAAGAGAATATGCCGGAATCGGGTCCGGTCGTTTTCGTGTCCAATCATCAAAGCTACATTGACATAGTGGCAATGTTTCATATTGTGCCGTTCCAGCTGGGTTTCATTTCGAAAAAAGAAAACAGCAAAATCCCGAAGCTCAATGATTACATATTGAAGACCAGAGGATTGTTCATCGAAAGAGATGATGTCAGAGACACGCTCCGAATGATAAATGAGGGGGCTGAGTATCTGAAACAGGGATTTTCATTGTGCATATTCCCCGAGGGAACGAGGAGCAAAGGTCCCGAAATGGGCGAAATGAAAGCAGGGAGCTTAAAATTAGCCACCAAAGCGGGAGTTCCGATTGTGCCTATAACGATAAGCGGCGCATACCGATTTTTTGAAGAAAAAAATCGCATAGTCAAAGGAACATCTTTCGACGTCACGATTCACCCGCTAATCGACGTAAGCACGCTATCCCGCGAAGAGCTCAAAGCACTCCCGGAGAAAGTAGAGAACATTATCAGGTCGGCACTGTAAAAACCGCCGAGCATAATGCCGATATAGTCCGCCGAAATGCGTATATGGCAGAAGCATGCATTCGCGAACAATATCCCGGCATTTAATATATGACATTATTGAACTTCTCACGGCTTAAGTCAAGAGTGTTCACTGCCAAGATATGAATAATACACTGCAACGGCTTCCTGTTTTTCACGGGGAGCCGTTTTAGCGCGACTATAGTGTTTGGCTTTTCCCGTTATGCTGTTTAACTCTTTCTCCTTGAGGCTACGAGTGGGATTACTCTGGCGAATCGAAAAAGGTTTCCCGTTATGTTGTTTGGCGCTTTCTCTTTGTAATTCGCAACCCGATTGGAACACTATGTCGACGGACGGCAGAACATTAAATAATTATACACGATAAAGCGTTAATAAGATAAAGCGTTAAAGGGTGAAAATGACAGCGCGAGGACAGGTGACAGATGAATGACAAAAAATCGACAATACATAATTTCCGTTGATATACAAGGATAAATAAAAATTACCCTTGCATAGAAATGATAAAAAAGGTATAATGAAATCAAGAAAAAAGGGCTGAGAAGCCAAACGCATAAAATATTGTTTTTACACATATTTATTTGAGAAACGGAGAAGTATTATCATGGCAGTAATTATCAATGGATATGACCTGACGGTAGACCAGGTCATCAGCGTATGCCGCAACTTTGAAAAGGTTGAGATTTCACCGGAAGCCAAAGAGGCGGTTAAAAAAACCAGAGCCTATGTCGAAAAGAAAGTGGCCGAAAAAGCGGTTATATATGGGCTGACTACAGGATTCGGCAAGTTTGCAAATGTTTCAATCACACCGGAGCAAACGGCGTTGCTTCAGAGGAATCTCATAATAAGCCATACCTGCTCACTCGGAAACAACTACGAAACCAAGTATGTAAGAGCCGCGATGCTCCTCAGAGCCAATTCGCTTTCCCACGGAAACTCGGGAATAAGGCTTGAAACTCTCCAGACACTCGTAGACATGCTTAACGCGGGGATACATCCTCTCGTTCCCGAAAAGGGTTCTGTAGGGGCTTCCGGAGATTTGGCTCCGCTTTCCTGCATCGCACTCGGTCTTATCGGGCTCGGCAGAGTTGAGTACAAAGGCGAAATCATGGAGGCACAAAAGGCCTTTGATTTGGCAGGACTCACACCCGTAGAGCTCGCATCGAAAGAAGGACTTGCTCTTAATAACGGAACCCAGATGCTCACGGCGGTTGGACTTAACACGCTTTATGATGCTATGAATCTCATGAAGATAGCGGATATCGCAGGTGCGCTCACAGGAGAAGCTCTTCACGCGATAACCAAGGCTTATGACCCTAAGACACATATATTGAGAGGACATCCCGGGCAGATTGATGTTGCCGCCAATATGATGGATTTACTTGAAGGCTCAAAAAACGCTCTGCCGCTTCAGCTTGAAATCGGCAAGGTACAGGATCCGTATTCACAGAGATGTCTTCCGCAGATTCACGGAGCGTCAAGAGATGCGATAAACTATGCATACGATGTGGTTTCAAGAGAAATCAATGCGGTAACGGATAACCCGATAGTTTTCGCCGACGATGACGAAGTGATTTCAGGCGGCAATTTCCACGGACAACCGATGGCGCTCGCATTTGACTTTCTGAAGATTGCAATATCCGAGCTTGCCAATGTGTCGGAGAGAAGGCAGGAAAGACTTGTTAACCCCGCACTTTCCGAAGGCTTACCGGGATTCCTCGTTAAAAACGGCGGACTGAACAACGGATACATGATTGCACAGTACGCGTCTGCTTCGATGGTTTCCGAAAACAAAGTGTATGACCATCCTGCTTGTGTAGACTCGATACCTACATCGGCAAATCAGGAAGACCACGTGTCAATGGGCTCGACATCGGCGCGTACCGCCGCCATGGTGCTCGATAATGCTCAGAAAGTTATCGGAATCGAGCTTTCGACCGCCGCACAGGCTGTTTGGCTCAGGCAGGAGCTCGGAGAGCATGGAATCGAAAACCTCTCTCCTGCAATGAGAGCGGCATATGACCATATACGCACCGTGGTTGCGCCGGTTGAAGAGGATTGCATCATGCTTGACCATTTGGCGGCATGCGACGAAATGGTTAAAAATAATTCAATTCTTGAAGCAGTCGAGAAGGTTGTTAAACTCAGATAATCTTAAACACAGGAGGCAAAAAATGTTAAACAACAATGAAATCAAGGGAGCGATGCAGATTCAGCTCGGAAACGAATACCCTGATTACCCTGAGTTCAAAGAAGGGATAAGACGTGCTCCTGACAGAGGATTCAGACTCACCAAGGCACAGACGAGAATCGCCCTAAAAAATGCTTTGCGCTATGTGCCCGAGGAACTACACGAAAAGTTGGCTCCGGAGTTCATGGAAGAGCTCACCACACTCGGCAGAATCTATGCGTATAGATATAGACCCGAGGGCAGACTCTACGGTAAGCCTATAGACGAATACAAAGGTAAATGCCTTGCAGGCAAAGCGTTTCAGGTAATGATCGACAACAACCTCGACTTCGAGGTGGCGCTCTATCCGTACGAACTCGTAACCTACGGAGAAACAGGTTCCGTTTGCCAAAACTGGCTCCAGTACAGGCTTATCAAAAAATACCTCGAAGAGCTCACCGATGAGCAGACTCTCGTTGTAGAGTCGGGACATCCGCTCGGACTTTTCCCGTCGAAACCCGAAGCACCGCGTGTAATTATCACCAACTCCTTAATGATAGGAATGTACGATAATTTGGACGACTGGGAAATCGCCGAGGAAATGGGCGTTGCCAACTACGGACAGATGACTGCGGGCGGCTGGATGTATATCGGGCCTCAGGGAATAGTTCACGGCACATTCAATACCATACTTAACGCCGGCAGAAAAGAATTGGGCGTTGCCGAAGACGGAGACCTTGCGGGACATACTTTCGTATCTTCGGGACTCGGCGGCATGAGCGGCGCTCAGCCGAAGGCCGCAAACATCGCCAATGCGGTAGGTATTTTTGCCGAAGTTGACCTTTCCAGAATAGAAACCAGACATAATCAGGGTTGGGTGGATGTAATAGAGGATAATCTTGACGAAGTATTCAGACTTGCCGCCGAAAAGATTGCCGCTAAAGAGACAATCTCAATAGCATATCACGGTAACATCGTAGACCTTCTCGAAGCCGCGGTCGAGAGAAACTTCCACATAGACCTTCTTTCCGACCAGACATCATGCCACAATGTATATAACGGAGGCTACTGCCCGCAGGGAATGAGCTTCGAGGAAAGAACGGAGCTTCTCCACAGCGACAGAGATAAGTTCTGCGAAGAGGTGGACAAGACACTACACAGACACTACAAGGCTATAAAAGCCCTCACCGAAAAAGGAACGTATTTCTTCGACTACGGCAACTCGTTCATGAAAGCCATGTACGATGCCGGTATCAAAGAAATCTCAAAGAACGGCTATGACGATAAAGACGGCTTCATTTGGCCGAGCTACGTAGAAGACATAATGGGGCCTATCCTCTTCGATTACGGATACGGGCCTTTCAGATGGGTTTGCCTCTCCGGAAAACCCGAGGACCTCGACGCTACCGACAAGGCTGCCATGGATGTAATAGACCCTAACAGGCGCGGACAGGACAGAGATAACTGGGTTTGGATAAGAGACGCAAAGAAAAACAAGCTCGTGGTCGGAACTCAGGCAAGAATACTCTATCAGGATGCAGAGGGAAGACGCGACATCGGACTCGCATTCAACAAACTCGTGAGAGAGGGCAAGATAGGGCCTGTCATGATGGGAAGAGACCACCATGACGTATCGGGTACGGACTCGCCTTTCAGAGAGACATCGAATATCAAAGACGGTTCCAATGTAATGGCGGACATGGCTGTACAGTGCTTCGCGGGGAATGCGGCGAGGGGAATGTCGCTTTGCGCGCTCCATAACGGCGGCGGCGTAGGCATCGGCAAAGCCATAAACGGCGGGTTCGGACTTCTGCTCGACGGTTCCGAAAGAGTAGATAAGATTCTTCACTCGGCTATGATGTGGGACGTAATGGGCGGAGTTGCCAGAAGAAATTGGGCGAGAAACGAAAACGCGGTTGAAACAGCCGCTCTCTATAACAAGAACTACTCAGGCAAGGGTCATATAACCATTCCGTTCATTGCGGATGATGACCTCGTCAATGAAACCGTAGACAAGTTTGTGAAATAGGTGCAGATATGTCAACATTACTGATAAAAAACATCGGGAGACTGCAAACACCCGTGGGCAGTTTCCCGCATAGAGGCAAAAAACAGGGAGAAAACCTTAAACTCGACAATGCGGCAATCTTAGTTGAAGACGGCATTATCAAGGCCATCACAAGTGGCGGCGCTCTCCCTATAAATGAAGGTGATGCGGACACAGTCCTTGACGCGGAGGGCAAGCTCGCTACGCCCGGTCTCGTCGAGGGTCATACTCATCTCGTTTTCGGCGGATATCGCCAGCATGAAATTCCGCTGAAACTCAAGGGTGCGGGCTACCTCGACATCTTAAGAGCCGGCGGCGGCATAAACGATACCGTGAAAAAGACGAGAGAAGTCAGCTTCGAAGACCTCTATGATAAGACCGAAGCATTCCTTGATGAGATGACAGACCTCGGCATAACCACCTGTGAGGCCAAATCAGGCTACGGCATAGACCTTGAGAGCGAAGTCAAACTCCTTAGAGTTCTAAAAAAGCTGAATGAGGATCATCCGATGGATATTGTGTCCACGTTTATGCCGGCGCATGTGGTGCTTGCCGAATGGAAGGGCAGAGAGGATGAGTATATCGAACTCTGCATAAATGAGATGTTTCCTTATGTTAAATCGGAGGGTCTCGCCGAATTCGTAGACATATTCACCGAGGATTCGGTGTTTAACTACGAACAGTCTAAGAGATATCTCGAGGCGGCTAAAGCTATGGGCTTCGGGCTTAAGATACATGCAGATGAAATAGCCGCAATAGGCGGCTCTAAATTAGCCGGTGAAATCGGAGCGGCTTCTGCGGAGCACCTCATCGTAATCGATGAAGAGGGACTTGAGAGTTTATCCGAGTCCGACACCGTAGCGATGTGTCTACCGGGAACTTCATTCTATTTAGGTGCGACATTCGCGCCTGTGAGAAGGATGATAGACGAGTACGAGATTCCGGTCGCGACAGCTTCAGACTTTAATCCGGGTTCATGTCCTTCACTCAACCTACAGTTTATAATGAACCTGGGTTATTTGAAGTATAGGATGACGCCGGAAGAAATACTTACGGCGGTCACCATAAACCCTGCCTGCGCGATAAATCGCGGAGACAAGGTCGGCACCCTCGAAGTCGGTAAACAGGCGGATATAGTAATATGGAACGCTTCGGATATGGAGATGCTTTGCTACAGATTCGGCTCGAATCTCGCACTTCAAACGATAAAGAAAGGAATATTGATATGAAATTAGTAGACATGACTTTGACAGAGTATTTGGAGATATTGGAATCAAGCGCACCGGCACCGGGCGGCGGCTCCGTGAGCGCGCTCTCGTCCGCACAGGGCGCAGCACTCGTTTCTATGGTTGCGGGACTCACGATAGGCAAAGAAAAATATGCCGAATATGAGGAAGTATGCAAAGAAACAAAAGATAAGATGCTCAGCCTTTTCAAAGAGCTGCACGAGGGAATCGACAAGGATACGGACGCCTTTAACGTGGTTGCTGCCGCATATAAGATGCCGAAGGAAACGGAAGAAGAAAAAGCCGCAAGGTCGGCTGCGATAAGAGCTGCCAATGTCGGAGCTACGGAAGTTCCTTTTCATACGGTTGAGCTCAGTCTTGAGGGACTTAAGGCGATGAAGAAGATGGCAGGCAGGTTCAACATGAACGCAGCGTCCGACTTCGGAGTTGCGGCTCAGAGTTTTTTGCTCGGCGCACAGGGTGCGTGGCTCAACGTGAAGATAAATCTGCCGGGAGTTAAAGACGAAGCGCTTCAAGCGAAGTTCGCTAAGGCAGAGGAGATGAAAAACGAAGCGGAAATCATAGCAAACGAGATTTTCCGTGAAGTTGAGGAGTCGCTGTAAATGAGAACTTTTGCAGAGATGATATACTTTCATAAACTCGAAAATTTTTATGAGATAGAGGAGTCGCTGTAAATGGAATTTTGTGTAATTGAGAAACACTGTAACTATAAAAGTGTACTTTTGCGAAGCTGAAAAAACGCTGTAAACGAAATCTATTGCGAAGCTTCGTAGACATTTTAAGCGGCAAAAACTGATTGACAATAATTATTTTATTTTAAGCAAGGAGGACTAAAAATGGCACAGATTATAGAATCCATTCCTAATATTTCGGAGGGAAGAAGACAGGAAGTTATTGAGGCATGCGTGGATCAGATTAGAAACACCGAGGGGTGCAGACTGCTTAACTACTCATCCGACCCTGACCACAACCGTTCGGTCATTACATATATCGGAGACGCTAAAGCATGTGAAGAGGCATCGATAAAATTAGCTAAAAAGGCAGCCGAGTTAATCGACCTCACTCAGCATAAGGGTGAGCATCCGAGAATGGGAGCCGTAGACGTAATGCCTTTTGTGCCTATTAAGGAAGCCACGACTGAAGATTGCATCGAACTTTCGAAGAGAGTAGCGGAGCGCATGGCAAAAGAAGCAGATATCCCGGTATTCCTCTATGAGCATTCGGCTACCCGTCCTGAAAGAAAAAACCTGGCAACTGTGCGCAAAGGACAGTTTGAAGGCATGGCTGACAAGGTTCAACAGGAGGAATGGGAGCCCGATTTCGGCGGCAGAAGAATACACCCTACCGCAGGGGTAACAGCAGTAGGCGCAAGACCTCCGCTGGTTGCATATAATCTGTATCTCGACACGGATAATATTCAGATTGCAAAAGATATCGCCAAGATTATCAGAGAAAAAGACGGCGGATTCAAGGATGTTAAAGCGATGGGCTTCGAGGTTCAGGATGAGGGAACAGGTAAGATTTATGCACAGGTTTCCTGCAATATGTGCAATTTCGAGCAGACTCCGCTTTATAGGGTAAACGAAGCTGTCAGGTTTGAGGCTGCAAGATACGGGGTGAGAATCGCCAAGACCGAAGTAATCGGACTTCTTCCTATGAAAGCCCTCACGGACTGCGCCGAATATTATTTGCAGATAGGCGATTTCAGTTACAATGATCAGGTACTTGAAAATTACATCTTATAATAGTATAATTTGTTAAACGATAATCAAACTTCGGGAGTGATAGCTATGCCTAACAATAAAGGTGGAAAAATCAATTTCTCTCTTACCGAGGAAATAGCGGATGTTATCCGGGAAAGAATTCTCAGGGGAGAATATGACATCGGTGAGAAGATAAAAGAGAATCAAATTGCCGTAGAGCTCAATGTCAGCCGCACGCCTATAAGGGAAGCGTTTAAGCTTTTAGAGGCCGAGGGGCTTATTGACTATATCGCGAATAGAGGCTGTTTCGCCAAGGGCTTTACCAAGCAGGACGTCTCGGACATATACACCGTAAGGGAGGCTTTGGAAGAGCTTGCGGTAAGGTGGTCTGTCGAGAGAATTACGCCTGCGGAGCTTATCAAGCTCGAAGAACATTGTGAGCTCATGGATTTTTACACAAAAAAGCGAGATGTCAAAAAAGTTCTCGAAATGAACACCGACTTTCATGAGATAATCTATAAGTCGGCACGCTCACGCTTTTTGTCTCAGGCGCTGCGCTCATATAAGGACTACCTTGACAAGACAAGAAAGACCGTATTCTATGACAAGGATTTTTTGGAAAGCATACAGGCAGAGCACAGGGAACTGATAGAGGCCATTAAGGAGAGAGACTTGGAGAGAGCCCTCACCGCGATACACGAACACTTGGAAGCATCGAAGGCAAGGACTGAATCAGTCTGGAACCTGAAGTAAAAAAAGAGCTGCTCGAGATGGCTTATATTAACCTTCACGAGCAGCTTTTATATAGGCAAAATCAAAGGAGTGAACTATGATATTGTATTTTTCAGGAACCGGCAACAGTAAATACGTAGCAGAGCGGGTAAGTGAACAATTAAGAGAATCCCTATCTGTCTTACTTGATGAGCCATTAGGTGAAACCGAATCAATTTCACTTGATGCTCGGACAGGCGAACCTGCACCGGTTCCACCGAGCGAACAGAAAAACCAATCCGGCCCGATTTCGCTGAGCGAACTCATAAAAAAAGGAGAGCCGAAGGTATTTGAATCAGAAGAACCTTATGTCTTTTGTTACCCTACTTACGCGTGGAGGATGCCGCGCTTTCTCGAAGCCTACCTAAAAAAATGCACATTTAACGGTGACAGGAGGGCATACTTTCTAACGACCTGCGGAGATTCCGTCGGCGCATCAGCGGAATATGCAAGAAAATTTTGTGAAGAAACAGGGCTTGAATACATGGGCTTAAAAGCTATTGTAATGCCGGAAAATTACATAGCTATATTCAACTGCCCGTCTGAAGAAAAAAGCTTGGAAATTATCGAAAAAGCTAAATCGTCAATAGACGATACGGCTTGTGCGATAAAGGATAGAACTGTCATCACAGACAAACCGGGCTCCAAACTCCTGAGCGGCATTGTGAACGATTTCTTTTATAGATTTATAGTTAAAGCTAAAGCATTCCACCTTGAAAAAGAATGCATATCCTGCGGACTCTGCGCTGAAAGCTGCGTACTTAATAATATCAGGCTTGTAGATGATACTGCATATGGCGACCCGGCAGAGAAAAAAACAGCAGGAGAAACATCTGCGGACGATAAAAATATGAAGGGTAATTCATTAGCCGGTAAACCTATAGTTGAAAATGACATAGACATTAAGGCGGCAGGTAATCAAAACGTAGACGGTAAACCGATAGGATATAAGACAGCAGGCGGTAAACCCGTTTGGGGTGATAACTGTACTCACTGCATGGCATGCATAACGCTTTGCCCTACCCAAGCAATCGAATACGGCAAAAAAACTCAAAAGAAGAGAAGATACCGCTGCCCTGTGTGAACCCCGAGGATTTTCAGTTAAAGTTTATAAGTCGCAAACAAAAATCTAAAAGAGTTTCCGTGTGCGGAAACTCTTTTCTTTGTAAGTTGTCAAAGTATGATTGGAGTATAATGCACAAGACTCATCCATTGTTACTGCCGAAGTCATTTTGAAGCAGCATGCCTGAATCTATATGCACAGGGCTCATTTCGGCTTTCAAAGTTGAAAGGTGTGAGTTTGGTGCTTGAAGCTCTATGCACAAGGCTCGCTTAGTGTTTATAGTTTAGTCCGTGTAATTGTCGAAGTAGCCCTGAATGTAGACAAAAGGTGTGCCTTTATCTCCCGAACCGGAAGTAAGGTCGCACAGTGAGCCGAGAAGGTCTGTGAGCTGCCTTGGGGTAGTTCCCTCGGTCGCCATCTGTCCTTTTAAGTCGGAGTCTTTCTCACGGATAGCCTTAATCAATGCTTCTTTAAGTTCTTCGCCCCTGAGGTTCGCAAACTGATTATCCGCCAGATATTTGAGCTTAAGTTCGTTAGGCTTGCCGCTCAAGCCCGAAGTATATCCCGGGGAAACCACGGGGTCGGCAAGCTCCCAGATTTTGCCGACAGGGTCTTTGAACGCACCGTCTCCATAAATCATTACTTCTATAGTCTTACCCGTTAAATCTCTTATGTCCGCTTGTACGCCCTCTACAAACTCCTGACAATTTATAGGGAAGAGCTTAACCGTATCTTCGGTAGCTTTGTTGGAGCCCAAAAGTCCATAGTCGGGATTATAGCCGGAGCCGTCAACAGGTGCGGTGAGAAGTTCATCGAAGCCGATAACCTTTTCTCCTCCTGCCGCCTTAATCAGTCTCTTGGTTCTTTCTCTTGTATGGATGTCGGCGCAAATTACATTTTTTGCATAATCGACAATCTTGCGAGGGTTATTTGCGAAGATAATCTGTGCTTCGGCGCCTTCGTTTTCGATAAGCTCTTTGTAGTAGTTCACATAATCCATATCGGTGAAGCGATGCTTAGACTTGCCGAACAAGCCCTCGAACTCTTCTTGAGTCAGAAGGTCAGTATAAGGATTGATGCCCTTTTCATCAAGCATGTTTATGTCAAGAAGATGGTTGCCGACTTCGTCGCTCGGATAGCTGAGCATCAGGATGACTTTTTTAGACCCCTTCGCTATTCCTCTGAGGCAGACAGCGAATCTGTTTCTTGAAAGTATCGGGAAAACCACGCCGACCGTATCTCCGCCTAATTTGGCATTTACGTCAGCCGCAATCTGCTCTGTCGTAGCGTAGTTTTTCTGCGAACGCGCCAAAATGGACTCGGTTACAGCGAGTACGTCTTTTTTGCCTATTTCAAAATCTCCGCCGTTCAGACACTTCATATAAGTGTCAACAACTATTTTTCTGAGGTCGTCACCCTCTTTAACGATAGGTGCCCTAAGCCCCATAGAAACGGTACCGATTCTTCTTTGCATTTTAATTCTCCTTATTTGCTAACCGACATTCACTACTATGTCTACATTTTTTTCAAGATCAAAAAACTCATGATAGGTATTCTCGAGAGGAATCCATATGTTTTTATATTCCTCGACAAACTTGCCCTCGCGTTCCGAAAGCCTTTTAATCTGCAATTCATAGCTCGCCTTTGAAAAGACCGAAAGGTCATAGCTTGCTCTTAAATCCGGCCTCAGCGCATAAGCTCCCTCCACTATCACAAGGTCGGGACATGTAATCTCAATGTTGCCGACAAAGCTGTTGGACGGGGCGTCATACTTTCTGTAAGAAAAAGCATCCTTCGACTTGATAAAAGGAATAACCTCTTCCTTGAACCTCTCGTAATTCACGTTCCCTCCGGGCTCCATGCGCCTTTTTTGAGTACGCATGGCGGGCGTCAAATAAAAATCGTCCATCTGGATGATACTGCAGCCGAGAGCTTCCGCAATCATTTTGACTCCGGTTGTTTTGCCGGAACCGCAGTTACCGTCAATGGCAACCACATATCTTTCGTTGTATCCTGCCGCCTTAAGATTACGGGTTTTTTGACCTATAATAATAAGGAGCTGTTCGTATGTAGAAATGTACATAGCTTCCTCCAAACAAAAACACATCAAAATTATATCATAAACAGAAAAAATGTGGTAGAATATTTTAAACAGTTAGGAAAAATATTGAGAAAACACGAGCAATCGGTTGGAGGGGAAAATGGTATTCGGTTTTTTCGGAAAAAAGAAAAATACAGCAGACAAAATATTTTACAATGCGAATGTATATACAATGGATCAGGTGCTGCCTTGGGCTGAGGCGGTTGCCGTCAAAGACGGAGAAATAACTGCGGTAGGTCATTATGACGAGATGGATGACCTCGTAGGTGGCGAAACGGAATTGATTGACCTCGAAGGAGCGTATATGCTGCCGGGGTTTATCGACATACATAGAAGCCCCGTTCTCAAGATGATGAACGCAAAATGCGGAGAGGAGCAGCTGCCGGGAAAAATGGATGCGGAGGTGGTATCTGTGCCCGATGATGATTACCGATTCGACCCGTTTAATTTGAGCGGTGGAATTAATATGCCGGAGATTGAAGAAATCGAATCGGGGGGCACCGAATTGGGAGAAATTGAATTGGGAGAAACGGATAACGCCAAGGGTGAAGCGGCACAAGAGTTACATGAGCCGAATGATGAACGTGATGAAGAGGAAATTTGGATTGAAGAGGCACTCAATAAAAAGGGCGAGCTTGGCGAAGATGTGATGTTTGAAATCGACTATTCGGAAACCGACGAGGCGATAAAAGAAACTCTTTTAAGTCTTTCGAGACAGGGAGTGACAACAGCCTTAAACATCGGGACGCCGCACCAAATCGAATCGGAGTTCGAGGAAAGGTTAGTCGAGTTCTATACGCATGAGAAGCTCAGTCAGAGATTCATTGGTTCGCTTTATCTGAATATCCCCGCGCCCGGCGCCGGAGTCAAGTCCATGCTCAGCCAGCGAAGAAATCTGTGCAGCGAACTTGATGATATGATAAAAAACGAAGTTCTTTACATAGAGCTTGATAATGCTGCAAAGAGAGAGAAAATTACTTTGCCTGTGCTCGAAGACATTATGCTCGAAGCATCCGACAGGGGATTCATAATATTCATAGAAGCATTCGGTTATGACGAAATGTTGCTTGCGTACAAGGCATTAGATACAGTAAGAAACAAGGGCTATAAGAATAATATAATCATAGCCTCGGGCTGTGACCTTAAGGACGGTGACCGTGCCGAACTAAGCAGCGACATAAGCGCATATAAGACATGGAGAAGCAATATAGAGGCTGATGATTTATTCAGCAGAGATATTGAACAGATTTCAGACGCCGAAGAAGCGATAGAGCATATCACGCTTGAAGCGGCAGAGATGATAGGCATGTCACGCGAGTTGGGCTCAATCGAAAAAGGCAAGTACGCCGACTTTGTTGTTTTTAGAGAAGACCCGACAGAGATGAGCCTTGAAACATTCTCGAAGCAAACAGCTCTAAAAACCATAATAGCCGGTGAAACCGTGTATGAAGATAGCCGGAAAACAGTGTATGAGACATGATGCGAATTCGGATTGCGAAAGCAAAATAATCGTACGGCTTATTCCGGGTATGCTGCATTTACACCGGCAATATCATCTCATTTGATCTTATATGTTGTAGCTTCCTCTCTTACGAATTTCTCTATAGAATCTGCAATAACCTGATTAAGCGTCTCTCCTTTCGCCATAGCAAGAAGCGCAGCTTCTCTATGTAACTCCGGCGTGACGCGAACATTGAAAGTCCCTTTGAACTCGCGCTCAGGTTCTTTGCCTATCTCTGCGCACAGAGCCAAATAATTGTCTATACTCTGATGAAACATATTTTCAATCTCTTCAGGTGTGCTTCCCTCAAAATTAAGAGAATCATTTAACCCGAAAACCTTGCCGACCAATATCTTGTCCTCGGCATCAAATTCAATTTTGGCATGATATCCTTTGTATTCTAACATAGCGCTCGCATTAAACTCCCTTTTATAGACATAACAGCTTCTCCTTGCAACTATATTTCAGTTGCAATAATTATATATCTTTTTAGGCTGTAAAGCAAGTCTTTTTATAATATTAATTTGTATTTATCTGAAAAAACAGCGTGGACTAATCCTCCACGCTGAATTTTTTTGTCGCATCCACATATTTAATTAGAAGTCCCAAGTTCACGAAGTAGTAAGTGAACTTCTCTTGTTTCTTGCCTTCCACAAGCCCGGACTTAAGCAGCGTTTTCATGTGCTGTGAAATAGTCGCCTGCGCATAGCCCGAAGCGGACACCAGGTCTTTCGTGCAAACGCTCTCCCTTATCCTGTTCTGATTCATGATATATTTAAGAAGCTTTATCCTGACGGGGTGTGCCAGTGCGTCCGAAACCGTCGCAATCAGCTTGACATCCTCATCAAGAAGCTCATGTTTGTCACGTCTTATCCTCATTTTCGCTACCTTTCGAACCAAAAATAGTACGGATATAGATTACCATAATTATTGAAAAAAATATAGGTGCAAAAAATTTTGCGCTGTGTTATAATATAACCTGATACACAATGCCTTGCTGCGAAATCACAAACGAAGCAAACCTACCGGACTAAAATACACAATACACATTATAAATATCATACCTGTTAAAAATAAAAGAGGAAACGCAATGACAACTGCAGAATACAAAAAAATCTTAGATGAGCTTATCGAAATCTTGGATGAGGGCGTATACATAGTGAACAGCGAAGGAACCGGCATCCACTATAATCGTGCGATGGCGAGAACCGAGAGAGTTAACATTGAAGATGTTCTCGGCAAGAGTTTCAGCGAAGCCTTCCCGAATTTCAAGGATGGAGACAGCACAATATATAACGCCTTAAAATATAATCGTCCTACACTTAATCAGCAGCAGACGTATAAGAACTTTTACGGTAAGGAGATAACCACCGTCAACTCGACCATCCCTGTTATAGTGAAAGGTAAAACCGTTGCCGCTGTAGAAGTATCAAAGGATATAACCGTGTTCAGACATATGTCCAATACCTTGCTCGAGCTTCAGGGCGAGGGCATAGAACAAAGCGAAGCCAAACCCGGCGGCATTAAAAGATACACATTTGACGACATATGGGGTGAAAACGTCGAATTCAGGGAGGTTATAGCGAGAGCAAAAAAAGCCGCGGCGAACGACGCATCCGTTTTCATATACGGAGATACGGGAACAGGCAAAGAACTTATAGCACAGAGCATCCACTATAGAGGGAGACGGGCCGATAAGCCTTTCCTTGCACAGAACTGTGCCGCGATTCCGGAGACTCTTCTTGAGGGTATTCTCTTCGGAACATCAAAAGGAGCCTTCACGGGAGCGGTAGACAGGGCGGGACTTTTTGAACAGGCAAACGGAGGAACCCTTCTGCTTGACGAGATTTCCGCAATGCCTTACGACTTGCAGTCGAAGCTTCTCAGAGTGCTGCAGGAGTCATATATAAGAAGAGTCGGCGGCTCTAAAAACATACCGATAGACGTAAGAATAATAGCCACCGTGAACGAGCTGCCGGAAGACCTGATTGAGAAAGGCGAACTCAGAAAAGACCTTTACTACAGATTGAACGTAATTAACATCTCAATTCCGCCGCTCAGAGAGAGAATGGACGACATACCTCTCCTTGCCGAAAGATTTATGGAAAAACATAACAAAAAATACGGCAAGGAGGTCTGGATGCTGTCAGACAGCGCATTAAATAAGTTGAGGTCTTATGACTATCCCGGTAACGTCAGAGAGCTTGAAAACATAATCGAGCAGGCAGTCTCCATGGCGGACAGAGAACACGTGCTCAATGCAAAGCATATCAGCAGGCCGAATTTTAAGAAAATCAAAGAGTCTGCAAACAAATACAGCGCCGATATCCCGCTTGACGCATACATGGCTTCTTTGGAAGAAAAGATAATCCTTGAGATGATGAGAAAAAATAAGGGAAACATATCAAAAACAGCCGAGGGACTTCAGATAAAAAGGCAGACCCTCCAGCATAAATTGAAGAAGTATAACATAAGCGTAAAATAAAGCCGGCAAAAGCCGTTTTCGCAAATATATTTGCACTGCGAGTGCAAATATATTTGCGTTAAGAATGAAAAAAACATATAAACCGCAACGAAGACCCGAAAAAAATACGAAGGGAGTATAAAGGCGGAAGAAAATCAGCGCATGGTGTCACGCGGAACAAATAGCCGCAAAGTGTGGTGTTTGCTCTGAAGAAGAGTAGTGCTCGCGCTGAGAAAGGGCAGTGCTCGTTCTGAGAAAGTACGGGAATATACATCCGTTGGCGTATACAGTATTCCGCATTCATAGTGGCACAATACTTGCAATTAATTTAAGTGTCCTTAAGAATAGGTAAAAATAATTTTGCTTATTAAAAATACATATTAAAAAAGGAGAAACAATTATGAAAAATGTAAAAGTAATTCTTTGGGGATTAGGCGCAATGGGCGGCGGAATCGGTAAAATGCTTGCTAAGAAGCAGGGCGTGGATATCGTTGGTGCTATCGATATCGGCGACAAGTTGGGCAAGAACTTCTGGGACATAGTTCCGGGTGCAAAAGAGCTTCAAAACGGAGCGGCGGATGTTATCGTCGGAACTCCTGAAGAAGTAATTAAACCGGGCAGTGCTGATATCGTAGTGGTATGCACCAACTCATTTACCAAAGACGTTTATGACAAGCTTGTATTCGTAATGGAAAGAGGCATGAACGCAATCACTTCCGCAGAAGAAATGGCATATCCTCAGGCTCAGGAGCCTGAACTCGCCAAAAAGCTTGACGAAATCGCCAAGAAGAATAATGTATCCGTTATGGGAACAGGAATCAACCCGGGTCTCATCATGGACCTCTTGGTAGTTCTTTGGACAGCAGCTTGCGAAGAAGTAAATCACATTACATCAAGAAGAGTTAACTCCTTATCACCGTTCGGACCTGCAGTTATGGAAGAGCAGGGAATCGGCATCTCTGTTGAAGAGTTTAACGCAAGAAAAGCTGACGGAACTATGGCAGGACACGTTGGATTCGCAGAATCCACAATGATGATCTGCGATGCACTCGGCTGGAAATGGGATGAGTTCGGACAGGACATGGAGCCTATCGTTACTGACGTAGACAGAAAGTCCCCTTACGGATTCGCGCCTAAGGGCAGCGTAGCAGGTGTTGCTATGAAGGGTTGGGTTGACATTGACGGTGTTAGAAGAATCGACATGGATCACCCTCAGCAGATCGAGCCGGAGCAGGTTGGCATATACACAGGCGACTACGTAATCCTCGATGCCGTACCTCCTGTAAACATGGGTAACAGCCCTGAAATCGAAGGCGGAATCGGAACTATGGCTATGATTATGAACTGCATCCCGCACTGCATCAACGCGGACGCAGGCCTTATCACTATGCTTGACATTCCTGTTCCTCATGCCATCATGGGTGACTTCAGAAACTTCGTTAAGGAAGAGAAGAAGATCGTAAAATAAGAATAACGGAGTCTCCGACTGCGAATTTTTTGCGGTCGGAGACAGTCAAAAAAACAGAAAGGTATAATGAAATGGCAAAAAAAGGTGATTGGGTTCGCATCCATAACGTCGTTCTTAAGTCGGAGCAGAGAACAGGAAAGCTCCCTGAGGACACCAAGAGCGCAGACCTTTTGATGTGGACCAAAGGATATTTACAGGAAGACGAAGCTAAAGTCGGCGACTATGTAACCGTAGAAACCGCTTGCGGACGTCTTGAAAAGGGAGAATTGATTGAGGAAAGACCTCACTATACGCACAGCTATGGCGACTTTGTCCCTGAAATCATCGAGATCGACAAACAACTCAGAAAAATCTTACGTGGAGGTGACAAATAATGGGAAAACTTGCTAAAGATTATGATTCCGTTATGGGAAGATCCAACGAGATAATGAAAAACGCGCTCGGTCTTGACTATGAGCCGTTTGAGTCGGGTTCGGTCGCATTTGACTATGAAGCGCTTATGGCGGCAACCGAATACACGCTTGACGAGATAAACAGAATCCAGTCAAGAACGGGAGTCGGCAATACACCGCTTTTAGAATTAAGAAATATCACTGAGTTTGCTCGCAAGTATGCTAAGCCGGGATACGGCGCAAGAATATTTGCGAAAGACGAAGCGGCAAACCCTTCAGGTTCTTTCAAGGACAGACGTGCGGCTTGCGCGGTTGCTCATGCTAAGAAATCAGGATACAAGGGAGTAGTTGCGGCCACATCCGGAAACTACGGTTCTGCAGTTGCTTCTCAGGCAGCTATGCAGGGGCTTGAATGTATCATCGTTCAGGAATGCTATGACTCCAAGGGAATAGGACAGCCTGAAATCGTAGAAAAGGCAAGAAAATGCGAAGCGCTCGGCGCGGAAGTTATCCAGCTTTCAGTTGGCCCTGAGCTTTTCTACACAACTTTATCGGTACTTGAAGACACGGGATATTTCAACGCATCTCTCTACTCGCCGTACGGTATCGCAGGCGTAGAAACTCTCGGCTACGAAATCGCTATGCAGTGCAGAGAAAAATTAGGAAAAGACCCTGACGTTGTAGTATGCACCAATGCCGGCGGCGGCATGATTACGGGAACTGCTCGCGGTCTTATGAAGGCGGGTTGCAGAGATACTAAGGTTATCGCAGCCTCAATCGACCTCACAGGACTTTCAATGGCTTCCGACATAGACTTCAACCGTAAGTCCTGTACTACGGGACACACCGGATTCGGAGTCCCTTATGCTACCGACCCTGACCACAGTGACGTTCCTCGTTCAGCGGCAAGACCCCTCAGATACATGGACGAGTATATAACTACTACACAGGGTGAGGTTATGTATATGACCGAGATGCTTGCAAACTTGGAGGGAATCGAGAGAGGGCCTGCAGGAAACACAGCGCTTGCTGCTGCATTCTCGCTCGCACAGGAGCTTCCTGAGGATGCGATTTTAGTAGTATCCGAAACAGAGTATACCGGAGCAGGTAAGCACATTCAGCCTCAGCTTGCATTTGCTAAAGAGAACGGAATCGAAGTAAGATTCGGCGATCCTCAAGCAGAAGATAAGCCGGGCACGAACCTGATTCTTCCGAAAGACCCAAGCTACATTAAGCATAAGGTTGCGGACATCAACCGTTTCAAACAGTCCAGAATCAAAAAAGCTGTTGCGAAAGCAGGTTGCGAACCTAACGAAGCAGACTTAAAGTACTTGGCGGAAGAAACAAAAACCGATATAGAATTCGTTAAAAAGGCGCTCGGACTTTAATACGAATTTTAATACCAAAAAAAAATAAGGAGAAAAAGGATGAAAAGAGCAGACGATTTTGAGGTAAGAAGAGCTCATTTAAGAGATCTTACCGACGAACAACTTTACGACAGATTCTGGGATCTGATCAAGCAGGTTGACGAGCCTTTGCTTGAATTAAGTTACAAGAACACAACTCCGTCCGTAGAGCGTGCAGTGTTACTCAGAATGGGCGTGTCATCATTAGATTGCCAGCCTCTCGTTAACCATTGCATGGATCACGGATTAATGGGAAAAGGCGCAGGTCACTGCGTATATAAGTTATCAAAAATAGAGGACATCAGTATCCGCGATGCATCAATTAAGCTCGCCAAGGGCGAAGGCTGGGATAAGGTTGTTGAATCTTTCAAGGGAGGTAAGTAATTATGATGGAATTAAAGCCTAACGAAAAGCTCGATGTCGTTGAATTACTCAAGGACCTTGACAAGTACGAACCGAGAAGAAGACATTGGGTTTGGAGAGAAAGAGCTGAGGATCAGCATCTCTACCAGTTCGAATATCGTGAAATATCAAAGGGGCTTAAGAACTCAGTTCCTCTGCCTCCTGCGAAATTCTTAGATAATATTGACCCGCAGCCTATGCAGACAATCACTACCGAGATTGCATCCGGAAGATTCGAGGACGACGTTCGTCGTATGAGAATGGCGGCATGGCATGGTGCAGACCATCTCATGGTAATCAGACACATGGGACAATCCCATATCGACGGTCTCATGGAGGGTACTCCTCAGGGAATCGGTGGTGTTCCTATCACACGTAAACAGGTTAGAGCACAGAGAAAAGCTATCGACGCAATCGAAGATGAAGTTGGTCGTCCGATAAACTACCACTCATACATCTCCGGCGTTGCAGGCCCTGACATCGCTGTAATGTTCGCAGAAGAAGGAATCAACGGAGCTCACCAGGACCCTCAGTACAACGTACTTTACAGAGACGTAAACTGCGTGAGGTCCTTCGTAGACGCCTGCGAATCAAAAAAAATAATGGCATGGTCCGGAATGCTTCAGATCGACGGTGCACATAACGCTAATGCTACGGCAAGAGACGCTTGGAAGGTAATGCCTGAGCTCATCGTTCAGCACGCTATAAACTCCTATTTTTCCGAGAGAGTAGGAATTAAGCCTGAAAACATTTCACTTTCCACAGTACCTCCATCAGCCACACCTGCACCTTGCATGTACTTAGACCTTCCTTATGCGGTTGCACTTCGTGACTTCTGCGGAAGATATAAGATGAGAGCACAGATGAACACCAAGTATATCCAGAGCTCCGCTCGTGAAGCTACGGTAACTCACGTAATGAACATGTTCATTTCGAAGCTTACTTCAGCTGACATTCAGTCAACAATCACACCGGACGAAGGACGTAACGTTCCATGGCACATCTATAACATTGAAGCTACAGATACAGCTAAGCAGACACTTATCGGCTTAGACGGCATCATGGAAATGATCGAACTCAAAAAAGACGGCCCTCTTAGAGAGCATGCTCGCGAGCTTAAGGAAAGAGCCGTTCTCTATGTCGAAGAAATCTTAGAGGTAGGCGGCTACTTCAACGCTGTTCAGGAAGGTTTCTTCGTAGACTCGGGAAAATATCCTGAAAGAAACGGAGACGGTATCGCTCGTAAGATCGAAGGCGGATTCGGAGCAGGCTTCATTTTCGCAAGAGACGAAGACTACTTGGCTCCTGTTACAGCTCACTACGGATATAACAACGTAGAGCAGTACGGCGGCAACCCTGAAGACCCTGCAGCTTTAATCGGCGGATGTACTTTTGAAGACAGATCCAAGATTGTGTACATCGACGAATTGGACGAGGACGATTGCGTAGATCGTCGTCTTGAAAACGTTGCAAAGTACAGAACCGGCGAATGGATTACTCCTGAAGTTGAGTGGTGCGGAGACAGAGTAATCATGCTTACGATGATGCTCCCGACCGAGAAACGTGTAGCGGAAGCTGCTGCAGTAGAATTAGGTAAGAAGCTCGGACTTGTAAACCCTGAGGTTATCAGTGCCGAAGTTCTCCAGCAGGCTGAAGGAACCAGAATCGAGCTCAAGGGAATAGTTGATTTCGACATCGATCTCACAACACTCGAAGTTCCACCTGAACCATATGTAATGTCAGACGCCGAGCTCTATGAAGAGTTTGAGGGACACGCACATATGAAGGTTGTTTGCGGTACTGTCGGCGACGATGAGCACTCCGTAGGAATGAGAGAAATCATCAACATCAAGCACGGCGGAATCGAGAAATGGGGTATCGAATGCGTATATCTCGGAACTTCCGTTCCTGTAGAAAAGATAGTAGACGCCTGCATTGAAGAAAACGCTCAGGCAATCTTGGCTTCAACTATCATCTCGCATGATAACGTTCACTACAAGAACATGAAGAGAATCCACGAATTAGCAGTAGAAAAGGGAATCAGAGATGACATCATCATCTGTTCCGGCGGTACTCAGGTAATCCCTGAAGAAGCTGTTAAGACAGGAATCGACATGGGCTTCGGACGTAACGCACACGGTATCGACGTTGCTACTTTCCTCGCACAGGAAAGACAAAGAAGAAGAGGCGAGGTCCCTCACGGTTTCAGACCTGAAGATCTCAAAGAATAAAAAGATTAAGGGGCCGGGCTTCAGCCCGTCCCCTATTTTTAGAAGGAGGAAAAATGAAAGTAGATGTACTCGTAGCCGAGATAGGTTCTACAACTACGGTGGTGAATGCGTTTATAGACCTTGATACCGAAAATCCGATTTTCTGGGGACAAGGTCAGGCACCCACATCTGTAACGGAAGGCGATGTGAGAATCGGACTTCAAGGGGCAATAGATGACCTTGCAAAAAACAAAGGTGTCGACAGCATTGAATATGACCAAATGCTCGCAACCTCCTCGGCGGCAGGCGGACTGAAGATGACGGTACACGGTCTTGTATATGACATGACTGCAAAAGCGGCGAGAGAAGCTGCTCTCGGAGCGGGCGGTATTATTCACAACATAACCGTCGGTAAACTTAGAAGAACCGACCTCATGAAAATAAAGGAAATCAATCCTAACCTGATATTGATTGCGGGCGGAGTGGATTACGGAGAAAGAGATACGGCCATATACAATGCGGAGCTCATTCGCAGCTTGGGGCTTAATGTCCCTGTCGTATATGCCGGTAATATAGAAAATCAAGAAGAGATGAAACTCATTTTCGACGAAGAAAGCGGGCAGCATCTCTATCTTGTAGATAATGTATACCCTAAAATCGATAAGCTCAATGTAGAGCCTTGCAGAAAGGTAATACAGGAGGCATTTGAGGACAATATCACGAAGGCTCCCGGAATGGAGCACGTGAGAGATATGGTAAACGGCCCGATAATACCTACGCCGGGCTCTGTCATGGAGTGTACGAAACTTCTTTATGACTGCCTCGGAGAAGTTATGACGATTGACGTAGGCGGAGCAACTACGGACGTGCATGCCGTTTCGGAGGACAGCGACGCTGTTGCAAGAGTTTTAGTTGCACCGGAGCCTAAAGCCAAGAGGACGGTGGAGGGCGACCTCGGGGTATTCGTAAACAAGCATAAGATAATAGAGGCCATAGGCGAAGAAAAACTTCGCCTGGAGTGTGAACGTGACCTTCACATCGACTTAGATGAAACCCTTGCAAACTATGTGGCAATACCGGAAACGGAAGACGAAATTAAACTGGTCGAAAGGCTGACTCAGGAGGCTACGTTAAAAGCCGTTGAGCGTCATGCCGGAAGTATCCGTTATGTCTACGGCCCGTCCGGAAGGATAACGGTTGCAGAGGGTAAAGACCTCACGCAGATAAAATACATAGTGGGAACAGGTGGAGCGCTGACGAGGCTTCCGCATAGGGTTGAAATAATGCGCCTTATCCCTAAAGATAATGCCACCGGAATGAAACTCTATCCGCCGGATGCGGTAAAGATTTTAGTCGATAACGACTATATAATGGCATCACTCGGTGTTCTGTCGAAAACGCATAGGGAAGGTGCCATAAGGCTGCTCGGTAAGTCACTCGGGATAGAACTGAAAGAAAGACATGTCGAAGTTGAGAAAGACAAGTTTATTAAGGAACTTCAAAACCTCTCCGCCGCATCAAAGGCAAAACAGGAAGAACTCCAGGAGCATATAAGGGCTATGGAAGAAGAAGGCTACGACATGACCGAATATAAGGAAGCCATGGCAGAAAAAATCGGCGGAGGCAGCAGAGAAGAATTCGAAGCAGCCAAGAGAGAAACATTTGAGAAAGACCGCAGCATGTTGAGAAGACACGAGTCTGTAAAAAAAATAATGGCGGAGGATGTTCAGGTTTCCTCAGATTCCGCGGTTAAAACTTCGGGAGAAATCGCAGGTCAGGCACCGCGTGACCCGGGCTGTAATCACCAATGCAAGACATGCTTCAGGAAACATTGTGAGTTTAGAAATACGAACTACTAAAGCTAACGCGGTCGGCGCTAACAAGTGCCGGCCGTTTATAACAAAGTCGAGAACACTCGTGACTTAAGTCGTGAAGGGGTAAAAAAATCCTTAAGGCAGGTATACCATGTTTAATATAGCGATTTGCGATGATCAGAAAGACGAACGCGAAAAGTTAGCAGATCTCCTTAATGAATATTTCGTGAGAACCCTGAGGCCTATAACATCAGGACCTTTACCTGCGGGGAAAATCTCATAAGCGAATATAAAGAAGGCTCGGAAAGATATGATTTAATATTCATGGATATTTTCATGGGCGGTATTAACGGCTTCGAAACGTCGAAAGTCATTCGCTCTTTAGACAAAGATGTAATGATAGCATTTTTGACGATTACTCAGGATTTCGCCGTGGACAGCTATGATGTGGATGCATCGGGCTATTTCCTTAAACCCGTTAAAAAAAATCGCCTCTTTAAGCTGCTTGAGAGAATGACAACAAAAGAGGAATCACCGAAGCTTG
>CAYFQR010000019.1:0-5096 GCA_964345365.1 uncultured Oscillospiraceae bacterium
ACGATGACTGTCTGCCACATTGGGATTTTTTTACCCATAATAAGTCCTCCTTAAATAAATAAAGAATTGAAATAAAATAAAAAAATAGTGTGGTATCGTTATTCACAATACCATACTATTCTATACTCATAAGCAATAATTTAACAATTACCCGAAGGGATAAATCTCCCTAAACTTTCGGGTATGAGGATATTTATTTATCTTCTTATATCGCCGCCGGATAATTTATCATCGTAGACAGCCCTTGAGCCGCCAATGAATTTAGGTCTTGTCCTCGCGGCAGTCAAATGTGCTTTCCCGATTTCTTTCAGCTTGAGTCTGACCGGTACGGCAACTTTTTTCAGATGCATTCCGATAAGTGTATCGCCTATGTCCATACCTGCATCCGCCTTAATTTCTTCCACGGCAACCGGATATTCGGCATTTTTGTATACTTGCATCGAGAAAGAACCACCTGCGTGAGGCTGAGGAACTACATTAACAATCTCGGTGCCTGAAGGCAGAGCGTCTTTTTCGGTTATAACGGCACGGTTGAGATGTTCGCAGCACTGTGCAGCAATAAAAATCCCTTTCGGCTTAAGCACATCCATAATGCCATCGTAAATCGCCGCAGCGACCTCCTCTGATGAATTCTTCCCTATCCTTTCACCCAAAACCTCCGATGATGAGCAACCCACTACAAGTATGTCGCCCTTTTTCATTCTCGCGATTTCTACAAGCTCTTCCGTCGCCGCCTTGGCTTCGGATTTAATTTTGTCAAGATCCATTATAAGTCCTCCTTTCAAATGTCCCAGCTGTTCAGGTATTTTTCCTGTTCAGGAGTGAGCTCATCTATCTCTATCCCCCATGCCTTAAGTCGTTCGGATGCGATTTTTTGATCTATCTCCTTAGGTATGGTGATAAGTTTTTTATCGAGTTTATTGCGGTTTTCTTTTATGTAAAGCGCACCGAAAAGCTGCACTGCGAAGCTCATATCCATTATCTCTGCGGGGTGTCCGTCGGCTCCTGCGATATTAACAAGTCTTCCGTCCACGATAACGTCGACGATACGCCCGTTCGGAAGCAGGAAGCCCTCAACATTTTTTCTCCTCTGTTTATGGCTCAGTGCGAAAGCGTACAAACCTTCCATATCAACTTCACAGTTGAAATGGCCGGAGTTGGTTAATATGGCACCATCTTTCATTTTCATCATGTGTTCGGTGGTTATCGTCTTTATACAGCCCGTAGCGGTACAGAAGATATCTCCGAGAGGCGCCGCTTCATCCATTTTCATGACGGCGAAACCGTCCATCTTGGCTTCTATAGCTTTAACGGGGTCAATCTCCGTAACAATTACCTGCGCTCCTAAGGACTGTGCTCTCATGGCTATCCCCCTGGAGCACCACCCGTAGCCCGCTACTACTACGGTCTTACCGGCGATAATGAGGTTGGTATTTCTCATTATCGCATCCCATGTTGACTGGCCGGTTCCGTATCTGTTGTCAAAGAGATGCTTCATATCGGCATCATTTACGGCCATCATCGGGAACATGAGTTTTCCCTCTCTTTCGAGTGCCTTAAGCCTTATAATGCCTGTAGTGGTTTCCTCACAGCCGCCCCATGTTTCAACAGCCAAATCGGGTCTTTTTTCATGTATGAAGGTTACAAGGTCGCAGCCGTCATCAATAATAATATTGGGTTTAACCTCAAGGCATTTTTCTATATGTCTGAAGTATTCCTCCTCTGTCGCATCATGATAAGCAAAGACGGAAATCCCGTCCTCAACCAAAGCCGCACATACATCATCCTGAGTTGAAAGTATGTTCGAGCCTGTAACCGACATTATCGCCCCTCCGGCAGCAAAAACCTTGCATAGATAGGCGGTCTTTGCTTCAAGATGCACGGATAATGATATTTTCACACCTTCAAAGGGTTTGGTGCGGATAAACTCTTCCTCAAGTGTCCGAAGCAGGGGCATATGCTCCCTTACCCATTCGATTTTTTGGTGTCCGTATGGTGCAAGCGCTATATCCCTAATCTCGTAATTTGAATTGTCTTTCATTTCTCACCCTCCGCTTAAACGCCAAATTTCTTTTCAATAAGAGCAGCAAGTGTTTTTGCCGGCTCGGTTATTTCGTCTATGCTCTGTCCCTCAAGCATCACCCTGACAAGGGGCTCGGTTCCGGATGTCCTTATGAGCACCCTGCCTCTTCCCTTGAATCTATCTTCGATTTCTTTTATCATTGCCGCAACCTCGGCATCCTTATTAAATGTTGACTTATAGTCATTATTTATCTTCGCGTTCACAAGGATTTGAGGATATATCGCTATTTCATCTGAAAGCTCGGAGAGTCTGCGTCCGGAAGCAAGAACAGCTTCTATGAGCTGCAGCGCGCTTAATATCCCGTCTCCTGTGGTAGCATATTCACTGAAAATAATATGTCCCGATTGCTCGCCTCCGAGTTTGCAGCCGGTCTCAAGCATCTTTTCAAGGACGTATCTGTCTCCTACCTGAGTAACGTCAACGCTTATTCCTTCTTCACCGAGTGCCTTGTGAAAACCTATGTTTGACATCACGGTTGCAGTTACCTTCAAATTTTTCAGACGGTTCGTATCTTTGAGATGTTTTGCGCAAATAACTATAGTCTTGTCTCCATCCAATATCTTGCCCTTGTCATCTACAACGATAAGCCTGTCGGCATCACCGTCAAAAGCAAGTCCCATGTCCGCTCCGAGCCTGATTACATCTTCGGAGAGCTTTTCAGGATGAGTGGAACCGCATTCCTTATTGATATTACAGCCGTCAGGCTCGTTTCCTATGAAGCTCACCTCCGCACCGAGTCTGCCGAATACTTCAGGCGCAATACTTACGGCCGCTCCGTTTGCGCAATCAATTACAAGTTTTTTGCCTGTAAGGCTGTAATTAACGGTACCGAGCAGATATTCCCCGTATGCCTTCCTTGCCTCCGAAAATCTCTCCGTACAAGCTCCGACTTCCGTGCCGATGATATGCGAATTGACATCTATATCGGAAATAATGATATCCTCGATTTTTTCTTCAAGCAGGTCATCCAGCTTATAGCCTGAGCTTCTGAAGATTTTGATTCCGTTATATTCAAACGAATTATGTGATGCGGAAATAACTATGCCGGCATCAGCCTTATAATACTCTCTCGTAAGATAAGCGACTGCAGGAGTAGGTATGACTCCGAGTTTAACCACATTCCCCCCTACCGCCATGATTCCCGCTGCGAGCGCATTTTCGAGCATATGGCCTGATATTCTGGTATCTCTTCCGATGAGCAAAGTGGGCTTCTTTTTGCCCTTTAATACATAGCATGCCGCCTTCCCGAGCTTAAAAGCAAGCTCAGGCGTAAGCTCTCTATTGGCGACCCCTCTGACGCCGTCCGTACCGAATAATCTTCCCATATACCTTCTCCTATTCTTCTATTTCTATGGCAATAGTGTTTGGAACTATGGTCATCTCATCCAATTCCGCACTGTTTACCGATACTTCAAGCTCAAGTTCATAAACCCCCGGCTTAAGCCCCTCTGCTGATGCGGATATGCTAAAATCGGTTTCTTTCAAAAGATTGACTACATCAGACTTCCCGTGAACACTTACAACCAAATCCCTGCTTTTAATATCGACCTTATATTTTTCCGACACTCCGCTAATTTTAACATCATTCTCATCGAAGAAAAATTCCGCATTGCCTGCATTGAACACCGTGATTTCGGCTGTTAATTCAGTAGAATTGCTCGCAAGCTCCGTCCCTTTCGGAAGCACTGGTTCGAGTTTTATCCTGGCACTCTCAAAATATTCGGAAATATTCAATGGCTGTGTACTTATAGACGTGATTAAATTCAGCCTTTCCTCACTGCCTTTAATCGTAACGGTCTTCGGTACGGCAATAATCCTCTGTATGGTTCCGTTCTCCTGCCCGATGACAGGCACAATAAGTTCCACCGTCTTTTTCTTGTGTATGATTGCACTTATCGACACGTTGTTAAAGGATAGGCTTACCCCCTCGACCTGTTTGCCTTTGCTGTCTACGGCAGTGAGTTCAACCGAAAGTGATTTTAATGTATTTTCGACTCTCGTCGCGTCGAGCATGGCGACGACCTTGCTGACATTGTCGACCTTTGATTCGGCTCCGGTAATATTGACTGTTGTTTTGGAAACCTGCACGATGTACGGTTCATCATCGTCTGATGTAAGATTGATTAGTTCGATATTTATATCTTTTTCGGTCGTTACAAGCTTTTCAACGTTAAGAACCACCGCCTCAGCACTGGTTTCTTCAACGGTAACACCCTTCGGATGATTTATCTTAATGTCAAGAGTATTCTCCCCCTCACTTACATTAAGCACATTGACCGTAACTTCAAAATCGGATTTGTTTATCTTGTTTACCTTGGAATGCTGTCCTGAAAAAGAGATATCAATACTACCGGTCGTTGAGTCGGTTATAACCAAGCCTTTTTCTTCAAGAATCTCCGAATTTATGAACTTTAGCGGAACACCCCTGTATGTAACCGATTTTGGCGGGTCAAGCTCTCCGAGCACATAAGCCCAAAGCAGAACCGCTAAAAACAATGCTATGACCGTATTTATCTTGTCGTTTTTAAGCATCTCTCCTGCCCCCTTTCAGAAGACCGCTAAACTTATCGGCAAAGGAGTCTTTTTTCTTATCAATATAAAGTTCCCTCATCAGTTCGTCTATTCTCTCCGCATCAAGTCTTCTTTCGAGTTTACCCGATTCGGCCTTTGAAATAACGCCCGTTTCCTCAGACACGATAAGAACGAGGGCGTCCGAATTCTCGGTAATTCCGATACCTGCTCTGTGGCGGGTTCCAAGCTCTTTTGATAATTTATTATTACCTGTAAGCGGAAGTACGCAACCCGCAGCATACAACTCATCTCCCCTTACAATGAGTGCTCCGTCGTGCAGAGGCGACCCCTCGTAGAATACATTCATTATCATTTCTCTTGATATTCTGGCATTTATCAGAGTCCCTGTCTCCGCGATATCGGTCAGCGATGTCTCTCTCTCTATGACTATCAAAGCCCCTGTCTTCGACTTCGCCATTGACAGTACGGCTTCTTTCATTTC
>CAYFQR010000019.1:5106-22583 GCA_964345365.1 uncultured Oscillospiraceae bacterium
TCCTCTTTGCAGTCGCAAGATTGATCGCGTCGAAATTTGAAAAGAATCTGTTTCGTCCCAGGTTTTCGAGAAGTCTTCTGAGTTCCGGTTGAAAAATTACAACTATTGCCACAAGTCCCACATTGACCAAAGCACTGAGTATCCATTGAAGCGTGTATAGGTTAAAGACCCTTGACAAAAGTGCCGCTATGACAAGCATAAGCAGCCCTTTCGCCAGTTGCTCCGCTCTCGTTTCCCTAATAAATCCTAAAAGCTTATAGAACAAAAAAGCAACGATAAGTATATCGAACACATCGTTGATACCTATACTCGATATTATATTCTCAAAAAATTTTTCCATGTGTTGTCCCTTTGGATTTTTAACTTAAAAATAGATTTTATATTAATACACATACCATCTTTTTATTTTACATTAAATGTGTCGATATTTCAAGCCTATGCACATTCAAAAAAGAAAATAGCCCGCTAAAAAAGCGGGCAGGCAATACTTTTTAGTGTTCGGTTTCCAACAGGCCGTAGTCTTCGTTCTTTCTCTTGTAAACTACGTTTACTTTTCCCGTGTCTTCGCTCAGGAAAACGAAGAAGGTATGCTGCAAAAGTTCCATCTGCAGTATGGCTTCATCCGTAGTCATCGGTGTCAAAACGAACTTTTTGGTTTTGACTACGTTTATTTCTTCTTCAGGCACTTCAGGCAACATCTCGAATCTCACCGACTCTTTTGACTGATTACGCTTAATCAGTTTCTTTTTATGTTTAGACATCTGAGTCAGCAGCTTCTCGGCAACCGTATCGATCGCATCAAAGATATCCTGCTCCACATCCTCGGCTCTGAAGATAGTTCCTTTGGTTGCAATGGTAGCTTCAACCTTCACCTTGGCTTTTTCAGGATGCATCACAACTTTTGCCTGGATATCATCGGTAAAAAATTTGTCGATCTTGGAGAATCTCTTTTCAATCTCGTCCTGAATCTTTTCGGTAACTACAATGTTCTTTCCTGTTGTGGTAATTTTCATATTATACCTCCCCTTAGCTCAAAGGATTAATGCGGCTGACCTGGTCTTTGACCCCACACTTGCCTTTACCCGATTTTCGGAGGACTTACTTCTAAAGCACGCCATGATCACCGCCTACTTGCCTTCAACGGCTTACGTGGATCCTTTCGCCCGTGCCCGGCTTGGATTTGCAACCACAGACCCGCTAATCCTTTTCTTTTATTATACCATTCATGACGATTCCGTTCAAGTGATGATTGGATGATATTTGTACGTCAGACAATATATACTTATTCATTTTCACTTGCAAAAAATACCAATATGTAGTATAATACGTATCCGGGAAACGAAAGAAGCGGAAAGGATTTTTCATGCATTATATTGTTAAGAACGGGCCTTTTAGGGCTCTTTTTGATTTTTTGCTGTGTCTCGTTTTCCCTCCGGGAACCTACTGCATCTGCTGCGGTAATTACATAGATATTACCCGCACTTATCTTTTATGCGACAACTGCATTAAAGAAATAGAATGGGGGCATCTCAAGGCAAATCTTGCTAAAGAGAGACTCCGCACAGGCAAAACAAAAAATCTCGACTCCGTGCTTTCGTGTATGGTATACGGGATGTTTACAAAACGTATGATTTTCGATTTCAAATACAATACACGTTCATACTTGACCGCACCTCTTTCAATGATACTCGCTGACCGCCTCATGACAGATGAAGATTCACGGAATATGTTGCTTACGGTTGATTACATATGCGCTGTTCCGATGCATAAGAAAAAAGAGAAGTCGAGAGGATATAACCACGCCTCGCTACTCGCGAAACAGCTTACAGAAAGACTTCTCAATTATGAAATTTCCGGAACGAATTCATTCGGCTATGATTTCATCTATCTGAACGATTGCCTGCTGAGAGTAAGAGCCACCGCCGCTCAGCGAAGCATTACAGGTGCCGAAAGAAGCGCCAACTTGGACGGGGCGTTCATCGTCAATCCCAAATATCGCGATAAACTTAAAAACACAAACATACTCCTCATAGACGATATCTACACTACCGGCGCCACAGCCTCCGAATGTGCCAAAACCCTGAAGGCCGCCGGTGTTTCAGAAGTCCATTTCCTGAGCCTTGCAAGCGGGAACGACTACCTGGAAGGAATAGAAGCTTAAACATTGATAGCATAGCTGAAAGCACTTGTTATTTCAGCTGTTGGGGGTTCACTTCTTTTTTCCGAGGTATTCGACCGCGCTTAAGGCTGCAATGTTGCCCTCGCCTGCAGCTTTAATATATTGATAAGGCGTACCTGCCGCATCGCCGCAGGCGAAACATCCCGCTATGGATGTCTCCATTTTTCTGTTTACGGATATATGCCTGTCTTCCACCTCAAGGCCCGGAACAAGCTGCGCAGGAGAAACACTGTCGCGGAGTATGAAAAATCCGTCCGCTTCGATTTCACGCGACTTCATAACCAACTTTTCGGCTTTCATCTCGCCCTCGATTGCAACAGGCACATCCCTTATTACTTTAACTCTACCGCTGAGATTTACGTCGTCATTGTAGCGCGGCACATAAACCACGTTTGATGCAATCTCAGCCATAAACTCCGCTTCGCCTTCTTCCTTAGGAGAATCGGCGATTATGACTACTTTTTTGTCCTTATAAAGCGGTGCGTCACAGGTAGCACAGTAACTCACACCTTTTCCGAGGAACTTTTCTTCCCCCGCATAAGGTTTGCCGAAGCTTACACCTGTAGCAAGGATAACGCTGCTTGCTTCAAAAAGCTCACCGTCTTTATTGTTGACTGCGAAATATTCGCCCATCGCATACACATTCAGTACTTGAGTCTGCAACATATCAATCTCCATGCTCCTTGCATGTTCCAAAAAATTAGCGGCGAGGTCGCTGCCTTTAATTTTAGGGAGACCTAAATAATTATTGATCTCATGCGCCTTTGTGATTTTATCACTAACCTCGGCATTTCCCATCACAAGAACGGATTTGTTCCTAATTTTCAAAGTTATCGCTGCAGACAAGCCCGCAGGGCCGCTGCCTATCACTATCACATCATACCTTTCCATAATCTTCTCCTTTTGCATTTTATTTATTGACATATACCCGTTTTTAGCTTAACTGAACACCTCATGACTCAAGTCACAAGTGTTCTCGGCTGTGCCATAAAAGTTTTTTAGCCTTTCGGAAAGCGCGGATAACCTGTACGCGCTGTTATCATTTTGAACCATAGCCCATAAGTACTTGGTATCACCTACTATTATAACCTTTTTTTTCCCTCTTGTCACGGCAGTATATATCAGGCTTCTTGTCGCCAATTTTGACGGGAACCATGACATAGGTATTATTACAACCGGATATTCGCTGCCTTGACTCTTGTGTACGGTAACAGCATAGGCATGTTCAAGCTCATCCAGTTTCGTATATTCATATTCTACAAACCGTTCTTCTCTTCTGTCGTTCCTATCGTCATCGTATGCGACCGTAACGGTTTTCATTTCGGGATTTATCCCGACAACCGCACCGATTTCTCCGTTAAAAATCCCTCGTCCGTCTTCTCTGATATATCCTTCCTCTGTGCCGTCTCCTCCCCAAGTATCATGTCTTTTTCTCCTGTAAGCAAGCTGATAGTCATTCTTTGTCTGCATTACCCTGTCACCCGTGCGAAAAACTTTTGAACCGAATTTGAGCTCGATTTTGTCTTCCGATGCGGGATTAAAAATTTCCTGAAGCCTTACATTGAGCTCACCTACACCTAATATCCCCTTTTTAACCGGACTGAGAATCTGAACATCTTCCGATTGATATTTCGATGCCGCTTCGCAAAGGAGTTCCTTTATATCGGCTTGTTTTTCTGCGCCGTAAAGCAAAAAATCACCTTCAGGGAACTCGGAAAATTTGATATTCGAGTCTCCCCTGTTTATCAAATGTGCATTATATACAATCAGACTTTCCAATTCCTGTCTGCGAATTTCTTTAAGTTCAGTCGTAAAGAAATATTCGCTCTCGATTAAATCCCCGAAGACATTTCCCGCACCGACAGACGGAAGCTGATCCTTATCACCTACGAGTATGAGCCTCGTCCCTTCTTTTATTGCATCGACAAGAGCTTCCATCAAAAGTATGTCGACCATTGAAGCCTCGTCGACTATAACGCAGTCATATTCGAGGGGTTCTTCTCTGTTTCTTCCGAACACCATTTTGGCATATCCTTCGTCATAATAATATTCCAAAAGTCTGTGCAGGGTCTGAGCAAAATGTCCTCCGGTTTCCATTATCCTCTTTGCCGCTCTACCCGTCGGTGCCGCAACCGCAACCCTGTTTCCAATTTCTTCAAGTATGAATATAACGGCATTTATTATGGTCGTTTTGCCTGTTCCGGGGCCGCCTGTAATTATGGATACTCTGTTCGTGACGGAGTTGATAACGGCGTTTTTTTGTTCATCCGAAAGAATTATGTCCGTCTTAGCTTCATATCTCTTAAGGATTGCCTTGATATTTGAATCGATGCTTACGTGTGCTTTTATCTGCGCTCTTTCAAGAGCCGCAAGTCTGCTGCTTGTTTTGCACTCAGCTCTGTAATACTCATATAAATAAACAAGTTCTCTGCCGTCAATTTTTGAGATGTGAATATTCCCCTGAAAAACAAGATCTTCAAGCGGGTCATCTATAGCTTCAGTCCCAAGCTCAAGAAATGAAGCGCATTCCTCTGTAAGCACCTTGCGCAGTGCGAAACTATGCCCTTCCGATATATAGCCCCTCATTACATAGATGATTGCCGCCTCGATTCTGCGCGGCTCCGTAGGTAAAACGCCGAGTTTTTTTGCCATTTCATCGACCTTTTTGAACCCGAGAGTCGGGTACTCTTCAAGAATCCAAAACGGATTTTCCTTGACGAATGCTATAGCCGCATCTCCGTATTCCTCATATATCTTCATTATCATATAATCGGACATCCCGATTCCACGCAAAAACAAGGTCACCTCACTATTGACCTTGCCTATGCTTGTTATTTTTTGTCCGTTTAACGCAGCCATGAAACACCTCTGAAGTATGCGAGAACCTTATGTTTTTTGTATCTTTTGGCGAGCTCTAAAAGTTCGCTTCTGGTGTTCCTTTTAGGCTCAATATGAATTCTTTCTATGAGTTTCCTTAGCATCTTCTCACAATCGGCGACCTCGGTGAATATTCCGGCTTCAATGAGATCATTTTCGTCTATGGCAAGGTCATCAACAAAAATCGGGTCGTTATTCTTCTCAAATTCCGACAGCATATACATCTTCGACTTTATCTTTGTTTCACAGTCATAGCCGAAAATCAGTCTTTGAGCTTTTTGGATATTCAGAAGATAATCGGATCTCTCCATAGTTTCATGCTCATAGATAAATTTTTTGTAGTTTTCAGGGCGCTGGCAAAAATGAAAAGCAGGTAAATCCTTTACAACATCTATGAGATGATCCCTGATTTCTCCTTCGAAGCCCAACTTTTCGATAGAAGCAAGGGCTTTTCTCTCCGAGAATATCGAATAGAATACTCCCATTCTTCTCGCCGGAACCGGCATGGACTTGTCCATGTTCGCACATAGCTCCATAAGGTCTTTCTTTTCCCTTCTGCTCATCCTTGATACGCCTCTTTCTCCGAGTATCAGGTTGAGTATTCCCGTATCAACTATCATATTGAGGCCCTTGCCTCCATATTTTGCCCCTAATATGCCAAGCAGCTCTCTCCGGAATCTTTTCAATGATATTTTTTCAAGAAGTCTGTAGTTCTTTTTTATAGCCTCAAACGCAGGCATTGTCATGTCGAAATCAAGCTCCGCACAGAATCTGATTGCTCTGAGCATCCTCACAGGGTCCTCGCTGAAGCTCTCCTCAGGGTCTCTGATTGTCCTTACGAGCTTTTCCTGGATATCATCCTTTCCGCCGTATAAGTCGACAAACCTGTAGCCGTTATCCGCCAACGCGTTTATTGTAAAATCTCTCCTGCTGAGGTCCTCTTCTACAGCCTTAACAAATTCAACCGTGTCCGGTCTTCTGCCGTCGGAATATATACCGTCCTTTCGGAAGGTGGCAATATCAATGACCAACCCCTCGTCACCTTCATCCGCTTCAGGAAAAAGTCTTATTACCGAATATTTCTCGCTTAAGACTGTCGCTTCCGGGAAAACATCGCAAGGTTCATCGAATCTCGCCGAAGTGGCGATGCCCCAGTCTATAGGCGTGAGCCCCGCCAAACTGTCCCTTACACATCCTCCGACCGTGAATGCTTCATGCCCCTTGTCCATGAGTGCCTTCAGTACGTCTCTGATATTTTTAGGTAATTTTATCATTTCTCGTTTCCTCCGCGTTATTCTTCGGTTTGGTTGCCAAACGGCTTATATATTTTTCTGTTGTCAAGAGTCCACACCCTGTCGCTGAATCCTCCCGGTTCAGTCACGGAAAGCGCTTCTTCCATATCATAAATCCTTGCGTCTATTATATCGAGATAATGAAGTATCTCAGCTTCAGGGAAAAGAGGTCTCTTCGGGCTTCCGTATTCAGGTTCATAGTGATGAGATAAAATCATATGCTCAATCATTATCCTCTTTTCTGTCGGAAAATCAAGCTCAATCGCCAACTTATCGAGAGCCTTGACGCCCATGACCAAATGTCCGAGCATCTGTCCCTCAAATGTGTAGCCGGTTGCCATCCCGTCGATATCGGACTCTATTTCGTTTAATTTCTCCATATCATGCAAAATAACACCTGCAAGCACCAGACTCTTATTAAGATTGGTGTAAACCTCACAGATTCGTTCACCGTTCATGAGCATACGCTTCATGTGGTATAGGAGTCCTCCCAGCTCGGCGTGATGATTTTTTGAAGCAGCCGGGTAGTACATCAACCTATCCCTGTTATCGTCAAGAACCCTGAGGCATAGCCCTCTGAGGTCGGAATCATCAAGCTTCTCGGCAACATCATATATATATTCGAACATCTTTTGGGGCTCCTCAGGAGCTGCCTTGATGAATGCACTCAGGTCGGTTATGTCTTCCGGATTGCTCTCAGGGCATGCTTTTCTTATCCTTTGAATCTTAAGTTGTAATTGAGAATTGAACTCTGTAACCGTAGCAATTATCTTTACAATATCTTTTTCTTTAAGGAGTTGATCCGGTCTGCTTACATCCCATTTTTTTGCATTTATTTCACCGGTGTTGTCACCGAGAACGGCATCAAGGTATAATTTACCTGTTGAACCCGTCTTAACCGAAACCGACTTTATGATAAAAAAATCGGTTACGATATCCCCTATTTTAAAGTCTTTTACAAATGTTTCTTTCATAAATGTATTTCCTATCCGTTAGGCTTGTTATTCATCAGCCCGCAATATTTACTTCCGTGTTTTTTTCCTCGCTTCGCTGCAAAACTAAAACACAGCAGCACCATCGTATCAAAATCAAAATATATGCAGCGATTTTGACGAGCTTGCGAAGGCAAAGGTCGCACGGCGATATGATTCTCGTATAATAGCTGCCACTGCAGCTATTATACCATGTTTACATGGTATAATTCAGCCATGTGCGATTTTGACGAGCTTGCGAAGGAAAAATAATCGCACGGCGATATAATCCCGTATAATAGCTGCCACTGCAGCTATTATACCCCAAAGAAGCTTTTACTGCAATAAAAAAAGGGATTCCCCAAGGAATCCCCTAATTCGATTTACACTCAGAATGTCGATTTTATCGAGTTCAACAGCTCTTCGGTCTGATCTTCTCCTATATAGAACGTGAATGCGTTTCCGGAAGAAAGATTGATATAAAGATGCCCGTTCCGATTTACTTCAAACTTGATATCAAGTCCAAGCGGGTTCTGTGACTTGGAAGAAATAAATGTAGCGAACGTATCTTCTCTGTTATTGAAGGCACTGCCGATTGTCTCCGCATAACTCTGCGAAAATACAAGGTCAGCCATTACATTTCCAACCTTGGAAACGGATATGGAATACGAGTTTGACGCCTCGGTCTTTTTCGCAGCGTCGGTAATCTTCTCGGTATAAACAACCGTGCTGAAATTGATGTTTCCGGAAATGCCCGAATCCTTCAGAAATTCACCCAATGTACTCGGAGCATAGTCACGATTAACATAGAACAATGTACTGTCTGTATCCGGTATCATTACTCCGACCATGATATTCGGAGAAACCTTTTTAATTTTTTTAGTTCTGACCTTATAGGTTAAGCCGCTATCGGCAGATGTATCGGAAGCGCTGAAAACAAGATTGCCGGCATCCGAACCCGATATTTCGGACGTTGCGTCGGACTGCATATAGCTTTCACCCATGAAGACCGCCTGAGGCGCCTCTACGGCAAGTACTTCCTTCACCCAATTAACATCTTCTTTATCTTTATCCTTAGATTCCGCATTGCCGCTATCCGAAGCTTCCTTGTCATCAGGCTTCAATGTTCCGGCCGTTTTGGCAGGCTCTTTATTATCGGTATTATCTGTCGTGACTGCGGTATCCGTGTTATCCTTAGTATCATTTGCCGGTTCATTCGAATCGATTTCGCCCGGCTTATCCTGATTTTCGTTATCCTGAGAAACGTCACCCGTATTATCCGTATTCGCAGCGGTCGGGTCCTCCTTAGGAAGAGTAACAACAGTCGGGTTGTCTACTACGGATTCTATTATACCCGTGACAGTTCCGTTATCTCCGTTTCCGAGCAAGGATACCGTTCCGACCAGCATAACAAACGCGGCGGCAACAGCCGCGATGTATTTGTAGGCGGTTCTGAAGTCGGTTCCTCTGTTTCTTCTGCGTCTTGTCATACGCACCGCTTCGTCACCTGTCAATGAGCATTCGGAGGAGATTTTTGCAAGCAAAGAATTGATTACATCGTCTGACGGAACCATTTGAGCTTTCATACTGTCTATCATATCCTTCGAAAAGATATCATCATGTAAAAAATTATCTGCCACTATATTCTTCCTCCTTTCTCAGTATTTCTTTCATCTGTTCTCTCGCCCTCATAAGCTGAACCTTAACGTTACTCTTAGTCAGCGTCAGAGTGTCGGCAATCTGTTCGACAGACATATCCTCAAAATAGAAAAGCTGTAGAACTATCCTGTATTTTTCGGGCAGCTGTCTTAAAGCGATATAAACCGCATTTTCTTCTTTTGATTTGAATTTGAACGAACCTTCCTGCATCTCAGCCATAGGTGTAACACGCCTACGGTATGTGCTGTCTACAACCCTGAGCGAACAGTTCATCGTAGTCCTGATAAGCCAGGCCTTACGATGCTCTTCATCGTTAAACTCCGGTTTGCTTCTGAAATATATCAAAAAAACCTCTTGAAATATATCGTCGGCATCTGCAGTGTTGCCTGTATAATTCATGGCAATACCGTAAATTGTGGACTTATATCTCCGGATAACGGTTTCAATATCTTCGTTCTGCACAAAGGTATTATTATCCATCGTTCTCCTTTCACTTATAACTCACACTTGCACCCGAAAAGGTTACAAGTAATCTCAAAAACAAAAAATATTTTTTTACCGAAGGATTTCTTCCCCTATTCTTCCGGTTTATATTCAAAGCAATCCATGTATCTGAGCTTGAACTGATTGATTTCATGAAGCCTGTCTATCCTTTTTTTGACTTCCTCGTCCTCTATTATTCCTTCCCTTATGTACCTGTCCAAAACCTCATAAGTGAAGCCGAGATTATCCTCGTCGGTCTTTGACTGAAGTCCGTCCGACGGTACTTTATCGATGAATTTCGAATCAAGGCCGAGTTCGCGGCCGATTGCTTTTACTTCTCTGACCGTGAGTCTCGAAAGCGGACTGAAGTCACCGGCATTGTCACCGTATCTGGTTGAATATCCGACCCAATCTTCCGAAAGATTGCATGTGTTGGCCACTCTGCCGTTTAAGGACTGTGATACGGCATAGGTTACAGCCATCCTTAGACGTGCCGGCAAGTTGGTAACTGTCTGAGCCGTAACATTTTCTTTACCCATGGCGGTATTCAGTTCGGATATAATCGCATCGAAAGCCGGACCGATATTCATATTATAGTACTTTATTTTTAAGGCTTCGCACAGAGCGAAAGACATGTCTATATCCGCCTGTACCCCCTTCGGAAGAAGCACCCCGATTACCCTTTCAGCACCTAAGGCTTCTACCAGAAGCGCCGCTGTAATAGACGAGTCTTTTCCGCCCGAAATTGCGATTACCGCGTTGCAGCCTTTCCCGTTTTTTTCAAACCATTCCCTTATCCATAAGACGATATCGTCTTTTACTTTTTTTGCATCAAACATCGTTACACCTCACTGCTTAACTTTAGCCGTTTATAAGAGCCTGCATCACCTTGTTGGCAACAGGCCCCGCGACCCTCGCTCCCGAGCCGCCGTTTTCAACACATACTATAAACGCATAATCACCGCTGAAACCGAAGAACCATGCATTATATATTTCTTTGTTTCCCATCTGTGCGGTGCCTGATTTGGCACTGAGCTTAAGTCCCGGGAAATTACTATCACCGTAATTCCTTTTTACGTTATTTCTGAGCATGCTCTTGAGTTCCCTTGCACTGCTCTCTTTGAGGAGCCTTATGCTTCCCGAGGAACCTCCTTTAATTATACTCGGAAGAGCCGTTTCCCCGTCTCCTGCGATTGCACCCATAAAAACCAACATTGAAAGCGGATTTATCTCGTCTCTGTCCTGACCGACTCCCGCCCAGCCTAAACTTGCCTCTTTGCCGCCGAAGTCAAAACTCCCCTCAAGAGTCTTGATTCCGTTTATATTGTAAGAATCGACAAGCCTCATTTTTTTTGTATAGTCTTCGAGTGTTTTAGCACCGAGATTATTTGCAAGTTCTGCGAAAGCACAGTTGCATGAGTTCGAAAGGACACCGTAAAAGTCCTGTTTGCCGTGAACCGCCGGACAGGTGACGCTTCCGTCTTCAAGTTCAAGTCTGCCGCTGCACTCAAATATCCATTTCTCCATTTCCGGTATGTTTTCGATTGCGGCAAGCGCCGTCAGAACCTTAAATGTCGAACCCGGAGTAAATTTGGCGGAAAACACTTTGTTTATATACGCACCGTCCTGCGCGGTCTTCGCCGCTTTTGCATCCTGGGGGTCAACGGTCGGCGTGCTGACAAGGCAGACAATATCGCCGGTTCTGTAATTATATACGCTGACCAAACCGAAGCGGCCGCCAATCGCATTATAAGCTGCATCATTTATTTTTTTATCTATCGAGAGCTTGACCGTACCGCCTTTTTTGCCGAAAAAGCCCTCGGTACCCGTAATCGGATTATACCTGACGAGTTCCGGACGGAATACGACATTTGCAGCGGTGCTTATGCTGTAATTTATATCACCGAGCACTGTCGAGAGTGCTTTTCTCTCAAAAAACTCTCCCTTATAGTGAGGGCCGTTATCGTCATAATATAAGAGCAGGGTGCCGTTTCGGTCTTCTATACTCCCGACCGTAAGCTTGCCTTTGTGAAATACATGGTCGTTCGCATAGAAGCTCGCCCAGTTTCCTCCATTTATCTCAAGCTTTACCACAAAATATATGAGCCCTAATACCATGGCTATTACGAGAAGCAAGCAGAGCATAGCTCTTCTTTCCAATTTTTTCATATCCTGCCTCCCCCCTTGACCGCAAGCGATGCACTTGCCCTCGTATCCGAGGATTTAAGAAAAGCGAGAAGCGCCCACGACACGAGCATTGAGGTTCCTCCGTTCGACACGAACGGGAAGGTCACCCCTGTAAACGGAAGTATGTCGGTACATCCGAAGATGTTAAGCATAGTCTGGAATATGAACATGGACATGGCACCGCATGCCGCTATTGTAAAGAATGTCGAGCGACCCGAAATAATCGCCCTTACCGCAAATACTGCAAGTGTGGCTATCGAAAGCACCGCAAGGCAAGCTATGATAAGCCCCCATTCCTCAATCAGCATTCCGAAAACCAAATCGGTGTCCGCCGCGAAAACCTGAGACAGCCAGCCGTTTCCGGCACCTACTCCTACAAGCCCTCCCGAAGCGGATGCAGACAGCGTTCTTGTCTGCTGGAAACCCGCATTGTTTACGATATCGGGTTCCCATATATTGCCCCAAGTTGCAAACCTCGTCGCTACATAAGGCTTGAATCTGAGCACCATAGTGCCTCCTGCCGCCGCTACCCCTGTGAGCAAAAGCAGTTTCGATATTTCACCCGACCTTAAGAATGAAATTATAAGGAAGGTGACAAAAAATACCATGGCCGTGCCGAAGTCCCCCATGATTCCGAGGCAGGCAAAGCAAAACAATGAAAAGCCGATGAAAATATACAGATTTTTTTTATTAAAGAGTTCATCCAAGGTGGCGGCGCCGACCCAAATGAAAGCTATCTTCACAAGCTCGGACGGCTGGAATGAAAAGCCGCCTATCTCAAGCCAATTTCTCGCTCCGTAAGTCAGGGTACCCATGGTAAGATTTAACAGAAGGAGCACTGCAGATGCGAATATCATGAACCATCTTATTATCTTGGATCTTTCAAGGTCGCGCAGATAGACACACATGCCGAACATGATAAACACCCCTGCTCCGATTGCCGTCAACTGCTTCGAGAGAGCTTCAGGCGATTTCGAGGCAACTACGGCAAGGCTAAGCGTCGAAAGGAAGAATGATATTATCTCCATCTCGAAACCGGAATTCCCCGATAATTTAATTACCGCAAAATATATCCATTCGATAGCGATAATTCCGCCAAAAGCGAAAAAGATCTCCGGCAGCAGCTCCGTTCCGAGCGATATCCAAAGCTGTATAACGGTCATTATTTGAAAAAGCGTGAGTGCCGCAACCGTCGGGCCTGCGGAAAGCAGCTTCGTATCGCTCCTCCGCATTTGCCTGTTGTTGTTCTTTTCTTCAAGAGATATCGGAAGAAGTGTGAAATCCGTCATACCCGCCCTTATTATATCTCCGTACTCCAAGTCTATCTCATTTCCTATCCCGCCTTTTTCCGCAGATATCTTCACAAAACCCGATTCGTTGCCCCCTGCCATTTCGGCAAGGTAGTCCAGATATGCGTTTCTGTCGCTATATCCTCCGGTTCTATATTCTTTATATGACTGTTTGTCCTCTCCCTCATTTAAGAATGTACCGTTTCGGGAGCCCAAATCTCTGAAAGTCCACTTGCCGTACTCGTCCCTCATAAGCAGTCCGTGGTTTCTCGAAAGCAATTCGTCATCCACGGAGATATCGCATGAAGACGCCCTGCCTATGACATTCTCCCAATGGGTCAAGGGTACCGATATTTCGCTGATCCCGTCGGAATCTCCGCTCTCCCCTACACTGCTCGATATTTTGAGATAGGCCCATACTTCAGCGGGGTTTTTTGACTTAATGAGGCTGACGATACATCTAACGAGTATATATAATGCCAAAATTACAAAAACCCACCTTGCAGCCAAGGTGTAGAGATTCCCCCCGAAATCAATATCTTTTAAGTTTTGTAAAAAGCTCAAATCCATGTCTAACACCGTTAAATTTTAACATAGCTTGACGGTCTTACACTGTTTTTTCGTCATTGACTCTACATCGAAAATCAGTATGAAAACTATCAAGTAACATTTTTGCTCAAGCCTCATATGACTTTAGAGTCTGCCGGCTGTCACGGTCGCAGAGTATTTGCCGTTAACGGTGTAACCGTTTATCGTCTTGTATGCTCTGACTCTATATGTATATTTTTTTCCGCGTACGGCGGTTTTGTCGTAGTAATAACTTGACTTTACATCTGCAATCCTGCTGTATTTTGAGGCGCCTGCTGCCTTCCTGAAAACTCTGTAACCCGTTCGCCCGTCTACTTTGTCCCAATCGATAAAGACGCTCTTTGACGATGACCTGAGCTTTGTAATCGTTACACTTCCGAGCGGAACCGTAACGCCTCTCAGGTATCCCGATTTAATGCTTTCGTATCTCCGCCCCGTCACCTCTCTAATCGCGGTAACCTTGTAAAAATACTTAATTCCGGGGCGTGCGGTCTTATCGGTGTAGAAGGTTTCTTTTATATCGGAGGCAATCTTAATATATTTACCTCCGCTGCCTCTGATGCACCTATATACATCATAAGTATCTGCGTTATTTACTTTGTCCCATTCAATTACAGGGGTCTTGTCACTATCGAGGGAAACCGATGAAAGTTTCGGTTTTTCGGTCTTATAGAAATTCTCAAGATCAAAAAACTCAACAGTGTAGGACTTTTCTTGGTCAAGTCCGCTTATACTTACAAGATACTTGTCTCCCGGAGAATATTTTTCGATGTCGTCAGGTCTGAAAATAATGCAACCGGTCTGTCCGTAATGATTATTTGAAACAAAAAATTCCCCGTCAGACGCTACACTTGAAAAAACCCAATGCTTGAGGTCATAGCTCGAAAAGTCGTCGATTTTTGTGAGCCTCACCTTGATATTGTTCGGATTCAGCGTTTCATTCATCGATATACTCCATGCGTCTCCCGCATTGAAGTACGATACCGGCATATTTTGAGCCGGCCAGCAAACGCCCGCGTAATCATCATCCCTGCAAGATTCGTCACTCACATACATGGCATTATATGTCACATTATCCTCCTCGGAGGACACTATACCGAATCCTACCGCGCCCATAAGAGGGTTTAATATCCATCTTCTATGGCCCAATTTTGAAATATTGGCAGGGTCGCTGTCCGACATCCATCCGTCCAAAATCGCAAACTTAAGCGAAGCGTTAGCTCTTGTGTATTTCGCCAAATTGCAGTCTTTTGACGCTTCAACACCGAGAGTCGAAATTTTGCCGTTCATATTTGCGGGATATTTCGGATAATGACTCAAATTACCGTTTGCGTAATTCACGATACATGCAGCCTGTGCTTTTTCCGAATACTCGTAATTCAGTTCAACATCATGGTTAATACCTGCAATAAAACGTATTGTCTTAATCACATTGAGAGCGTTTGTGTTTTCTTCGTCGTCAAGCAAACCCGGGAAATAAGGTGCAGTTAAAATAGGCACAACTGAATATGGGACTTTGTAATTGTCTACAACCTTTCCTGTAGTGTCGAGCCCCATTAGACCGGTGGGATGCTCAAGTGCGAAGTTCACGATTGCCTCCATTGTAGGCTTTTTCACATCGCTCCCGCCCGTATAGGCGAACGCTTGGCTCACATTGCTCCCCACCAAAAGAAACAACATTAGGATAATACAAAAAATCTTTCTTTTCATTTTTTTACCACACCACTCAGCTACCTTCAAGCTTCCGTTACGAAAGTTTACATTTCCCCATTTTCGATGAGTTGTTCGCGGTTTCCCCTTTCAAATATTTAGCCCGGATAGGCGTATTCTTTATTTTAACACAAGTCACCTGTAAGCAGATGACAAAAATGTGAAAAAATTATTTTTTGTTCGGCTTATATTTTTTTCTTGCGTTTAACGCAATTCAAGATTATATTAAATATGTTATGCTGTTTTATAATATTATATAATTATATCACATTCATTTCAATATAAAATTACTACCAATTAATAAGGGGTGAAAACAAGTTGTCTACATTTTTTGAAACAGTAATGCTTATATGCTTCGGGCTTTCATGGCCGCTGTCAATCGCTAAATCAATCAAATCAAAGACTGCCAAGGGTAAGAGCATGTTTTTTCAAATCGCAATCATCATAGGCTATACATCAGGTATAGCGGGTAAACTCATGTCGGGAAACTACAGCTATGTAACTTGGCTTTATGCCCTTAATCTGTTTATGGTAACTTTTGATTTGTTCCTGTATTTCAGGAATCTCAAAACCGACAAAAAAAGAGCTTACGACAGCAGGTGCTCTGTTCTGAGTTCTGATAAAAGCATTTAATTACCAATTCAAGCGAATTATTCAAAGGATTTTCCAATGAAACATTTAACCTACAGAATCTTTCAGCGCATTATGGCTGCATCCATACCGCTTATACCGTGGCCTGAACCCGTTCTTATTGAGGGCTCCGGAAGCATCGTGCAGATTGCGTCAATCTTGGCATCAAATCTAAAAAAATCCCCGCTCTTTGTTACCACAGTCGGAACAATGAAGCGAAACAGCCTGGATTCCGTATTTGCGGCTCTACAAGAAAAAAATATTACCTTCTCCGTTTTTGCCGAAGTGACGCCCGACCCGACAATCTCACTGATTGAGAACGGACTTGCGGTCTATAAAAGCGGCGGTTGTGACAGCATAGTAGCGGTAGGAGGCGGTTCCGTAATAGACTGCGCCAAGCTCATAGGGGCGAGGGTCGCCAGACCGTATCTTCCCGTCAAAAAAATGAAAGGGCTCTTTCGCATACGAAAGAAACTCCCTTTATTCATCGCAGTTCCTACCACCGCCGGCACAGGCTCGGAAGCAACGGTTGCCGCTGTGGTCTCGGATGAAAAAACGCATTATAAATATCCCGTCAACGATACCGTCCTGCTTCCTCAATATGCGATTCTCGACTCTGAACTTACATTGGGGCTTCCGGCTAAACTCACTGCTGAAACGGGAATGGATGCGCTCACCCATGCGGTAGAAGCCTATACCAATCGATACGGCAACAGTAAATCAAGGGCTCTCGCCAAAAAAGCGGTCAAGATGATTTTCTCCGCCTTGCCTGAGGCTTACAATAACGGCAATGACGAAAATTCCAGACAAACAATGCTGCTCGCTTCATTCTTTGCAGGCCGGGCTTTTACAAAGGCCTACGTCGGCTATGTACATGCAATAGCGCATGCTATGGGCGGAATATACGGTGTATCTCATGGCTTAATGAATGCCATACTGCTCGCAAAGGTGATGAGAGCCTATGGCTCATACGTCGAAAAGCCGCTTGCGGAATTGGCTTCGGAGCTTAAGATTGGCGAAGGTCTTTCCCGAAGGCAAAGAGCGGAAGCAATGATTGAAGCTATTGAGAAATTAGCTTCTGACATGGGCATACCGTCTACTTTTGCAGATTTAGAGAAAAAAGACTATCCTGAGATTGCAAAGAGAGCATTGAAGGAAGCGAACCCCCTCTATCCTGTCCCGTGCATTTGGGGTGAAAAGGAAATCTATGCTGTTTTAGATGAAATATATCCAAAGGCTTAATATGCAAAGCACAGCTCGCAATATGCCCTGCATCCATAGTACGACAAGTTCATCATTAACCCGATATCTATGATTCGATAAGCTATATTACAGATAAAGTTCGCATCTGACGACAGCCTGCATGAGAAATAGTAATAAAAATGCTGTCACCTCCGCTAAGTCGAGATGACAGCTTTTTTAATTTGAAAAAATCGTTTATTACTTTAATTTAGAATATTTTTTTTGGTATATCATGTGCATGAGCAGGCTTTCCGCCAAGCCTATAGGTTTTTTACCCGCAAGTTTCGCCATGCATGCCGCACGAGCATTCTTCTCCAGGATGTGAACCACCGCTTTCGTGTCGTACAGGTCTCCTGCAAGGCACAACGCT
>CAYFQR010000019.1:22593-28300 GCA_964345365.1 uncultured Oscillospiraceae bacterium
GAAGAAACGTGCAACCTCACTGTCCGTTGACGGTATGACGGCATTTACATCTTTGCGGGCATTATATATCTCATGATGAATCTTGCTGTCCTGCGGTTCACCCACTTCCACGCCGTCACGGTAAAAACGGATTCCGTTCTCATCTCTTACGGAATATATGACATCCGAATTCGAAATTTGCATGTTCTTTTCGAGCTTTTCTTCATAGTATTTTTTGCATATAGCTTCAAGGGCGAGCGCTTTCTCCAGAGCATTTTCTTCAGAGCTTCCCATTACAACAGCACCGTGCTTTTCCAAAAGCAAGGCCTTGGTAGTATCTTGCCGAGCGGTTTGCTCCGCACCTTCATGCAGTTTTTTTGTGCCCGGAAGAGCATAAGGACTTGTACGCAGAGTTTTGCCGCCGAGCATTTTTTGCTCATCGGGACTTAGCGTCAAAGGTTCGGCTAAGAGGCTGAGTGCGGATGCATAAGGCTGATGCGTGTGCATAATCACCTGTACGTCCGGAAATGCCCTGTATATCGCCAAATGCATCGGTGTTTCGGATGAAGGCTTTGCAGTTCCTTCATAACTTCCGTCGGTATGAACTCTAACCAAATCGCCTTCCTGCATCTCTTCATAACCGCGTCCTGACGGCGTAACCAAAAAATCATCGCCGTCCCTCTTGCTTAAATTGCCCCAGGTACGAAATAAAAGTCCTTGAGAAATAGCCTCACGGGCAAGGTCTGTCAGTAACATTTTTTCTCCTTTTTCATTAAGTTGAAAGCTTATTTTTTGAGGTTGACCACATGTGAAAAGACTCTATCAAAGCGGTTAAGTACATCATCAAGCATTTCTTCGGTGTAAGCCGCATTCGTATAAAGACGGCTGCCTGCCAATGTGACAATTCCTTCCGCCATATAGGCAGCACCCATATGTTCCATTTCCTTTTTACGAAGCGATGTTTCCTTAAGCACGTTCGGGATAGTCCAAGGCTTCATCCAATCTATTGAAAAATGCATGGTTCCGACAGTTTCCAAGTGGCAGATTGAACCCTGATTAAAGGCAACGAACGGCAGCTGATACTTGTCGATTAACTTATTCAGTCCGTCGGTCAGATAATCACCCATTCTGTTGGCTTTTTCACAAGCATTTGTTTCCTTGATTGCCGATAAAGTATAGTAGCCTGCAATACAGCTGATAGGAGTTGCTGCCAATGTACCGCCTACAAGTGCCTTTTTAACACCCGCTTCAATTCCGGCAGTTAAGTATTTCATATACTGTTTCGGGCCTCCGATACCGCCTGCTCCCGGGTATCCTCCCGCAATCGCTTTTCCGAATATTGTCAAATCCGGATTGATATTGAAATAGCCCTGAGCACCGGAAACACCCAGACGGAACCCGGTTACAACTTCGTCGAATATGAGGAGCGCCCCGTATTCATCGCACAATCTTCTGACACCTTTAAGGAACTCTTCACTGATAGGACGGGTTCCGCTTTCAGGGCCGACCGGTTCGATAAGTACGGCAGCAGTGCCGCCGGTGAGTTTCTTGGCCTTTAGCTTGGACTCAAGCGAGTTCAAATCTCCCGGGAAAAACTCGTCGGTGTACTTGAACATACTTCTGGGAACTCCGTGAGCCTGAGTAAACTTGCTACCCGGCACTCTTATACCGTACGCGAGTTGGTCCGACCAGCCGTGATATGCACCGCCCATCTTTAAGACGTGTTTTTTCTTGGTGGCTAAACGTGCGATACGAATTGATGCCATGCACGCTTCCGTACCGGAGCCGAACATACGGAATATCTCCACGGACGGCATGCATTCGCTTATTAAATCAGCCAGCTTATATTCATATTCATGAAAAAGTCCTGTTGACGGATTGGAATCCTGTAAAAACTCAATTACTTTCTCGCGAACTTGAGGAGGATTCGAACCGAGTACAGTCGGGCCTCCCGCCTGCAGGAAATCATAATATTCATTTCCGTCCAAATCCGTTAGCTTGGTTCCGTCCGCCTTCGTGAAAACAAGCGGGTACGGATAATTAAAAGCAAGATTATGCTGAACTCCGCCCGGAATCCTTTCCTTGGCTTTATCAATCATTTCCTTGGACTTTTGACATTTTTTGCCGAAATACTCTTCTTCGTATTTTTTTAGAGCAGCCGGGTCAATTGAGTGGATTGGTTGCCGAATCAAATTGTCCAGCTTATCAATAATTTCCTGAACGCCGGGTCTGTTAATCATGTTTACCTCCTAATTACTCCTAAATACTCTTAATTTGTATCTCTCATTTTCTCTTCAGTGAGCAGTCACTCATTTTCCGTTTTAGTTCATTGTATCACTACTTTGACAAAAAGAAAAGCCCTAAAAATAAAAAAAGGTTGAAATCTTTTTTTCATCTTGTATAATAAGTATAAAAAGAGTGAGCGGCTACTCATAGGAGGGTTTATGCAGTATAGTACATCAGTATTTGAAAAGCTTAAGGAAGAAAAAAAGAATCGCATCATAGAAATGGCGATTAAAGAATTCTCCGAGAAGGGCTATGACGGTGCCAATACCAACAACATTGCGGCGCTTTCAGGAATTGCCGTAGGCTCGCTTTTCAAGTATTTCCCGAGCAAACATGACCTCTTTCTCTATATTGTCGAGGTAGGCGCCAATGAGCTTGGAACAAAAATCGGCATGGTATTACATCAGAACCGGGGGTTTTTCAAAACCGTGGAGAGTCTTCTCAACCTTATTCTCGAGTACTCCCGTCAAGACCGTGCATTTGTTCGGCTATACCATGAGCTCACCTCGATAGGACAGTCGAATCTCGCCAGGGAGATTGTTACACGCCTTGAAAGTTACGCTGTCTCGAGATATACGGGCCTCATTGAAAAGGCGATGGAGACAGGAGAAGTTCGAGGAGATATTAACAGTGCGGTTGCTGCATTCACACTTGATAACATCTTTATGGCCCTGCAATTTGCTTATGCCCTGCCTTATTACAAGGAAAGACGTGCTCTTTACTTAAAAAGTCAGATTTCCGACCATGATTTAATAGAAAACACCATGGTGCTTGTGCATAATACCTTTGACCCGCCACGTGAATAATCCCCTACCATTTCCTAACGGGTTTTTCCTTAAAAGACAAGAAGCTCTTATCTGTTAAAAGACATATTATTTAACATTTATTTCAAAAAAGGAGTTTATTATGAATATAATAAGCTACGATATCGGGACAACCGGAGTTAAAACCTGCCTGTTCAAAGCGGGAGAAACCATAGAACTTCTCCGCTCTTCGTTTGACGGATACCCTATCACCATCGGAAAGGACGGCTCAGCCGAGCAAAACCCTGACGACTGGTGGGAGGCTATAGTAAGCAGAAGACAGAGCTTATAAGAGCGGTTGTTGAGGGTGTTTGCTTCCACATCAGATGGTTTTTTGAAGTTCAAGATAAAAAACTCAAGAGCTCCGAGAAAGTTCGCTTCGTCGGCGGCGGTGCTCTTTCCAAAACCACGAGCAGGATTTTAGCAGACAGCACAGGACGAACCGTCATTACAGTCAAAGACCCGCAAAACGTCGGTGCGGTCGGTGCGGCTATCGTCGCACTTAAGGGTGCGCGGCCGGATATTTCCGCAGAAGCCCTTGCGGAGAAAGTAAAAATATGCAATGTCTTCGAACCGAATCCTGAATACAAGGCGATATATGACCGCAATTATAAAGTTTTCAAAAAACTGTACTTTAATAACAAGGCACTGTTTGCCGACTTAAATGAATAAAAAAATCCTGTCACAAAATGAGATTTAGCCATGCTCAAAGTCGGGTTCTTCTACCTGATTTTCATCCCCGTTACAGGTTACTTCGGGCAAATGTTCAGCGATATGCTCGGTCATACCAATCAAGTAGCCTTTGCGATCAAGATTGTGACGATGCTTCTCAATTTCGTCGGCGAGTTTCTCTGGTGGAAGTTCGTGGTTTTCAGAGGCAGTGAAAACACAAATGCCCTCGCTAAAAAAGACGAATCAGCCAAATAAGTTATTTATAAAAATTACCTTGCAAAAACGCCTCAAATATGATACCTTATTTGAGGTGCCTTTGAAGCACACTAAATATGGAGGATTGACCGAGTGGCTAAGGGGCCGCATTGGAAATGCGGTAAGGCGCAAGCCCCGTGGGTTCGAGTCCCATGTCCTCCGCCAAGATTTTTCGACGGGGCCGTCATGCAGACGGTCCCAATTATTTTTTGTGAAGCCGATTTTGATAGAAAATCCGCTTTTCTTTTTTGTCTGAAACCCCTTGACTTCAATGGGTTTTGAGCCGTTAAAGGCATAAAGCCCCCGCCTTAAAATCAATTATGTCATTTAGTTAATCTCAAGATAACCACATCACTTGCTTTGACACCGTATGATTGATATAATTATTTATATCAGCAAACCTTTTGAGTACAACACGTTGAAACAGAATGAGGAGAAGGAGGAGAAGTAAGAATATGAAAATAAACAAATGGATTAAGATTATATATTATAATAACGCTTATCTTTAGTATGTTAGTAGGTTTTTGGCATTTCTTTGTACCTAATTTATATAATTGGTATGATTATTTACCTATGCAATATGAGAATTTAATTGTCGGAATAGATTATACAAATTTATGTTTTTCAGCATTGTTTTTTGGGAGCAGTCTGGTTTTAATTATACTTGCAAAAAGTATTTTCAAATTAAATTATGAAACAATAGTTTTTTATACATTTTTGAGCTTAGTATGGATATTTAGAGCCTGTCTGGCAGCTTTCATTGAACCATGGCCATTAGAGCCGATTCCCGCTGCTGCAATCGGTCAATTAATCGGTTCAGTCACCTTGGCGCTATTAATGCTTATTGTTACAATATATTTTTGGAAAAAAAGAAAATCATATTATACGGGAAAACGGTAAGGAGATTTTATCCATGAAAATAGCATGGTTTTGTATCCCTGCACATGGACACACCAACCCCACACTTGGATTGGTAAAGGAAATGACGAATACATCAACTCAATAAAAGCCCTTGGGAATACGGATTATCAGGTGATTGTTTCATTGGGAGAGAACAGTATTGAGATTAAAAATTTGCCGAAAAATATTGAGCTTCACAGGTCAGTTGATCAAATGGCGGTGTTGTCAATTTCGGATGTGTTTTTGACGCATTGCGGGATGAACTCCGTTTCGGAGGCTTTGTATTATGAGGTGCCGCTTGTCATGTCGCCACAGACACCCGAGCAATGTGCTGTTGCAAAAAGAGTAGAAGAGTTAAAAGCGGGAATAATTCTAAAAAAAATAGATGAGAGTTCAATTGTTTCTTCAATTGAAAAGATTTTATTAGACGCCGGATATAAAAAATCAGCAAAAAACATCTCCGAGAGTTTTAAGAATTGCGGGGGTGTTTTGGCTGCAAGAGAGTTCTTGGAAAAGATTAATCTTTGCGGAAAATCGGCTACTTTTTGATATTTCCCGTTACTAGTCCGCTTATTTTATTCATCTGTATGTTATTTATTTCCGGCTTAAATGCGGTCTGTTAAGTTTTTTGCTCTCCCTTTTGCTCTCCCTTTTTTGAATTTTCAGAAGGTTCTGTCAACAATTAAGCTTTCTTTACGGGGATTTGAATCTTGTAAATGATTTGGTCTATGTTTTTCATAGGGAATTGACAGAGCACCTCACAAATATAGTCTCCGCACGGCGTCATATTTTGCCTCTGAACCTCCCCATAC
>CAYFQR010000020.1:0-1668 GCA_964345365.1 uncultured Oscillospiraceae bacterium
TTCAGCAAAGAACATACGCGCAGTCCTGCAATCTCCGATGCCGTCGCAGCCAAATTCAATAGCCTGATGTGCATCTCTCGGGTTGTCGGCATTAGTCCTTACTTTTAGAGTTCTGATTTCGTCAGCCCAGTTCATGAGAATGCCGAAATCACCCGACACTTCAGGTTCAACGGTATTGATAGCACCCTCAAACACCTGACCGGTCGACCCGTTAAGCGAGAGAAGGTCTCCCTCATGAAGCACCGTACCAGAATCAAATGTGAGAGTCTTATTATCTTCATCAACTTTCGCGGCGGAACAGCCCGCTACACAGCATTTACCCATTCCGCGAGCAACTACTGCGGCATGCGAAGTCATTCCTCCTCTTGCAGTGAGTATTCCCTCAGCAGCAACCATGCCCGCCAAGTCCTCAGGAGAAGTTTCGGCACGAACAAGTATTACCTTGGTTCTGCCCTGTGACGCTTTCTCCGCCTCGTGAGCCGTAAAATATATATGGCCGGAAGCAGCTCCCGGAGATGCCGGAAGGCCCCTTCCTATTTCTTTTGCCGCTTTCAGCTCCTTTTCATCGAACGCAGGATGAAGAAGCTGGTCTATCTGCTGAGGCTCAAGCCTTGTGATGGCGGTTTCTTTGTCGATTAAGCCTTCATTTACCATGTCAACCGCAATCTTGACAGCCGCCTGTGCCGTGCGTTTGCCGCTTCTGGTCTGGAGCATGAAGAGCTTTCCGTCCTCAACGGTAAACTCCATGTCCTGTGTGTCTTTGTAATGCTTTTCAAGAAGGTCGGCAATGCGAACGAAATCATTATATGCTTCAGGGAAGGCTTCAGCCATCTGGTCTATATTAAGCGGTGTTCTTACTCCCGCTACTACGTCCTCTCCCTGTGCGTTTATGAGGAACTCGCCGAAAATCTTTTTTTCACCGGTGGAAGGGCTTCTTGTGAAAGCAACGCCTGTACCGGAATCATCTCCCATGTTTCCGAAAACCATGGACTGAACATTGACCGCCGTTCCGAGATTGCTCGGAATCGAATTCAATTTTCTGTATAATATCGCCCTGTCATTCATCCATGACCTGAATACAGCCTTAACGGCCTCAATAAGCTGCTCTTTCGGATCCTGCGGGAAATCTTTTCCCGTTTCCGCCTTTATGAGAGCCTTATAGCCTGCTATTACCTCTTCGAGGTCTTCAGCGCTGAGCTCTACGTCAAAATGAACGCCTTTTTTATCCTTTTGACCGTCAAATATCTTATCAAACTTCGACTTGGATATTTCCTGAACAACGTCACCGAACATCTGAATGAATCTTCTATAGCTGTCCATCGCAAATCTGCGGTTTGCCGTTCTCTTGGCAAGTCCCTCAACCGACTTGTCGTTAAGTCCTAAGTTGAGTATCGTGTCCATCATTCCGGGCATCGAGAAAACCGCACCGGAACGAACCGATACCAAAAGAGGATTTTCTTCCGAACCGAAGGTTTTTCCTGTTACATGCTCAAGCTCTTCAAGCTTTTCGTAAATGGCTGTCACAATATCATCGGAAATTTTTTGTCCGTCTTCATAATACTTGTTACAAGCTTCGGTTGTGACAGTGAAACCGAAAGGTACCGGAAGTCCGATTTTGGTCATTTCCGCAAGGTTTGCGCCTTTTCCGCCAAGGAGATTACGCATGGA
>CAYFQR010000020.1:1678-27157 GCA_964345365.1 uncultured Oscillospiraceae bacterium
GTTGGCACCTTTTCCTCCGAGCAGACTCTTCATGTCCTTTGAGCCTTCATTAAAAGAATAAACGATTTTGTTTCCCATTTTTTTCCTTTCTACGCTTAATGCGTCAGGCAACTAAAAATACAGTCGCTCTTCAATATAGTCGCGCACCTCCGAAACCGGAATCCTGACTTGTTCCATTGTGTCTCTGTCTCTAACGGTAACACAGCCGTCAACTTCGGTATCAAAGTCTACGCAAATGCAGAACGGGGTTCCTATCTCATCTTCTCTCCTATATCTCTTTCCGATGGATCCCGATGTATCATAGTCAACCATAAAGTACCTTGAGAGTTCTTCATGGATCGGTTCCGCAACTGGTGATAACTTTTTAGCGAGAGGAAGCACTGCCGCCTTGAACGGTGCAAGTGCAGGATGGAGCCTGAGCACCGTCCTGACATCTTCTTTTCCGTCCTCCGCGCAGAGTACTTCTTCATCATATGCATCAATCAGGAAAGCAAGGGCAACCCTGCCTGCCCCGAGTGACGGTTCGATTACATAAGGGACGTATTTTTTGCCCGATTCGGAATCAACATAGCTCAAGTCCTGGCCCGAGGTGTTTATATGCTGTGTGAGGTCGAAATCGGTTCTGTTGGCAACTCCCCACAGCTCGCCCCAGCCCCATGGGAATGTATATTCGATATCCGTAGTTCCTTTGGAATAGTGCGAGAGTTCTTCAGGAGTATGGTCTCTCATACGAAGATTTTCTTCTCTGATGCCGAGCGCAAGCAGGAATTTCCAACAATAATCCTTCCAATACTCGAACCACTCGTTGTCGGTTCCGGGTTCACAGAAAAACTCAAGCTCCATCTGCTCGAACTCTCTGGTTCTGAATATGAAGTTACCCGGAGTAATCTCGTTTCTGAAGGATTTTCCTATCTGCGCTATTCCGAAAGGAATCTTCCTGCGCGCAGAGCGCTGCACATTCCTGAAATTGACAAATATGCCTTGCGCCGTCTCCGGTCTGAGATATATTTCGGACTGCGAATCCTCGGTAACGCCTTGGAAGGTCTTAAACATAAGATTGAACTTCCTTATTGAAGTATAATCAATCTTGCCGCAGTTCGGGCAGCATATTTTGTTTTCCTGAATGTATTTTTCGAGCTCGGCATTAGCCCAACCGTCAACGACTATAGCGTCCTTACCGTTTTCGGCAATCCAATCTTCAATCAGATTATCCGCTCTGAATCTGGATTTGCAGGATTTACAGTCGATGAGAGGGTCCGAAAATCCGCCGACATGCCCTGACGCAACCCAAGTAGACGGGTTCATCAAAATCGCCGCGTCGAGTGCAACGTTATATTTTGATTCCTGTACAAACTTCCTGTGCCATGCTTTTTTTACATTATTTAAGAACTCTACGCCAAGAGGGCCGTAATCCCACGTGTTGGCGAGGCCGCCATATATCTCCGAGCCCGCAAATATGAAGCCCCTGTTTTTACAGAGGGCCACAATTTTTTCCATAGTAACTACGTTACTCATATTTGTTTTACCTATTACTGTACCTTTCAATTAAGCTGTTTAGCTGTTTAAGTTGTTCTTGATATCCTCTTCGTCAAGGTCGATATCGATGTCAATATCGAAATCGTTCTTCTCCGCTCTTTTTTCTTTTAGCTCATTGAACTTTTCAACGGAAACTTCCTTTGCGGTGTTATATACTTCAGGAGCCTTTTCCTTGATGGTGTTAAATGCGTCGGTGCTTGCATCCTTTACCTTGTCGTACACTTCAGGAGCCTTGTCTTTAACGCTGTTGTAAAAATCCGTTCCGGCTTCTTTGAACTTGTCGAAGGAATCCGGAGCCTTTTCTTTAACGCTGTTGTAAAAATCCGTTCCGGCTTCTTTGAACTTGTCGAAGGAATCAGGTGCTTTATCCTTTATTTCATCGAATACCACGTTGCTCTTTTCTTTAACTGTTTCCGCAACCTTACCTGCCTTTTCAGACAAGTCGATAATCTTTCCCTCATCAGTCGTAAGCTCGACTCTGCACTTGAATCCGAGTGCGGCAATAGCAGCTGCAACGACACCCCAAGGAGCGATAACCGCGCCGATAATCCCGACATTTACAGGGATATTGATAATCAGCTCATCGTCCTTCACAACACTGATTTTAGAAATATTTCCCTTGTTTACAAGTTCTTTTATTTTTTTCATCATATCGGAAACATAGGATCCGACCTTACCTTCCCTGCAATCATCAAGGTTTTCTTCGATAGCGATAATAGCGTCTACCACGCTTCCCTCAGCGGCTTCAAGAGCTTCCTTAGCTTCTTTGTAAGATACGCCTGTTCTGTCTTTTACCAATTCAATTTTTTCAAGAGTAATTTCCATTTTAGTTCCTCCTTATTTGATAACTATATTTTAATTGATTCACTTTTCAACTCTGATATCTCCAGATGATAAGCAAAATACTTTCTGAGAATATCCAAAAGCCTGCTTGAAACCTCATCGTCCAAAGCAATCTTTTCGAATTTTGAAAAAGGCTGTTCCCTAAAATAATCCAGGATATTTATTATATCAAAATTTACATCATAAAGCAACGATTCTTCACCTGATTTTATAACTTCGGGCAAACATTTTTCGCAAACCGTTCCTCCTCCCGATATCGAAAACTGTCGACTTTTTTCAAGTTTCCGCCCGCAAAAAACACAGGCTCCGGTTTCCGGCATATTTCCGATTTCATCGAGCGCCTTAACCATATATGCAAGAAGAAGGGTTTCATGTTTTTTCGTCCTCTTTTCGAGCGTCGACAAAAAATCCAGCAAATACAAAAAAAGCTTCGGTTGCGGCTGCTCCTCAGGCAAAATGCTGTTTGTGAGTTCGAGAGCGTAAGATGCCGTCATAAACTTGTCAAAGTCCTTACCGATGTCAAAGTAGCACTGCTTCGCATAACCCCTGTTTAGGTTGTAATTTTCTCTTGATTTGAAAAGCTCGTACGAAGCATACGTGAACGGTCTTGTTGCCAAAGCGGACTTGTTTTTCATGCCGCCTGTTTGATTGGCCCCTACTGAGATTTTCCCGAATTTCCGCGAGAAAATCACTAACATCTGCCTGCCGTTCACCGTCCTGGTCTGCCTGAGTACGATTCCTTCGGTATCCGTAATCAATTTAATATTTCCCTTTTTTGTATCCTAAATTGGAAAGAACAAAGTCGGAATCTCTCCAATCAGCATTTACCTTGACCCAAAGTTCAAGCATAACTTTCATGCCGAGCAAAGCCTCAAGCTCCAACCTGGCCGCCTTGCCGATTCCTTTAAGTTTCTTGCCTTCCTTGCCGATGATTATTGCCTTGTGAGATTTTCTCTCGCAATAGATGATTGCGCCGATCCTCGCAATATCGTTTCCGGCTTTATCTTTGTCCTCAATAAAGCTCTCTATTTCAACCGCCGCTCCGTGAGGAACTTCATCGCTAAGATAAAGCAGCATTTTTTCTCTGATTATCTCGCTCGCAATAAACCTCTCCGGATAGTCTGTCATCATGCCTTCGGGGAAATAGAGCGGCCCTTCTCCAATTATGTTTTCGAGCTTCTCCCTGAGCTCGGTCACTCCTTTATTCTCAAGTGCGCTTATCCCGAAAACCTCATCAAAAAACCCCAATTCATCATATTCCTCGTAAATTTCTTTGAAGTAGTCCGGGTTCATGTTGTCGGTCTTGTTGATTACAAGAATTTTTGGAGTCGATACCTCGCGGAGTTTCTCCAATATGAACCTGTCGCCGCCGGCATTCCCGAGCTTTTCATCTACAATAAAAAGTATGACATCTACTTCTTTGAATGTCCCCATAGCCGAATCCGTCATATATGTCCCGAGCTTGGAATGGGGTTTATGTATTCCGGGTGTGTCTATGAACACAAGCTGAACCCCGTCTAAAGGCTTTGCCGGCTCGTCGGTTTTATTGAAAAATGCATTTATGACATCATCCGAATCGGTCTTTTCTGCACGTCTGTCTATCCTTGTATATATCCCGCGTATGTTGTTTCTGGTTGTCTGAGGCTTATCGGTCGTGATGGCAATCTTCTCTCCGATTATAGCATTCATGAGTGTTGACTTGCCTACATTCGGTCTCCCTATAATGCCGATAAATCCTGATTTTATCATTATTCACTCACCTCTTCCGGATATTTTTTGTAATAAGAATCATAGGCATTTATTATCTTTCTGACAAGTTCATGTCTCACAACATCCGTATCTTTCAAATAACAAAACGCAATATCATCCACATCTTTAAGTATCTTTTCGACTTCTACAAGTCCTGAACGTCTCCCTTTCGGAAGGTCGATCTGCGTCACGTCACCCGTCACCACAACTCTTGAACCGAAGCCCATTCTCGTCAGAAACATCTTCATTTGTTCCCTTGTCGTATTCTGCGCCTCATCAAGAATTATGAAAGAATTGTCGAGCGTCCTGCCTCTCATGTATGCGAGAGGAACCACTTCTATAGCCTCTTTTTCCTTAAGCCTGAGTGCCGAGTCGCGCCCTAAAACATCATAGAGCGCATCATAAAGCGGTCTTAAATAAGGGTCAACCTTCTCCTGAAGGTCGCCCGGCAAAAAACCCAGTCTCTCTCCCGCCTCGACCGCCGGTCTTGCCAAAATAATCTTAGATACTTCTTTGTTCTTAAAAGCATTTACCGCCATAGCGACCGCTATATATGTCTTGCCCGTCCCTGCAGGGCCTATGCCGAAAACAATCTCTTTTTTTCTCATTGCTTCGACATACTTCTTTTGGCCGAGCGTCTTCGGCTTAAGCGGTTTGCCTGCATGAGTGAAGCATATTATGTCCTTTCCTACCCCGTTATCCTTATATGATGAGCCTTCTTTCTTGAGGTTCAATATGTAGGCGGCTTTCTGTTTATCCAGGCTTTCGCCTTGTGCAAGCACACTCATATATTCCTCCAAAATCGCCTCTGCAAGTGCAATCGCCTCCTCCTGTTCTTCCTCTCTCTGCTCATATCCGCACCGGTCAAATCAACCTCCGGTATGCCCGAATCGTATAAAAGCACAACGTCGCCGTTTCTCTGAATCAAGTCTACCCCCGTAGCCTCTTTTATAAGTTTAAGATTTATGTCTAAATTACCGAATAATTCGATATGGTCAATACCATCAATGATTTTTATTATCTTTTCCAAAGAATATTTCCTTTCAAGTTTATTATTTTCGTTAATACTGTGACAGGTGCCGCCTTGCGAACCGGAATCGTCGCTTCGGATTATACTTGAGGCTTAGTCACAGCAAAACTGATTTTTTAGAATTGATTTCCCTCATCGTCGAGCTTGAATCCTTCAGGCAGGATCTTATCCATCGTATAGCTTCTTATATGTTCCTCATCGGCGGCTGTCATCACTATAAAATCGTCATCGCAAAATTCACGCATGAATTGTCTGCATATACCGCAAGGCCATGCTTCTCCGCCGCTTGAGGTAATCATGATTTTCGTAAACTCCGTGCAACCTTCAGATACCGCTTTGACAAATGCCGTACGTTCCGCACAAATTGTCGCACCGTACGAAGAATTCTCCACATTGCAGCCGGTGAATACCCTGCCGTCCTTAGCGAGAAGTGCGGCCCCGACTCGAAAACCTGAAAACTTCGCATATGACATTTTTTCCATTTCTTTTGATATTCCGTATAGTTCCTTATCAGTCATATCTTTCCTTTCTTTACTTAATACTTATAGAGACTGATTGGTTGTCACTCTATCATTGACTGTTATATTTACATTTTTCGCTTATTTAGCTGTCTTGGAATTACAGGTAAATTCTTCATTATATTCACTGATCGATCGAATCGTTGTCTCGTCGATTCACTTCTTAATTATTAGAAGCATATTTTTACCTGTTGGGTAGTCGCATAATTATTACCGATTTATTCCTATCTTACCTAAGATTTCTTCTTCTCTCTCCCTCATGACCGTTTTATCATCTTCTTCGATGTGGTCATAGCCGAGAAGATGAAGTACCGAGTGAGTGAAAAGATAAAGCAGTTCACGCTCAAAACCGTGACCGAACTCCGCCGCCTGTTCCTCGGCTTTTTCGATACATATCACCACATCCCCAAGCATGAGTTCATCCGGAGTCTCATCGGGATTTTCAGAGTAGTACATAAGCTCCTCGGCTTCAAATTGCGGAAAACTCAGTACATCGGTAGGTCGGTCTATGCCTCTGTATTCCCTATTAAGTTCACGAATGCCCTCCATATCCGCCAAACTCAGCGATATCTCCGCATTTTCATGATTCAGTCCCTCTGCTTCCAATGCTGCTTCCGCCGCACATATCATTTCATCAATATATTTTTTTTCGAGTATTTCATCCTCTTCAAACATTATTTTCATGTATTGCCTTTTTAGTCCTATATTACCTTGTTAATACTATATCGGCTCGTCAATCATTTGATTTTTTTATTTTAGTAATTGCCATATGGCAATGTTCTGTCCGACGTAATTTTACCTATGCTTATTTTACCTCACAAAGCCGCAAATATCAAGGTTACACATTATTTTTTGCCATTACTTTATTAAAGATTTACATAGGGATATTTCGCTTTGCTTAATTAGTTTTTTCAGTTTCGCATACTTTTTCCTCTTCATTATGGGTTTTTCTGTAATTTTGTCGGTTTTTATCGCATATTTTATTGTTTTTTGCACCCATTCGGTTAAAAATCACTTGCAAGCTCAATATAAAGATAGTATAATGCTTGTGTTACGGTCAAATACTGTTCTGTGGCTAATCTCGAACACGTCAGGAGGTGAATCAGGAATGGCAACAGTAATCGTAAGAGAAAACGAAAGCTTGGAATCTGCTCTTAAGAGATTTAAGAGGTCATGTGCAAGAGACGGCGTCATGAGTGAACTCAGAAAGAGAGAACATTACGAAAAACCAAGCGTTAAAAGAAAGAAAAAATCAGAAGCTGCAAGAAAAAAAGCTAAAAAGTTCTAATTAAAGGCATTAAAAGAAGGTGATTTGAATGACTATTAAAGAGCAACTTATGGAAGACTACAAGGTCTCCATGAAAGCGCACGACGAAGTCGCAAAAAACACCATCAGCTTCGCCAGAGCTGCTATCAAACAATATGAAATTGACAACAGGGGCGAAGAACTTGACGATCAGGGCATTATCGCAATACTTTCCAAACAGGTTAAGATGCGAAAGGATGCGTTACCTGATTTTGAAAAGGCCGGCAGAACAGATTTAATAGATTCCTATAAAAAGGAAATTGAGATTCTTGAAAGATATCTTCCCGCCAAACTTTCGGAAGATGAGATAAGAAAAATCATCTCCGAAGTTGCATCCTCTCTCGGCATCGAGAAAGGTGCGGGCCCTGCCAATATGGGCAAACTTATGGGGCCTGCAATGGCCAAGTTAAAAGGGCTTGCAGACGGCAGCGACGTTAAAACACTCGTTCAGGAATATCTAAGCTAAAAAATACACTCTGACAGATTGCATTTATTGCTCTCGTTCAGAGTGTTTTTTTTATTAGATTTAAGGACTGTTTTTTGCTGTTCGGTTTTTTCTTTAGATTTATAGTTTATTTTTATCGTCGTTCGGGGTTTTGCCGCCTTTTGTTTCCGCAATAATGACGGCTGTGAATATCAGTGCACAGCCTAAATATTCTTTTACGCTCAACATTTCTTTCAGGATTATCATACCTGCGAACAGCGAGAAAAGAGCCTCTAAGCTGAGTATGATTGTCGCCCGCTCAGACTCAACATATTTTTGTCCTATCATTTGAAGCGTGTAGCCCGCCGCACATGTGCCGAGACCCGCATAAAGAACAGCACCCATGTTTTCTTTTATATCATCCATGGTTATGCTTTCAAATATGAGGGCAAAGGGAGTACAAAGAAGGGCCGTGATTATGAAAAGCATGCTTGTAAACACGAAAGGGTCCGCCTTAGGCGCAAAATACTCGATTGCATATACATAAAGAGACATGGCCAAAGCCACAAGAAGAATCAAGGCATCCCCTTTGCTGAAGTTTTCTATGCCGCCGCTCAGGCTTATAAGATAAAAGCCCACAACGGAAATAAGAGCGGCGCCCCATGTCCAGCCGCTGATTTTTCGTTTAAGAAATATTACACCTATTATAGGTGTTAATATTACGTAGAGAGCCGTTATGAAACCGACTTTGCCGACGGTAGAGTGAATTAGTCCATACTGCTGGGCTATCACACTGAAAAGCAAAACCGCAGCCACAATAGTAACGGGCTTGACCATATCCTTCGGCTTAATCCCTCTCTCCGTCTCATTCTTTGTCCTATAAGAAAAAACCGCAATCGGAAGAAGTACAATTCCTCCAAGCAAAAATCTTATAACGGTAAAGCTGAGCGGTCCAAGGTCATTACCGTTTTTTTGAGCTACAAGTCCGCTGCCGTAAACTATGGCCGCCAATACCAAAATTATATCGCCTTTCAGGCTTCTCTTTTCTTTCATGTCCTTCTTTTCACATTTCACTTTCGTATACCATTACTATGTTAATCGGTCCCCGGGAGCTCACTCTCTGTTTCGGCCTTTGATAACCGGGTCATGCAATCAGCCCGGCGGCCAGGACATCTTGCGTTTGCCCAGTATATGCAGGTGAAGATGTTTCACGGTTTGAAATGCGTCCTCACCGTTGTTTGACACTACGCGATAGCCGTTCTCAAGACCGAGCATCTTAGCAATATCCTTGATTTTTAACATCATCCTTCCAATGAGTTCCACATCTTCATCCTTCAGGTCATCTATACACTCAATGTGCTTTTTAGGAATTAGAAGCACATGCACAGGTGCCTGCGGCTCTGCATCGTGGAAGCAAAACATATCATCGTCTTCATAAACGATATTTGTGGGTATCACCTTTCCCGCCAACATGCAAAAAATACAATCAGACATTTTCTTCTCCTTTCTGTTAAATTATCTCCGCGGTCATTCCGTCCTCTTTCAGACCTGTGAGCCTTACTTTAATCAGCTTGTTTATGTAATCGGACTTATCTTGACCTGCGGGTACAGTTGCATAAACTCTTATATAGTTCTCGGTATATCCCGAGATTATATTGCCTTCAGATTCAAAACACCGTAAGTCGTTTTCCTTCGGATGTGCGGTATTGTTTGACCCGTTTCCGCCTACGTTTTTCTCAGCTTCGAAATCGAAGCTCTTTTTAGCAATCCCTTCATTTAATGCTTCCGTTACAGCTTCATTCAGACTTTCTTCAAATAAAACCGTCCTCAGTTTCCCGACTTCTGAAAGAAAAAACTCGGCGGCCGCCTGCTCGGCAGCGGCAATCAAGCTGCTGCTTCTTAAATTCTTCTCGGCTCCCGAAACCTGATTTTTCATGCCTGCCGCCCGTGTGCCGCTACGCTTGGAGTACTTAAAAACGTGGACTTTTGCGAATTTAACTTTATCCATAATATCGAGGGAAGCCTCAAAATCATCCTGCTCCTCGCATGGAAATCCGACAATTACGTCCGTAGTTATGCCGTAGCCCGAATCATGCTTCCTAAGTGTATCAACTATGTCCATATAGTCCTTGCGGGTATAGCGTCTGTTCATCAGCCCTATAATCTTATCGGAGCCCGACTGGATTGAAAGATGAAGATGCGGGCAGAGCCTTTCATACTTAATGAGCCTGCCTACATACTCCGCATTCACGACGGTCGGTTCAAGCGAGCTTAGCCTTATCCGAAAATCGCCTTCGAGCTCGCTAATTGACTTGATAATTATTTCCATACCGGACAACTCGGAATTTTCACCGACAAATATATCCGGGAACTTTTCACGAAATCCGTCCTCCGTTCCGTAAAGCGCCGTGTTGATTCCTGTAAGTACCAGCTCACGAAAACCCCTGTCTATAAGCATCTTTGCTTCTTCTATAATCTCAAGCGGATTTCTTGAGCGAACATGCCCCCTCGCAAACGGTATAAGGCAATATGAGCAGAATCTGTCGCAGCCCTCTTCTATCTTGATGTATGCACGAGTGCGACCGTCCATAGACATTATTATGCCCTCATCGGTATAATCCGTAAGGGACTCATAAGGCATTACCCTTACAATAGCCTTGCCTTGTCTTTTTTCAGTCGCGGCGACTTCATCAGCATCGATGTTATTTATAAAATCCGCTCCCTGCTTGGCAGCTATGTCCAAACGCCTGAAACCTTCGCCATCTCGATTCAAATTACGATTTGCAAGCACCGTCTCGACAAGCTCGAGCAAAATCCTCTTTTCACCGTTTCCCGTAACTATATCGACTTCGGGCATAGCCTCAATTTCTTCGGACTTGACTTGAGAATAGCAACCCGTCACGGCTATCACGGAATCGGGAGAAAGTTTTTTCATCCTTCTGATAAACTGTCTTGACTTCCTGTCCGCCAAATTCGTCACCGTACATGTATTTATGATGTACGCATCCGCAAACGTCTCGTCAGGCACGACCTCAAAGCCCCGCGAGGAAAACTGTTCCTTCATCGCTTCTGTTTCGTATTGGTTGACCTTGCAGCCCAATGTATAAAAAGATACTTTCATGCTGATATTTTATCATAGTCAAAAAAACAAAACAAGCCACATCTCACAGATGCGGCCGGTTTTGCAATTTTTTAAGTTGGCTTTGTAAAAAATGACTTGTAATATTTAGAGTGTAAGATTGTTATCTGTCTCCTCGACTTATTTCGGAATCTGAGTGATATGTCCCGCAGCTGCCCGAACAGTGTGAGCATGAGCCGCCGCAGGAGCTTTTTCCGCTTATCTTGTCTTTGATAAGTCTATAGACTATAGCAGAGACCACTATCACTATTATCACGCTTATGATAATATCTGCCGTGCTCATATAATTTCCCCCTTTCAGATATCTTTCTTGATTTTCGATAAGTCAGCTGTGTAACTGATGAATATTTTTTCAACAATATGCCGCATAATTTGCGGACAGTTTTTCACCGCTATGCCGCATAACCGGCGGACTGTATTGCCACACCAGTTAGCCTCGGCTAACTTACAAACATATAATATAACATCTTTTCGCACTTGTCAAGCAAAATTTATAAAAAAGTCAGCAATTGCTAACTTTTTTTTAGTATGCTAAATTATCATAGCTTTCTAAATTATCACATGGGTATGTTTCTTCACGTTTTCTCGGGTGCGTGGCATCCCTGAATTATCGAGCAAAAGCAAAAAATTTCTCCAAAAGCTATATTTTAATTGTCAACCCGAATTGTGAGAAATTTTCAGTATAATTTTTTTATAACTCCAGCTCATACATGACCATTGCAAGTGCTGCCTGGCCTGCTGTTTCCGTCCTTAGAATTGTCTTGCCGAGGCTGACGATTTCAAGTTTAGGCTTTTTATCGGATTCGCTGTCGGAGGTGATTTTTTTGTTGTCTGTTTCGCTGCCGCAAGAGATGCTTTTTAAGTTGACTGATTCGCTGACATTTGAGTCGCTTTTTATGTTTTCGATTCTGCTTCCGTTGAAGATGCGTTTTATTTTATCTATTTCACTGCCGTCGAAACCTCCCTCAGGGCCTATTATGATTGCGACCTTATCTTCGGGCTTGGATGCGGCAATGCCCGCTTCCGTACATTTTTGTATGCTTGACTCGGCAGCAACGCCCCGTGTACACGCAATATATTCCCTGAGCGCGTCCTTGATAGTACGCCCTTCCTCATCTTCATACGGCAACAGCACCAGCGAGTACCCGCCGGCACCTATATCTTCAAGCATTTCATCATAATCTATAGCTTTTGAAATCTCAGGTATCCTGCCGCGCTTACATTGCTTGACGGCCTCGTCGGATATCTTCTGCCATCTTTCTATTTTCTTATGGAAACCGCCTTTATCGGTGACAACCGTCCTCTCCATGAATACCGGCACGATAGCTTCGACACCGAGTTCGACACATTTTTGAATTATGCTGTCCATCTTAGAACCCTTCGGTATGCCCTGATAGAGCGTGACCTTGGTAAGAGGCTCCGCGGACATTTTTTGCTTGTCAAGAATCTTCAGCTTAATCTCATCCTTCGATATCGTTTCGATTTCCGTTTCATATTCCCACTCGGTTTTATCACTGATGAGAATCTTATCGCCTTTTTTGGCGCGCAAAACCTTGACGAGATGCTTAACATCATTCATGTCGTCAATATAAATCGCACTTCCCGAGATATTTTCCTTTTCCACAAAAAATTTAATCATACCGATGCCACCACGGCACACCACATACCGTCCTGCTTGACTTCATCTATTTTGAAGCCGCTTGCCCTTATACCGTCCACAACTTCAACGAGCTTTTCTTCTATTATGCCGGAGCTGATAAACTTGGCTCCCTGTCTCATATGCCTCTTAACATCAGCGGAAAGTTTAATAACCAAGTCGGCCATGAGATTGGCGACAACGATATCCGCCGTATAGTCCACACTCTCCGTCAAGTCACCATATTGAGCTTTTGCGATATTATCAACCCCGTTAAGAGCGATGTTTTCATTTGAAATCTCAACTGCAACAGGGTCTATATCGATTCCGAGGCAGTCACCTGCACCCAAAAGAGCTGCCGCAATCGCGAGAATCCCCGAGCCGCAACCCACGTCAAGCACCCGGTCACCCGGCTTCATATATTCTTCCAATGCCTTTACGCATAATGATGTGGTTTCATGTGTCCCCGTGCCGAATGCCATACCCGGGTCTATCTCCAGTATTTTGATTCCCGATTCCCGCTCGACATCACTCAGGTCATATTTCCCCCAAGTCGGCTTAACAATAATTCTGTCGCTGACCTTCGCCGGCTTAAAAAACTCCTTCCAATTATCCTTCCACTCGCTGTCATCATGCAGAGATGTCGTGACGGTCATCGACCCGAAATCCGCATCCTCACCGTAAGCACCGTCGAGCAAATCCTGTCTGATACCGTCGATAGCGATATCGAGTTCTTCCGCGCGGCGATAACCGTCTCCGCACTCGTCGCCGTCAAGATATATTGTAACAGTAGGCTCACTTTCAGAAAGCACAAGCACGCTCTCGTCAATGTAGTCCCACTCATAGCCTTTTTCTTTTTTCAAAAGCTCATCTACATCAGAGGGGTCGTTTATAACCACGTCCGTTATCCCGAGCCCCATCAGAACCGCGCTTATCGGCTCCAGCCCCTCTCTGCTCGTATGTATCACTATCTTAAGATACTTCATTTTTCCTCCCGTATACAGAAAATCCGCCTCATCACCGTAAGCACCGTCAAGAAAATCCTGTCTGATACCGTCACGCCTCTATAATCTGTATTGAAACCTTGACAAGATAGCTGTCATAACCCTCGGTCGAAAGGTCGTCCAATATCACGTCTTCATAGAAATAATCACCAAGAACCAGTCCGTGTTTCTCGGCATATTCGATTAATTTATTGCAGCAGCTTCCTATTTTTTCATAGCCTCTGTCGTCATAAATCGACAAAAACCGACCACCGTAGTCGAGAACGGCAGTTTTCTCAATTCCGGCGACATCAAGCTCGCTCTTGGAAACTATGGTATACAGGCTCGAATACTCGTATTCAAAGTCATCCTCGCCATACCCGCCGTTTTTTTCGAAATTGCAATTGCCTGCCATATTATCAATATTATCTATTTTATCCGTGCTGTCACCGCCATAACCGATGCGTTTAAGAGACAGTCTCGGAATCATCGCTCCGTCCGGATATCTGCTCATCAAGCCGAGGCTTTTGCAGTAGTTATAGTGTTCGCCTATGGCTTCATCTACCGCATGTTCCGCCTGCTCGCCCGAGTACTCGGTTCTAATCAAAATCTCATCCGGAAGTTCATCAATAAAAATCTCTCCCGGAGAAGCGGATATTCCCTCCTTTGTCAAATCAATCTTCTTTTTGATATATTTCTTCGACCACTTAAGCAGATCGATTTTATCTTCAATCTCGGCTTCCCTGAATTCTAAAAGCTCCAAGAGTGCGGCAGGTGAGTGTTTATCAATCTGCTCCTTTATATCGGATATCGGCACGCCTAAATTTCTCAGCATCAAAATAATCGAGAACGCCTCCAACTGAGTATAGCTGTAATACCTGTATCCGTTCTCTCCCGTGTGATCCGGCTTGAAGATACCGACTTCGTCGTAATGAAACAATGTCTGTTTTTTTACCCCGAAAAGTCGTGCAAATTCTCCCGTTGTCAGCGAGTCTCTTGTTTTGCCTGTTATTTTGCCCACTCTTTCACCCTCGAAACTGCTTTTCTCCACCCTGCCATGAGTGTCCCTCTCTCTTCCTCGGACATACACGGTTCAAAAGTCCGCTCCGCCTGCCAATTATCGAGTATGTCATCAATTGATTTCCAATAGCCCGTCGCAAGTCCCGCGAAATAAGCTGCTCCGAGCGCCGTCGTTTCTATACACGACGGTCTTATCACCGTACAGTCCAAAATATCCGCCTGGAACTGCATGAGAAAATTATTTGCGGAAGCGCCGCCGTCAACCTTAAGGTTGGAAAGGCAGCATATATCCGAACTGATAATATCCGAATTCATTGAATCTATTAAGTCCTTTACCTGAAAAGCGATTGATTCGAGTGTCGCACGCACAAGGTGGTTTCTATTGGCCCCGCGTGTAATTCCGAATACCGCACCCCTCGCATAAGGGTCCCAATGCGGCGCGCCCAAGCCTGTAAATGCGGGTACTACGTATAAGCCGTTACTGTCGGCAACCGACTCCGCAATTTCCTCCGACTGTGCCGCATTCTCCAATATGTCCAGCTCATCCCTCAGCCACTGAACCGCCGCACCGCACACGAAAACGGAACCTTCAAGAGCATAATTCACCTTTCCGTCAAGCCCCCACGCTATTGTGGTCACAAGCCCGTGACGAGAAAGCACAGGCTTCCTGCCTATGTTCATAAGTAGAAATGCCCCTGTGCCGAAGGTGTTTTTTGCGTCTCCTTCATTGAAGCAGCTCTGGCCGAAGAGTGCGGCCTGCTGGTCACCCGCGGCTCCCGCAATTTTTATCGGCCCTCCGAATATGCTCTCCGCCGTTTCACCGTAAACCATTGAGGACGGAACCGGCTTAGGAAGCATTACTTCCGGTATGTCGAGCAGCTCTAAAAGCTCCTTATCCCACTCAAGCGTGTTTATGTTAAACAACATCGTCCTGCCGGCGTTCGAATAGTCCGTGACATGCACTTTGCCTTCCGTAAATTTCCAGATAAGCCAGGTCTCCACGGTTCCGAACAAAAGCTCGCCGTTCTCGGCCCTCTCCCTCGCTCCCGGCACATTTTCAAGTATCCATCTGAGTTTGGTTCCGCTGAAATACGGGTCGATTAAGAGGCCCGTTTTCTCACGAATCGCCGAAGTCAGATTTTTCTGTATCAAAAAATCACAAAAATCAGCAGTTCTTCTACATTGCCATACGATAGCATTTGTTATCGGTTCGCCCGTATTTTTGTCCCAAACTATCGTGGTTTCCCTCTGATTCGTTATCCCTATCGAGTCTATGTCCTTGTAGGTAAGATTGGCCTTAAGAAGCGCCTCGTGTGCCACTCCGACCTGAGTCGACCAGATTTCCATCGCATCCTGCTCCACCCAGCCGTCTTTAGGATAATATTGCGGAAACTCCTTCAGTGCGGAAGAAATAATATTTCCTTTTTTGTCGAAAATAATCGTGCGTGCGCTTGTAGTACCTTCGTCGAGCGCCATAATATACTTTGCCATAAACCTGCCTCCTCAAACAAAAAGTGCCAAAATCCTGTTACTTACATTAAAACCGCTTATCGTCAGCTTAATTCTTTCCTCAGTCTCCTCGGCATAACCCGTTTCAACAAAAGAATTAAACTCCATCCTTATCAAGTCCCCGTAAAACTCCCAAAACCCCACTCCGAATTTTTCAAAAAATTCACGTTTGGATATTCCCTCGTTTTTGCGAAGCGATGTTATTGTGTATTCCTGAATATCGTCCGCAACTTCATTTTCTTCGCAAAAAATCACCTGCCCGGGATTGTTCATATAAGAGTCGATATCCTTTTCGTGATAATATCTCCTGCTTTTTCCCGTCAGCTTATTCAGCACATAGGAATGTGCGCCTGCTCCGTAACCTATATATTCTTCAAGCCCCCAATATTTGAGATTGTGTTTCGAGCGATAGTTTCTGCCGTAGTCTACGGCATGATTATCCAAATATTCTGCGGTTTTTTCACAGACATTCGTTTCATTTCTCTCTCCCACATACGAGAGGTTTGAGATTTCATACTGTTCATATCCCGATAGCTCCAGATAGTTTATCGCCTCTTCATACATTCTTCTGTCGACTTCCGGATCCGTTTCGAACATGGTGCCCGCCTTAAGTCTCCTGCCGAACTCCGTGTCGTCCTGAATCTCAAGAGAGTAGAGAGAAATGTGCTCCGGCTTAAGCTCCGCTGCTCTCTCGACAGTGTCCATCCAGGTTTCAAAAGACTGCCATTCCATACCGAACATGAGGTCAATGCTTATGTTCGAGAATCCCGCGTCTCTTGCTTCCTTGATTGTTCTGTAGCAATCGGCGGAGCTGTGAACTCTGCCGAGCTTTTTTAGAATCCCGTCATCAAAACTCTGTACTCCCAAAGACAGCCTGTTAAACGGGAAATCCGCAAGCATCCGAAGCTTCTCAAATGAAACGGTACCGGGATTCGTCTCTATGGTAATCTCCGCATAATCCATATAGCTGTTACCGAAAGTATCTGAAATTGCCGAAAAAACCTCAACAAAATCCTCTTTTTCAAGGAGTGACGGCGTGCCGCCCCCGAAGTATATGGATGTAATTGAGGGACTGTCGAGCCTCAGTCCGTTCTTCCCCTCCTCAGAAAAGAAATCTCCCGTCAGCCTTATCTCTTTCGCCAAAGCGTCTATATATCTCTTTTTAAGTTCCGCATCCGCATTCGCTATTGAAAAAAAATCACAATAAGGACATTTGCTCCTGCAAAACGGTATATGTATATATAATCCGAAACTCATATCATCGCACGCCTTTCTGACCATCCGTCAAGCTTTATCTCTTGATGTTTCAGGGTGGTTTCTTATATATAGCAGGCTCGTCACAGCAATATTTTTACCAAGCTGAAACATGGCATCACTTGTTCTCATCATATTTAAGCACAGCGGTGAAGGCCTCCTGAGGAACCTCCACGGTACCGAATTGCCTCATTCGCTTTTTTCCTTCTTTCTGCTTCTCTAAAAGTTTTTTCTTACGCGAGATGTCGCCTCCGTAGCACTTGGCTATTACGTCTTTTCTGTAGGCCCTTACCGTTTCTCTCGCTATTACTTTCTGTCCGATTGTCGCCTGCACGGGAACTTCGAACTGGTGCATCGGTATAATTTCTTTTAACTTCTCGCATACGAATCTTCCGCGAGCATATGCTTTGGTCTCGTGTACTATCATGCTGAAAGCGTCCACTAAATCCTTATTAAGCATTATGTCGAGCTTCACGAGCTTGCTCTTCTCATATCTGTCAAACTCATATTCAAGTGAACCGTAGCCCCTCGTCTTCGACTTAAGTGCGTCAAAGAAATCGTAGATAACCTCGTTTAGCGGCATATCATAGTGAAGCTGTACACGCGTCGGAGTTATATACTCCATGTGGTTCATAATGCCTCTTCTCTGCTGACAGAGCTCCATAATCGCACCGACGTAATCATTAGGTATCATGATGTTCGCCTTAACCATAGGTTCCTCAATGTGATCGATCTCCTGAAGCGGCGGAAGGCTCGACGGATTCTGAAGCATTATCACCTCGCCGTCTGTCTTGACGACTCTGTATATTACGCTCGGAGATGTGGTGATTACTGCAAGGTTGAACTCTCTCTCAAGCCTTTCGACTATAATCTCCATGTGGAGAAGTCCGAGGAAACCGCAGCGGAAACCGTAGCCCAGCGCCTGTGACGTTTCCGGCTCGAAATTGAACGCCGCGTCATTAACCTGAAGCTTTTCGAGCGCATCTTTTACACCGTCATATTTTTCGCCTTCGGCAGGATATATTCCGCAGTAAACCATAGACTGAACTTTTTTGTATCCCGGGCAAGGGCTGTCTGCAGGATTGTCCGCAAGAGTAATGGTATCTCCCACCCTCGCATCCGCAACCTGTTTTATGGATGCGCATATATAACCCACCTCACCTGCCGAAAGGCTGACCGTAGGTCTTAGTCCCGGTGCGCAGTATCCGACCTCGGTGACCTCATGCACCGCACCTGTGGACATGAGCTTGATTTCATCGCCTTTTTTTACTTTGCCGTCAAATAGCCTTGCATAGATGATAACCCCAAGATAATTATCATATTTCGAGTCGAAAATGAGCGCCTTAAGCTTACCGTCAGGATTGCCACAAGGTGCCGGTATAGCCTCGATTACTCTCTCAAGAAGGTCATCAACGCCAAGCCCCGTCTTCGCGGAGATAAGCGGTGCATCCGAAGCATCAAGTCCTATGACCTCCTCGACTTCTTTTTTTATCTCGTCCGGCCTTGAGGACGCAAGGTCTATCTTGTTAAGCACCGGAAGAATCTCCAGGTTTTCGTCAAGCGCCAAATAAACATTCGCGAGCGTCTGTGCCTCCACGCCCTGTGTGGAGTCCACAACAAGCACCGCCCCCTCACATGCCGCGAGCGAACGCGACACTTCGTACGTAAAGTCTACATGCCCCGGCGTATCAATCAGGTTATATATATATTCCTGTCCGCTCTTAGATTTATATACAAGTCTCGTTGTCTGGAGTTTTATGGTGATTCCTCTCTCCCTTTCGAGATCCATATTGTCAAGATATTGTTGTTTCATATCGCGCTCGGAAACAAGGCCCGTCATCTCGATTATTCGGTCGGCCAAAGTTGACTTGCCGTGGTCTATATGTGCGATAATGCTGAAATTTCTGATATATTTTTGGTAGTTCATATTTCCCTCTATTTCATTAAAATTCCGTTTTTAAGCAAAAAACGATATGTCGGTTAAGCTGCACCTTCAAACTTATGCCTGCGCATACAGAATCATTCCGTATCTTCGCACTCAACAATGCGGCGTACACGCAAAAAACCGTACAGTAACAGTATAGCATAAAGTCGTCCGCTCTTCCAGACATTTATTATATGTCAGGGGGCATTCGTACACTTTGAAAAATTATTTTCCCGATTTCACTTGCATTTTAACACACATTGACATATAATTGAATGGCGAATTTGTGTCGTCGGCTATTTGTTTGAACATTTTTTGTTCTGCCGGCGAACCGATAAAAATAATAAAAAGTGGGGTGAAAATTTAATGGCAAATATCAAATCCGCAAAGAAGAGAATCTTAGTAATCAACAGAAAGACAGCAAAAAACAGAAGAGTTAAAAATCATCTGAAAGAAGCTCTCAAGGATCTTGATTTAGCTTTAGCAGGCGAAGACACTGCTTTAGCCGAAGAAAAGTTCAGATTGGCAGAGAAGAAACTTATGCAGGCGGCTTCCAAGGGAACCATCTCGAAGAATGCGGCTTCCAGAAAGACTTCAAGACTGGCTAAGAAACTCAACGCAGCAAAGGCTGCTAAATAAGACTCACCCGTCCCCACCGTGCATAAGTTAAATGCACAGCATGAGCAACACAGTCCGGAGAAAGTGTCTCCTCCGGACTTTTTTTGTATGAAAAAGGAGACGTTTTCACTGTTCCTAAAAAGGTCATCTTTTTAATTTGGATTGGGCCACCCCAACTATTGACATAGAGCCTGAAAAAACCGGCCCGCATTGCGAGCCGGTTTATTTGGCTTATTATTATAGATTTAGCCGCTTGTTTTTAGAACCAAAGTCCCCAAGCAAGGAAGCCGAGGCACGCTACGATTCCGGTGAACAGGAGAACTATCACGCAGTATCCCATAACGTTTCTCGCGCTGAGTCCCGCAACTCCGAGCGCAGGGAGAGCCCAGAACGGTTGAATCATGTTTGTCCACTGGTCACCCCAGGCAATAGCCATAGCTGCACGACCGTGATCCACTCCGAGCTCCACTGCAGCCGGCATTACGATAGGCCCCTGTACAGCCCACTGTCCGCCGCCCGAAGGCACGAAGAAGTTTACTATACCTGCCGAAAGGAAAGTCCAAAGCGGGAACGTAACAGGTGTCGAAATATTAACGAAGAAGTCGGAAATGATACCTGCGAGGCAAACTCCGTCTTCGTTCATGGCAACCATCATTCCCATGATTCCCGCGTAGAACGGGAACTGAAGGATTATTCCGGAAGCTCCTGAAGCGGCATCCGCGATAGCGTCAACATATCTTCTGAGGTCTCCGTGGAATAAAATACCTGTGAACATGAATATCATGTTTACGATGTTAAGTCCGAGATTGAAGCCGTTGTTGTAGAAATAATTTACTATGTAAGCCGCACCTAAAACAAGAGTTATTGCCCATAATACCTTCGAATGTTCAATCTTAGCTGCCGGTGAGTCGATAACGTATTCTCTCTCTTTTTCAACTTCGAGCACAGCAGGGTCAACTAAAACCGTGTGCTTTTCATCAGGATGCATAGCATAGTTCACAAGCGGCATAAGCACGAGTATAGCTAATACCATACCGATATTCATAGGGTGGAATATGGTAGTGGAAGTCGGCGCGGTGTAAATAACTCCTCCGAAATCCTGACCGCTGCTGATCTGAAGCGGAATTGAACCCGAAAGTCCGGCGTGCCAGATTACAAATCCGGAGTATGCTGAAGCAATCAGAAGCGGGTAGTCGACATCTCTTACTTTGCGGGCGATTTCTTTAGCAAGAAGTGCTCCTGCAATAAGACCGAACCCCCAGTTGAGCCAGCAGCATATTGTGGAAACCGCTGTGATAATGAAGATAGCGGACTTCCTGTCGTATGCCATGCCGGCGATTTTACCGAGTGCGTTTCTGCAGATTTTGGCGGAAGCCATTGCGGAACCGAGCACGAGTACGAGTACCATCTGCATTGCGAAGCTGAGTAAGCTCCAGAAACCCTGGTTATTTCCCCAAGCATCAACCATATCAAGCGGCCCCATGCCGGTGGAAATAAGCGCTGCGATGTAGACTACGATAGTCAAAATCATTGCGAATAGGAACGGGTCAGGTAGCCATCTGTTGACTAAATGAACACATCCCTCTGTTAATTTTTTGAACATTTTAACCTCCAAAAAAATATAATAATAAGTTAAATAATATACGCTTATGCTATATCTTTTTCGAAGGATTGTCAATTAGTTAACAACTTGTTTTCTAAAAAAAACATGGGTTTTTTGTCAGCACATATAATTTTCAGGTGTTTCTCGCATTATTTATTATGTTTTGCGGCAAGAATCGCTTCAATTTTCTTTTTTGTAATCGGGTAACCTATCATTATGAAGAATACCAGCACCATCAGTATGCCCGGAATCAACGTGAAGGAGCGACTTACCCAGTCAAGTGCGGTCACGGACTGCGAAACCGTTACATCGGCAGTTTCGTCGAAGCCCGACTTTTCGAGTATAATGCCCAATATCTGCAGGCCCAAAGCTATACTCACGGATTCCGAAAGAGCCTGGAGCGAAACCACCGTACCCGTTCCGGATTTTCCGGACTTGTATTCCGCAATTTCCGAAACGTCATATATCATAGACGGCATCAGCTGCCAATAGCAAGTATTCGCAAGCGAATACACCAGACAGGCAATAATCAGTCCCGAATATCCTTCGATATGCGTAAAACTCATTGTGATTAAAACAATTCCCGCACCGCCTATGCCTATCATAAATACATTTTTCTTATCATGTTTCCTGCAAAGCCTCTCAATGAACGGCACTAAAGCAATTCCGGAAACCGTTATCAGAAGCATGATTCCCGAAACAGCCCTCTGGCTCATGCCCAAATTATATGTCATGAAAAATACTCTGTCGGAGCTGAAAATAGTGTTGGCAATAAGGTAGACAACAGAGGCGCCGATTAAATACTTTATAGACCTCAGCTTCAATATGTCGGCCAGCTCCGCTAATATCATTTTCACCGCCGATTTCCGTTGTGTCAGCCCTTCTGTTTCCTCGCTTGAGACGGTTGCATTTCCGTCACCCGTCTCGCTGCTGAAACCGATTACGCCGTCATCTCTTATTTCATCCGCGCTCACCGTTTTCAGTCGGTTCTTTTCAAGCTCTCTCAGCCTTTTTTCTTCAATAAATTCAGGTGAATTAGGGTCTCTGTCATCTTTTTTTATTGTACCTGCCGAAATCAGCAGCGAAAGACCTGCCGAGACGCCGCAAAAAATGCCCGCAGCCTGCCAGGCGCCGCTCTTCGAAAAGCCTGTTTCCATTGAAATATCCACAATCAGGGCAGGAAGCACCATTCCGATGAACATGCCAACTTGATTAAACACATATGCATATGAACGAAGTACGGTACGCTCATGATAATCGTCGGTTAAATCTGCGCCCCAGCTTACATATGGTATAAATTCCATACTGAAAAATGTCCAGAACAATATAATCATTACACAGTAATATATTGATTTCGCAGTCTGCCCCATTTCAAAAGATGAAAACAGAAGTCCGGTTACAATCATAATCGGAATGGCGGCAGCAAGCATGAACGGTTTTCTTTTACCGAAGCGGCTAAGCGTCTTATCCGACCGGAATCCGATAATCGGGCCGATGACAGCCTCCCATACGGAGCCTATCGCGCTTATGGTTCCGGCTATTGCGGGACTGACACCTGCAACTGTAGTAAGATAGATTAAAAGATAAGTACCCGTCAAAGTATACAGTGCATTGTCGCAGATACCGCCGGTACCGTAGCTTAATCTTAACTTTTGTTTTTCGGACAGCATTTTATTTTTTTCTCCTTTTCTTTCAGCTTCCAAAAAATATTATAAAGTATACTGTTACCGTACAGTCAAGCTTTTTTCAAAAAATTCGTTGAAAAACTCAATTAACCGTTAAAAATGTTTCATAAAATTCATCTGAAACCATCTGTTTTCAAAAATTATACTTATTTCATCATTTTTTCATAAAAAAATCCGGCAAAATTACGAACTCTTGCGGGTTCTCAGTTAAATTTGCCGGAAATATTTATAGTTTTCAATTTAGTCGAACAAGTCCTTATGCCGACTCGCTAAAATTTTGATTTAGCCGAACAAGTCCTTATGCAGACCCGTTAAAATTTTGATTTAGCCGAACAAGTCACTGAAAAGTTTTGCGAAACCGCTCTTCTCCCTGTAGCAGTCCCCCGTAACTTCTTTTGCCATATCCTCTATGGCTTTCTTTTGCTTGCTGTTAAGCTTCTTAGGAATCTCGAGATTTACCGTGATATAGAGGTCGCCCTTGGCTTCACGTTTAAGATGTTTTATGCCCTTGTCTCTGATTCTGAATTTTGTGCCCGGTTGCGTCCCGGCGGGAACCTTATATTTTATCTTGCCGTCGAGTGTCGGAACGGTTATCTCGGCGCCGAGCGCTGCCTGGTCAAAGCTGATAGGCATATCAAGATAGAGGTCTGCCCCGGAGCGCTTAAACAGTTTATGGGGTCTGACATTGAGAACAATATATAAATCTCCTGCAGGGCCGCCGTTAAAGCCGGGCTCTCCCTGACCTCTTATCGGAATTACGGATTCATGGTCAACTCCGGCCGGTATATCAACTGAAATCGTAACGGTCTTTCTGATTCTCCCGCTCCCTCCGCAATCGCTGCACGGAGTTTCTATAACCTTGCCCGTGCCGCCGCATACGTCGCAGGTGTTTACGGATTGGAACTGACCGAACGGCGTCCTCTGAACACTTGTAACTTGACCTGTGCCGCCGCAGCTTTCGCAGGTTTTTTTCGATGTGCCCGGTGCGGTTCCCTCGCCCTTACAGGTGTCACATGCCACGAATTTGTTCAGTTCAATTTTCTTTTTGCAGCCGAAAGCAGCCTCCTCAAAGGTTATGGTTATCGCCTTCTGAATATCCCTGCCTTTGCGAGGCTGATTGGCGCGCCTTGTCTGGCTCCCTCCGAAGCCTCCGAAACCTCCGCCAAACATGTTAAAAATATCCTCGAAGCCTCCGAAGCCGTCGAAGCCGCCAAATCCGCCGGCACCGCCGAAGCCCGCCGCATTAGGATCCACACCCGCAAAACCGAACCTGTCATACTTGGATTTTTTGTCCGCGTCCGAAAGTACGGAATATGCTTCGTTCACTTCTTTGAATTTTTCTTCAGCTCTCTTGTCTCCCGGGTTCTTGTCCGGATGATATTTCATAGCCATCTTTCGGAAGGCTTTTTTTATTTCATCATCGGTAGCGCCTTTTTTCAGTCCAAGTACTTCATAATAATCACGTTTTTCCGCCATACACTCCAATATCCCGTGAGGGCATGAGCCTTCACGGGATTCTCCTTATATCTTTATCTCTTAATCAATCTGTTAATCTTTTTTTCTTTGAAAAATTAATTTTCTTCATCAACTACGGTATAATCCGCATCTACGACATTATCATCCGACGGGCCCTGTCCGGAATCACCGGCTGCTCCTGCATCTCCTGCTCCGGCTTCTGCCGCACCGGCTGCCTGAGCCTGCTCATAAAGCTTTGTCGATATGATATGGAACTTCTCCGTAAGAGCTTCCGTCTTTTCTTTTATCTGGTCAAAGGTACCGTTATTGAGTACGGCTTGAAGCTGATCCTTGGCATCGGTTATTTCCTGTTTCTCCGAATCGGAAATCTTGCCCTCCAATTCTTTTAGGGACTTCTCCGTATCATATATGAGCGATTCCGCTCTGTTCCTCAATTCAACTTCTTCTTTTCTCTTATTGTCTTCCTCGGCATAAGCCTCGGCTTCTTTTACCTTCTTTTGGATTTCATCATCCGAAAGGTGGGTCGAAGATGTGATTGTGATTCTCTGCTCCTTGCCTGTTCCCATGTCTTTAGCGGATACGTTTACGATTCCGTTGGCGTCGATATCGAACGTAACCTCAATCTGAGGGATTCCGCGAGGTGCAGGTGCTATTCCTGTAAGCTGGAATCTGCCGAGCGTGGTGTTTCCCGAAGCCATCTCTCTCTCACCCTGCATTACATGGATGTCTACAGCCGTCTGATTGTCGGCAGCAGTCGAGAAAATCTGCGACTTCTTCGTAGGGATAGTCGTATTTCTCTCAATGAGTCTCGTAGCAACTCCGCCGAGAGTTTCAATCGAAAGTGAAAGAGGTGTAACGTCAAGGAGAAGCACATCATGAACTTCACCCGTAAGAACGCCTGGATAGCCGCACCGAGTGCCACGCACTCGTCAGGGTTGATGCCCTTAAACGGTTCTTTGCCTGTAACCTTCTTAACCGCTTCCTGAACTGCCGGAATACGTGTGGAGCCTCCTACCAAAATTACCTTTTCGATGTCGGCATTGGTAACTCCGGCGTCTTTCATCGCCTTATTCATAGGTTCTATCGTCCTCTGAACGAGATGTTCCGTGAGCTGTTCAAACTTGGCTCTCGTGAGGTCCACGTTCATATGGAGAGGCCCCTCCGAAGTAACCGAGATGAAAGGAAGATTGATAGTTGTCGTATGCGCACTCGAAAGTTCTTTTTTG
>CAYFQR010000021.1:0-14156 GCA_964345365.1 uncultured Oscillospiraceae bacterium
ATCGGCTACACCGTATCTACATACCCCGACTGTCCTTAGCCACCTCTGGCTAATGACAAGGGGGATAAAGAATATAGATATTATGTGATGTTCAAAGAATATATCCTTAGCCAAAACAAAACATCAATAACGAGAAAAATTGACATCAAAAAGAACCGCAATATATTGAACAATTTAGAAAAAGATAAAAAAATAAAGAATTATGAATTATCAGGATATAAGGCTTATAGGGACAGTATCATAAAAGGTGAAAATTTGGCGGGGCGCTATCCCGAATATTCAAGATTGTACGAGCTTTATGTATGCAGCATTAAAGTGTTGGACAATGAATTTTCGAGCAAACAAAAGGAAATAGAAAATGGGACACAGCAAGAGAGCAATGAAAAATATATATCGCATTACCAAAACGAGATTTCCAAATATGAGAAGCTTGTGGAGTCAATAAAGCAAGACACAATAAAATTTGATTTTAGCGATAATTCGTATCAGAAACACAGATATGATGAGTATGCTGCCAATATAAAAGAATATGAGAGGTTATATGAGAATGCCTTTGCGACGGAACAATATTATCTAAAAAAAATCAAGAATGGCGAAACAGAAAAAGGTTTAATAGAACTTGAACTTATTAATTCAAGCTCACAGGTATTAGCAGCAAAAAATGCAAAAGAAATATATCGAATAAATAAGCTTGCAGAATATCAAGAGATTTTGAGTAACCTGAGGGAAAAATATCAAGAGATAAGGATTATTGAAAAAGGAACGATGAACAAAGCTGAACTGCTTGCTGATATGAGAACAAATTATGAGGATACAAAAGCACAGCATAGCTTAAAAACCTTATCGGAAATAGATGGAGCAATAACTCAAAAAGAAGAAGAAATAAAGCAACTTGATTTTGCAATATCTGAAAGAAAAATATTGAAGGAAGAATATGATAGAGGCGTTAGACAGATTGAAAATTATATTTTTTATTTTGGGCTAATCGCACTAATAGGACTAATGCTAACGTTAAAAATGGTTCCTGATGTCACAAGTAATGATGTCAATGTCAGAGAAAGATGCGGAAAAATTATAAAGTATATTTATGTAATTGAATTAACATTAGCGGGGATAGCTGTTTATGCTGATTTTAAAAGTTACGCGCTTTGTGTTTTTCTTGCACAGATTGTTTGGTTTGTAATGGCGAAAAAGGTAGATAGTCGGTAGAAATAACATGAAGTGATTCCATATACTGAAATAAAATTAAAAAAAGTCAAGCAAGCCAAAATAGACAAGGGAAATGACATAAAATGTTAATGACTGCGTTGAATTGTTTTTTGTTTTTAAAGCGAAAAAAACAAATCATAATTTCTTTGTGGATAGTTGTAAGAAGATTTTTTTGGGGACGTTCTCATTACTTTTTTTCGTATCTATAGCATATTACTTGTTTTTTTATAAAACAATAATGCTTCTGATATCTTCAATTTGCAGCGTTTGTACAATAGGGGTTATTTTGGATAGCATTAGATGTAATTATAAATCAAAAAAATAAGCTTCAATTATCAGAAAAATGTGCATTGAAGTCCGCCCTAAAGATGTATCTTCATGGGCAATTTGACATTGAGACACACTGTTTTAGGTATAATTAAAAATATATTGAAATTGGATATTTCAAAAAATGGGCTATAAAAAAACAGCGCTAAACCTTTGTGATTTCAGCGCTGTATTTTTTGTTTTCAAAAGATTTTCAGATTTTCATATATGCTGCGAAAGTTTATGCCGCGATTATATAATTATTCTTCAGCCTCAACTTCTGCTTCAGCTTCTGTTTCTCCCGCAGTTTCGGTATCTTCATCCAATCCGCCGCTCTTCCTTTCGCTGACTCTGAGAACGAATTCCTCTGTGTCTATCTGAAGTTCAATCTTCTCATCCATGAGTTCAGGGATATCTTTTACCTTGATGATTGTCCCCGCTGTTATTCCCTCAATATCAAGCACAACCGTGTCGATCATGTCTGCAGGAAATGCGGAATACGGGATTTCGAGAGTCATCTTTTCGAGTATTCCCGGAATCTTTTCGTCGCCTGTCACAAGAATGTGGGCAACACTGTTTACCTTTTCGTCAGCCTTAAGAGCTTGGAAGCTCAGGTTGAGAACTACATTTGTCAAAGCGTTTAAGGATATTTCCTTTATCTGAACGGGATAGCTTTTCCCGTCGAGCTTGAGTGTGATTTTACTTCCTTCTCGCTTTTCGCGAATCAATTTGCGTGCCACGGCTTCTTCAATCTGGACTGCAATCGTTTCCGGCAGTGATTTACCGAAGATGTTTCCCGGCACTAAACCAAGACGTCTTAACTTCTTAGCCTTTACTGTAAAATCTCGTTTTTGAACATTAATGATTTCCATTCTTATTCTCCTCCTTGATTGTTCGTTATGGACTTAGAACCTGATAATTCTCCGACTTGTAAAAAAAGAAGAACCCCTTATTATTCGCATATCATGCAAAAAATTAAAAGCCCTTCAACAAGACGGTCCTTTTAATATTAACTTATACATATAAGATAGCATAGAGGGCAAAAAAAAGCAAATTTCACCGATTTTTACGGGATTTAGGGCATTTATGACCCCAAACAGCCCTTGTTTTGTGAAAAAAATGTTGTAATACCCGTGCTGTTTTGCTATAATATTCAATGGCGTGTGCCCAAAAGGCACCATGAGAGCGTAAATCTTATTAGGAGGATTATATAAATGAAAGGCTATACAGCAGAAAATATCAGAAACGTTGCTATTCTCGGGCATGGCGGAAGCGGTAAGACCACATTCGTTGATGCGGCGCTTTTAGCGACAGGCGTTATTTCCAGATTAGGTAGAGTTGAAGACGGAACTACTGTTTCGGACTACGAGAAGACTGAAATTGAAAAGGGATATTCCATCAATACATCGATCGTACCGGTTGAGTTTAACAAGGTAAAGATTAATTTCCTTGATACTCCGGGTTTCTTCGACTTTGCGGGAGATGTGCATGGTGCGCTCAGAGCGGCAGAGGCGGCGGCAATTCTTGTTGATGCTTCCTCCGGAGTTCAGGTCGGCACAGAAAAAGCTTGGGATGCTTGTAAACTTGCCGGCACACCTAAGTTCTTCATCATAAATAAGACTGACAAAGAGAATGTAAATGTAGATAACGTAATCGCAGAGCTTCAGTCAAAGTTCGGCACCTCGGTTGTTACACTTGATGACAGAGACGCGCTTTCTGAGGCAATCGCAGAGGTTGACGAAGAGCTCATGGAAATCTATTTTGATGTGGGCGAATTTACAGATGAGCAGTTTAACAAAGGTTTATCAAAGGGTATTTCCCAAGGGGACATCTGCCCGGTATTTCGCTGCTCGGCACTCACGGGCGAAGGAATTAAGGAAGTACTTCAGCAGATAATCGACATCGTTCCTAAGTTTGACGGTGATGCTAACGATAAGCCGGCAGCATTTGTTTTCAAAACTCTCGCGGATGCTTTCCTCGGCAAGATTTCACTTGCCAAGGTTATCTCAGGTAAGCTCACTCCGGGAATGTCTCTCTACAATCACAGATTTGATAAAGACGAGAAGTTAGGCTCAATGCTCTTCTTAAGAGGCAAGACTCAGGGGGATTGCCCGGGAGCAGAGGCGGGCGACATTGTAGCCTTAGGTAAATTACAGTACACAAAGACGGGAGACGTTCTTTCCGATAAGAATAATGAAGTGGAGATTGAACCTATCAACTTCCCTCAGCCTACATTATATCAGGCAATCGAAGCGACGGATAAGGGAGCGGATGACAAGCTTTCCTCAGGCTTTGCCAGAATAAGCGAGGAAGATCCGACCCTCGTTCTCCAGAGAAATGCTGAAACACGCCAGACCTTAATAGGCGGACAGGGAGAAGTTCAGATAGGCATCGCGCTTTCCAAATTAAAAGATAAGTACGGCGTATCGGTAAATATAGTTCCTCAAAAAATCGCATATCGTGAAACCATCAAGGGAACTTCCGATGTTCAGGGCAAACATAAGAAGCAATCCGGTGGTGCCGGACAGTACGGAGACGTTCATATCAGGTTCTCACCTTCAGAGGAAGAATTCGAATTCTCTGAAGAGCTCTTCGGAGGTTCGGTCCCTAGGCAGTATGTACCTGCAGTAGAAAAAGGACTCCTGGAATGTATGGATAAAGGCCCTCTTGCAGGATGCAAGTGTCAAAACATCAAGGCGGTTCTTTACGACGGTTCATATCATACTGTTGACTCGAATGAAACCGCTTTCAAGATTGCCGCTTCACTCGCATTCAAGAAGGGTATAATTGAAGCTAAGCCTTGCCTTCTTGAACCTATAATGAAGCTTGAGATTTTAGTGCCGGACGATTTCGTAGGCGCCGTAATGGGCGACCTTCCGAACAGACGCGGTGCCGTAATGGGTATGGACCCGCAGCTTGGCGGAAAGCAGCTCCTTCACGCCGAAGCCCCTCAGGCGGAGCTCTTCGGCTATGCTATCGCGCTTCGCTCGATGACTCAGGCAAGAGGTTCATTCACGATGGAATTTGCGAGATACGAACCTGTTCCTCAGGCTAACGCACAGAAGATTATAGACGCTCATAAGGCAGAAGAAGCTGACGCCTAAAAACATGATTTATGAGGCTCGCGTAAGCGAGCCTTTCAGATTTTTTCGGGAACCGACCGGATAAATTTCCTTAGAAACAACGGAACAAATTTTTCTTATATCAAATATCAAACTGAACAAATTATGAGGAGAAACATCATGAAAAAGATTATATCCGCAAAAAATGCCCCTTCCGCAATCGGGCCGTATTCACAGGCGATTTGCTTCGGAGATTTAATGATTACATCCGGCCAGCTCGGGCTTGTTCCCGAAACGGGGGAGTTCGCGGAGGGCGGAGTAGAAGCTCAGGCAAGGCAGTCTCTTAAAAATGTCAAAGCGATTATAGAAGCTGCAGGGCTTACTATGGACAATGTGGTTAAGACTACGGTATTCATGAAGGACATGGCTGATTTCGCGAAAGTCAACGCTATCTATGCCGAGTTTTTCACTGAGGGAAATTACCCTGCAAGGTCTGCAGTCGAAGTTGCGGCGCTTCCTAAGGGCGGACTCGTTGAAATCGAAGTGATTGCATCTAAATAAAAAGTATCTTAAGACGGGGTGCGATTACAACTGTAAAAACAGGTGCCGTACCCCGTTTATTTTTTGCTTGAAGAGGTATAATTAATTAAGTTGGATAAAAAAATTCCGAAAAAGGAGTAAAAGATGCTTGAATTAAAAAATATATGTTTCGATGTCATTGAAGATGACGGGAGCAAGAGGAGAATACTCGACAATGTCAGCCTCAATCTCGACGAAAACAAATTTTATGTTGTGACGGGGCCGAACGGTGGCGGTAAGTCTACGCTTGCCAAAATTATAATGGGTATTGAGAAACCTACGTCAGGTAAGATTTATTTTGACGGCAGGGATATAACCGATATGAGCTTGACGGACAGAGCAAATGCGGGGATAAGCTTTGCACTTCAGCAGCCGGTAAGATTCAAGGGAATCAAGGTTTACGACCTGATTCGCCTTGCGGCAAAAAAAGAAATTTCCACGATAGAAGCCTGTGACTATCTCAGTGCAGTCGGACTTTGCGCGAGAGAATATATCAACCGTGAAGTGAACTCGTCTCTATCGGGCGGAGAGCTGAAGAGAATTGAAATAGCGACCGTGCTTGCGAGAGGAACCAGGCTCTCGGTGTTCGACGAACCGGAAGCGGGGATAGACCTTTGGAGTTTCCAAAACCTCATCTCAGTGTTCGGCTCCATGAGAGATAAAATTAAAGGGACGATACTGATTATATCGCATCAGGAGAGAATCCTGAATATTGCTGATGAGATAATACTTATTGCCGACGGTAAAATCACTAAAACGGGTAAAAAAGAAGATATGATTCTTGAAATCCTGGGCGTTTCGCTTGAGGGCGGCGTTTGCGGCAGAATGGCAGAAGGGGGAATGTGGTAATGAGTGAATTAACTGCTGTGCAGAAAGAACTTTTGGAAGAGATAGCCGGTCTTTCATGCATGCCGGGCGGTGCGTTCAACATACGTGCTAACGGCGGTCTTGCGGAGAGACAGGTTACCGATAATATAAAAATAACATCAAAAGAGGACAAACCGGGAATTGACATTCATGTTTCATCCGAATGTCAGGGTGAAACCGTGTATATTCCGGTGGTTATGGATGAGTCCGGGATGAAGGATGTCGTATATAACGACTTTTTCATAGAGGACGGTGCGGACGTGATTATAGTTGCAGGCTGCGGCATTCATAACTGCGGCGGCGAGGACTCGCAGCACGACGGCATACACAGATTTTTTGTCGGCAAGGGCGCGAGGATGAAATACATAGAAAACCACTACGGCGCAGGAGACGGCAACGGCAAGAGAATACTGAATCCCGTTACGGAGGTATATCAGGAAGAGGACGCAACAGTTGAAATGGAAACGGTTCAGATAAAGGGTGTTGACTCGACTGTCAGAACGACCAGATCCGAGCTTGCCAAAGGAGCGAAGTTTATCGTCAGAGAGAGACTCATGACTCACGGCAATCAGTATGCCGAGTCGATTTATTTGACCGAGCTTAACGGCGACGGCTCTTCGGCCGACGTGGTTTCAAGGTCGGTTGCAAGAGACAAATCATTCCAGAAATACGTCTCTAAGATTGTAGGGAATGCCGAATGTTCGGGACACACGGAGTGCGACGCTATACTCATGGATGAAGCGAGAGTGGTCGCCGTGCCTGAACTTGATGCGGCATGCATCGACGCGGCGCTCATACACGAAGCCGCTATAGGAAAGATTGCGGGAGAACAGCTTATCAAGCTGATGTCGCTCGGCCTCACGCCTGAAGAAGCTGAGGAGCAGATAATAAACGGCTTCCTCGCTTAATTCATTAAGATATTGTGATATTGTCGAGACCGCTTATGATTTCATCATTGGATGTTTGAATTATAGTTGGGAACGCTTACGGCTTCATGGTAAGTTTATATGTAAGCACAACCTGCAGATAACAGCATGAAAAACGCACTGTGAGATTTAATTCGTTTTAATCCCGCAGTGCGTTTTATATTTTTGCGACTGTAAAAGTGTTCTTGTCAATCAGCTCTCATCTGTGCCTTGCATGGCAAGTCACACTCTTATGATATAACTGAAAATGCCCGTGGCTGAAGTCAACAAGCTCAAGCCTTTTTAACAGGAATCCAAAGCTCCATTTTATAATCAGGGCTATAAATGTCACCCTCCGAGTAAGCCTCTAAATCAGGCTTTCCTGAGTGGATATATCCCTGCTCAGGAAGAAAAACTTCCATGGCATACTTCCAGCCCTCATGGATGCATTCAGGAACCGGACCTACGAGCTCGATGACAGCGTACTCCGCCTCATCAATCTCTATCACCTCAAGTCCCATTTTCTTTGCTTTTTCCTTGTCGTTTACATCGTAGCAAACCATATGGGGTGTTGGGATGTTTTACATTGCCTTTCTAAAAGGCGTAGCGAAAAAATCCTTCACTGATGCACATTTGTCGGCCAGTGAAACGATTGTACCCTCTATAGATGTTGGACGAATCCTCGTAAACGGCCACATGTGATATCTGATTATATCCTTCGCTCTTGGACTGAAATTACAGTCAGAGAGGATTCCCTCTGCAATGAACACGGATTCCTCAGGGTGACTTTTGTAGCAGTCTTTCTTGCACGAATACTTGTGAACTCTTCCGAGCATACCAAGGTCATGTGCCAGTGAACCTCTGACAATGTCGCTTGTATCGGTTTCTATATTAAGTTTTGACAGCGCTCTTGCAAAAATAAGACTTATTACTGCAACCTCGAGTGAATGAGATGCTACCGTGTTCCTGTTATGGTGTGTTTGGGAGAAGGCTTTTGTGAACTCGGTTGAACCAAGTATCTCAGCACCATGCTTTCTTATGTCGCTGAATGCTTTTTGTTTAATTTTAGTCATAGGTACATTCTATCCTACTTCACAGCACTCGTAAACAAAAAATGGTAAATCATCACATAAATCACAAAAACAAAGCACTTTTTTAGCTTCAAAATATATTTGCAAAAGAAGTCCCGTAATAGTAGAATGTTCGTATAAACAGGACAGCATCTAAGGAGATGAAATCATGGCTAAAAAAGCGAGAACCGTGTTTCTGTGTCAGGAATGCGGCTATGAATCGGATAAATGGATGGGGCAGTGTATATGCGGCGCATGGAACTCGTTCGTAGAAGAAAAAGTGCTTCCGGACGCTGCAGATGACAGCAGGAGGAGAACTAAAAGCAGCTCCGCAGGGAAACCGACAGGGGAACCGACTGCACTAAAAAAAGTAGGCACGGCTGATTACGCAAGACTTGATACGGGAACAGGTGAACTGAACAGGGTACTCGGCGGTGGCATAGTCAAGGGTTCACTGACCTTGATTTCGGGAGAACCCGGTATTGGTAAATCCACTATCATCATGCAGACTGCGGCGAATATTGCGGAAAGCGGCAGGAAAGTTCTATATGTTTCCGGTGAAGAATCCGAGGAACAGATAAAGATGCGGGCTGACCGCATATGCAGGCACATACCCGAAACTCTCTTTGTACTTTCGGAGACCAATATGGAAATAGTCGATGCGGTATGCGAGAAGCTGAAACCGGATTTTTTGATAGTCGATTCAATTCAGACCATGTATTCGGATTCGCTCGACTCTGCACCCGGCTCCGTTTCACAGGTCAGGCAGGTCGGGAACCTTTTGATGAGGATAGGGAAGACGGACAATATACCGGTGTTCATCGTGGCTCATGTCACCAAGTCGGGTGAGCTTGCAGGGCCTAAGACGGTAGAGCATCTTGTTGACTGTGTGCTTAACTTCTACGGGGAGCGTGACCGGGAACTCAGAATCATGAGAGCATACAAAAATCGCTACGGAACTACATCCGAAATCGGTGCCTTCATGATGGAGTCGGAGGGGCTGATTGAGGTTCGTGACATAAGTGCCACCTTCCTTGAGAACAAAGATGAAAAAGCCGAAGGCTCCGTGGCTACGGCTATTTATGAAGGAAGCCGTCCGGTTATGTTCGAAGTTCAGGGGCTTGTAACTCCCGCATCGGGCATCGGGTTTTCGAGGAGAACGGCAGTCGGCATAGACAATGCGAGACTCAGTATGATAATTGCGGTGATGGAAAAAAAAGTCGGCCTTCCGCTCGGCATGCAGGACATATACGTCAATGTAGTAGGAGGATTGAAGCCGGAGGGTACGGGTATCGACATTGCGGTTGCCCTTGCTATATACTCATCTTTTAAGAGAGCTGTTCCTCAGAGGAGGACGCTTGCAATGGGTGAGGTAGGGCTTACGGGAGGCCTCAGAGCGATAAGAAATGCCGAAAAAATCGTGAAAGAGGCGGCAAGGCTCGGATATGAGCAGGTAATATTGCCGCAGTCGAATGCTGCGAAATTAAAAGAAAAAATCGGTGAGCTCAAGGTTATAGGAGCTAAAGACATCAAAAGCGCAATAGAAGCTTTTTTACGATAAAAGTATATGCTATGTGGCAAAAAAGCGGAAAAACAGTTATGACATGCAAGTGTGTTGACATGTGTAGCCGATTCATTTCATGATTTAAGTCACAAACTTTATCGGTTATTACAAAGAATTACAAAAACCGCCGCAATCGTTCAAAGCACAGTCGTGGCGGTTTCATGTTTTTCTTATCAGTTTTTTGCGATTTCAAGTTCAAACCAGAAGGTGCTTCCCTGACCTTCTTTTGATGTCACGCCGAAATCGGCATGATGAAGGGTGAATATTTCTTTGACAATACTGAGGCCTAAGCCTGAACCTGTCGTAGCACGCACATAGTTGGAGGAAGCCTTGTAGTATCTGTCCCATATATGAGGTATTTCATCCTGTTTGATGCCCGGACCGTGGTCGGTTATTTCGAAACGGTATTTTTTACCGGATTTTTTTATGGTGACGAGTATTGTCTTATCTTCGCCGCAGTATTTGATAGCATTGGAAGTGAGGTTTTGAATCGCTTGTGAGATTCTGTCCTTATCCGCAGAGACCATGGTTTCTTTCGGGGCATTAAGTTGGAAATTATAGCCGTACTGCTCTACATAAATACCGTAAGACGCCAGTACGCCTGCGGTCAGCGAGGTTAAATCGAAGAGTTCTTTATCAAGCACTATCTTATGCATCGACATCGCGCAGACTGTGGCCATGTCGCTGACTAAGTTTGCCATATTTTTGGTTTCATCCATTATAACCTTGAGGTGCGAATTTCTCTTTTCGGGGTCATCGCCTGAAAGGTCTCTTATCATTTCGGCATAGGATCTTATCAATGTGAGAGGTGTCTTCAGGTCATGGGATACATTCGCTACCAAGTCCTTTTGCCTGTTATCAGCCTGCTCCATTTCATAAGCGGCCGTGTTAAGAGTTTCCGCAAGCTTGTTTATCTCGGAGTAAGATTTTACGTTAAATCTGATATTGTAGTAGCCCATACCGAGACGTTTTGCCCCTTCCGTCATTTCTTTGACAGGGCGGGCTATTCTTCTTGAAAATAGCAGTGCCATTATAAAAGCAAGGAACATCGCGCCCGTGCTGACGTAAAAGAACTGATTTTTTAATATCATGAGAGTCGAATCTACAGGATAGAGCGGAGTAAAAATAAACAGATACAGATTCCCGAGTTCAGTCTTTTTAATTATAGTAGCATAAGCCAGCGTATTATAGTTTTCCCGACCTGCCGAAAACTTAAAAGAAGCGGAGTCCCTTTCGCTGTCACTTTCAATTATTTGTTTGAGCCTCGGTATTTGGCGCTGATAGGTATATACGGGTCTGAACATTTCGTTGTCAGGCAGGAACGAAAGCGGCAGGCCGTTATATTCCATACTGAAGTAGTAGTCGTTCAGAATCGAGTACTGTTGGAGCTTGTCGGTGAGGTTTTCGTCATTCTCAAGGTAGGCTGTCTTAATTTCCTGCCCTAAAATCGAAACCTCTTTTTCTTTCATACGGTCATAATAGTTGTTCAGGAAAAAAATCTGAAGGAACCAAGTGAGAGCCAATATGGAAACCGATATCGTCAAAAAATATACCCAAAGCCGAAACCTGATGCTTTTGAAATCAAATTTAAGCTTCAAATTCAAATTTATAACCTACTCCTCTCAATGTTACAATGAACTTTCTGTAATCACCCAAGTTATTTCTAAGATTTTTAATATGTGTATCTATCGTCCTGTCATCTCCGAAAAAGTCATATCCCCAGATGTCGGACAGGAGTTTGTCACGCGAAAGTGCGATATTCATATTCTCTACCAAATAAAACAGAAGGTCATATTCCTTAGGTGTGAGATCCACCTTTTTACCGTCGACGGAAACCGTCCTTGCCGGTATATTTATCTCAAGACCCTCAAATTTAAGGACGCTCGGCTGAACCTTGGTGTTTTTGTTTTTTCGCGGAATTATCGCATTCACACGCGCCATAAGTTCTTTAGGGCTGAAAGGCTTCACGACATAATCGTCGATTCCCAAGTCGAAGCCGTAAAGCTTATCGTATTCTTCACCTCTCGCACTCAGCATTATGACAGGTATGTCCTTGATTTTTTTTATTTCTTTGCACGCCGAAAAGCCGTCAAGCTTAGGCATCATTATATCCATTATGATAAGGTCATAGTCATTTAACTTGACAAGTCCGATAGCAACCATGCCGTCTTCGGCTTCGCTTACTTCGTGACCGCTGAACTCGGCATATTCGCGTATTATTTCGCGGATTTTAGGTTCGTCGTCTACAACGAGAATTTTGCTCATAGGGTATCCTCCTTTTTTATGCAAAAAATCAGCATCAGAATTAATCTTATACTATGAGCGATAATTGCTGCCGGTCTTTTAAGTCCTCACTTCATGCAATTGTTGCTGTTTGCTCGCATGAAATCATGTCCTCTAAAGAACTCGGGCTGCGCCCTCAAACACTTGTGAGGACTTGATGATTCAAAGCTCGCTTCACAGACAATTGCGCATTCGCTGCGGAAGCAAAGCCCCGGCAGTAATTATCGCACGGCGATATGATTTCGTATAACAGCTGCGCATGTAACTATTATATCATGTTTACAATTTTTTACCAACTATATACTATCCTTGTGAAATGTCTGTGAAGTATTGATGGATTTTGGGTTTTGCACTGATGTTTTTCTTGATAAACTTGACAAAAGCGGTTATACTTATATATTAGGTATAATAGGCGTAACTGTTACCTAAATTTAAGAGAAAGGAGGAAAATGTAGTGATAAGAAGATTTTTCAGAGGCTTTTTCACGTTGCTCGGAGCGCTTATCGGCTATGAGTTTTTTGACTTGTTAAGATACCTGATAAATAATTCGGAAACATATAAGAGCTTAGAACCTATAGAGGGGTCGGAACAAGTTGTCATAGCATTATTTTTTGTTATTATTTTTGGAATTATTTTTTATAGAATAGCGCCAAGACTTTGTAGTGGAAGCCAGAAGATGGCATATACTATCGGAGCAGAGATACAGGGGATTTCCCCGGTTGAGATTATAGGCGGTGCAATCGGAGTAATCTTCGGCCTTGTAATAGCATATCTTTTAACAAGGCTTATTGAGAATGTGTTGATACAAAAAACGCTCTATCTCACGCTTTCAATAGGCGTATACGCTCTTCTCGCCTTCATAGGCGGCGTAGTCGGCTCGAGAATCGGCCCGGAAACGATGAATTTGATTTTATCGAATCCCAAAAAAAACAAGGAGCAAAACGAATATGACTACAATGTCAAAGACAAGAAGGTGCAGCGAGTGCCTAAGATATTGGACACGAGTGTTATCATCGACGGCAGGATACTTGAAATAATAAAGACGGGATTCCTGGAAGGGCCGATAGTAATTCCGGAGTTCGTTTTAGTTGAATTAAGGCATATAGCCGACTCTTCCGACAGCTTGAAGCGTGTCAGAGGAAGGAGGGGCCTTGATATTCTCAACAAGATTCAAACGGAGTATGAAATTCACATATATAACACCGATTCCGAAAAGGCTCTAAAGGAGATACCCGAAGTTGATGTCAAGCTGCTTAAATTAGCTCAGATAATGAAAGGCAAGGTTGTCACCAACGATTTCAACTTGAATAAGGTCGCCACAATAAAGGGAGTGCCGGTACTTAATATCAACGAACTTTCGAATGCCGTTAAACCGATGGTAATACCGGGCGAAAAGATGACCGTCACCCTTATTAAACAGGGAAAAGACAGAGAGCAGGCAGTTGCCTATCTCGATGACGGCACGATGATAGTTGTTGAGGACGGCCGCAAATACTTGGGCGAGACAATCGAAATCAATGTCACCTCCGTGCTTCAAACAGCAGCGGGAAGGATGATATTCGGTAAAGTAAAAGTATGATGTTCTATAAAGTAAAATAAAGGTAAGTGAACATCCATGTATAAAGACAGCAAAATAAGTGCACTGATAGTCGCCGCCGGTACGGGAAGTCGTTTCGGCGGTGACGTGCCTAAACAATTCAAAAAACTGGGGAATAGAACCGTCCTCGAAGAAGTATGCATACTGTTTGAAAAAAGCGATATCATAGATGATATTGTAGTAGTGTGCAGCGAAACATACCTTGATTCTGCGAAGGAGCTTCTTTCGGATTGCAAAAAACTGAAAGTGGTAGTTACCGGCGGAGCGGAAAGACAGGATTCCGTCAAGGCGGGCCTTGACGCTGTCATTAAAAACGGTTCCGACGACATTGTTTTGGTGCATGATGCTGCGAGACCCTTCGCGTCGATTTCTCTCATAGAGAATATTGCGGAGGCTGCATATATTCATGGTGCGGCGATACCTGTTGTAAGACTGAAGGATACGATAAGAACGAGAGAAAAAACACTCGACAGACAGGCGCTTTATGCAGTCCAAACACCGCAGGGGTTCAGGCTTGAGATTTTAAGAGACGCTTACGAAAAAGCCTTTGCCGAGGGCTTCATCGGTACGGATGAAGCGAGTATAGCGGAGAGAGCGGGTTATACCGTGTACCTCGCTGACGGCGAAGACTCCAACAAAAAAATTACCACACCGGAGGATATATCATTGAGTGAAATAAGGGCGGGAACAGGATATGACGTTCATAGACTCGTC
>CAYFQR010000021.1:14166-26631 GCA_964345365.1 uncultured Oscillospiraceae bacterium
TATTATTTGCGGGGTAAGGGTACCCCATGAAACAGGCTTGCTCGGCCACAGTGATGCCGATGTCGCGACACATGCACTCATGGACGCTATCTTAGGAGCTGCAGCAATGGGTGACATAGGCAGGCATTTTCCGGACAGCGACAAGGAGTATGAGGGGGTATCCTCAATCGAGCTCCTTAAAAAAGTGAAATTGCTCATTGCCGATGAGGGTTACTCTATCGGTAATGTGGATATAACCGTAATCTGTCAGAAACCGAAACTCGCACCTTATATTGAGGTGATGCGTGATAAGCTTTCGGAGATACTCGATTTGGAAAAGGACAGGATAAATATCAAGGCTACCACGAGCGAGGGCCTCGGTTTCACGGGCAGAGAGGAAGGCATAGCCGCTAATGCGGTCTGCACCCTCGTAAGATAAAAAGAGAATTACCTATAAGACAGGAGAACATAAGAAGTGAAATTATCAAAAAGTTTTTTTAAGACCTTAAGGGAAGTTCCGAACGAAGCGGAAATTCCGAGCCATATACTGCTTTTAAGGGCAGGAATGATAAAAAAGATTGCAGCTGGTATATATTCATATATGCCTATGGGTTGGAGGACGATAAAAAAAATCGAAGAGATTGTCAGAGAAGAAATGGACGCCAAGGGCGCACAGGAAATTGCAACCTCGGTGCTTCAACCGTCGGAACTTTGGGAAGAATCGGGAAGATGGGGAGCATACGGACCTGAAATGTGGAGGCTTGCCGACAGAAGCGGCAGACCGTTCTGCTTAGGCCCTACTGCAGAAGAGGTTTTCACTGATATTGTCAGAAACGATGTGAACTCATACAGACAGCTTCCGCTCATGCTTTATCAGATAACGGACAAGTTCAGAGATGAGGCACGCCCGCGTTTCGGCATGATGAGAGCAAGAAATTTCATCATGAAAGACAACTATTCTTTCGACAGGGATGTCGAGGGAATGCACGAAAGCTACTTGAAGATGTATGATGCTTATTCGAGGGTGTTCACGAGATGCGGTCTTAATTTCAGGCCCGTTGAAGCTGATAACGGAGCGATAGGCGGCACGGGTTCACACGAATTCACGGCGCTTTGCGAGTTCGGAGAATCCGAGATAGTATATTGCGACAACTGCGACCTCGCCGCCACCGTTGAAAAGGCGGAATGCGTAGACGCAAAAAAAGAAAATGACGAGATGCTTCCTTTGGAAAAGGTGCATACACCGGGGACGAAGACGATTAAAGAGGTGGCAAATTACCTCGGAATCGATGAAACACGTACAATCAAGGCTCTCCTTTTTCTCACCTATGATGAAGAAGGCAAGGAAAAGGAATATGTGGCGGCTTTTTTAAGGGGCGACAGAGAACTCAATATGACTAAACTTGTCAACGTGCTCGGAATAAGAGAATTCGACATAGAATTTGCCGACGAAGAAAAAATGGGAAGTCTGACAGGTTCTGTCGGCGGATTCACGGGGCCTATGGGTCTTCATAACTGTAAGATTGTGGTGGATTCCGAACTCACAGGATTACGAAATCTCGTTTCGGGGGCAAATGAAACGGATCACCATATTAAGAATGTCAACTACGGAAGAGATTACAAAGGCGACATAGTTACAGACATCAAGACGCTTAGAGAGGGCGATACCTGCCCTAAGTGCGGAAGCCCTGTAAAACATGCCAGAGGAGTAGAGGTTGGCCAGATATTTGAGCTCGGCAGCAAATATTCCGAAGCCATGCATGCCTACTACAAGGACGAAAATCAGCAGGACAGAGTTATGGAGATGGGTTGCTACGGAATAGGAATCTCGAGAACATTCCAGGCGATAATCGATATGCCGTCAAATCATGATGAAAACGGCATAATCTGGCCTATGAGCGTGGCTCCTTACCACGTTATAATCACTGAGGTAAAGCCGGGTGATGAGGCCCAGGACGCTGTATCCGAAAAGATATACGAAGAACTCAAGGCGGCTTCTGTTGAAGTCATCTGGGATGACAGAGATGAACGCCCCGGAGTCAAGTTCAAAGACGCCGACCTTATCGGTATACCTATCAGAATAACCGTCGGCAAATTGGCCGGAGACGGTGTGGTTGAATACAAACTCAGGAGAGACAGCGAAAAAACCGAGATGACGGTAGATGAAGCAATCCGAGCTGCAATAGATACCGTTCTTAAAGAAAAGAAAGGGATAGCGTAATTGTCAAACGATAAGGGCAGCAAAAAAATATATCTGCAGCTTTTTGCGGAGTTCTTTACACTCGGACTTTTCACATTCGGCGGCGGAAATGCCATGATAGCCACCCTTCAGGACAGGCTTGAAAAAAAAGGTTGGCTCACTAACGAGGAGATTTTGGATTGCATAGTGGTGTCACAGTCCCTGCCGGGAGTTATTGCCGTAAACATGTCGGTATACGTCGGCTACAGGCTGAAAGGTTTTTTAGGCGCTTTGATTTCGGTAGCGGGGATGATATTACCGTCATTTGCGGTAATTATATTAATTGCTGTCTTTCTCGATAAATTCGAAACCAACCCTTACATAGAAGGCGCGCTTGTCGGTATCAGGGTTGCAGCTACGGGTCTTATACTCAGCGTAGCCTTGAAGATGGCACAAGCTACTCTTTGCAACAAAAAACTGACGAAACGGGATTTGATTTTTTCCGTCATAATGCTTGTGCTTTCATTCAGCGTAATAACATTCTTCAATATAAGTGCGGCTTGGATGATAATATTCTCGATAATTGCGGGTATTACATATTGGTATGCAGTCGGCAACATAAAAAGGGCGACCGAAGGAGGTAAAAAAGATGTATCTTAAAATGTTTTTTACCTTTGTGAAGATAGGCTTTTTGGGGTTCGGCGGCGGGCTCGCCATACTCCCTATGATATATCAGGGAGTAAGTAAATTCACGGCGATTACACAGGAAGAGTTTGCGAACCTTTTCGGTATTTCGCAGGCTACGCCGGGTCCCATTGCGATAAATGCCGCAACCTTTGTCGGCTTCAAGGCCGCAGGGATTACCGGAGCCTTCATAGCGACGGCGGGTGTAGCCATGCCGTCATTCATACTCGTGATTATTGTCGCAAGATTCCTTATGAAAAATCGCGAAAATCCTTTGGTGGAAGGGGCTTTTGTCGGTATAAGACCTATGACGGTCGGGATGATTGCCTCAGCTGTGATATATGTGGGCGTGAGTTCCTTATTGGATGCTCCTCTGTCCGAAATAACCGGTATTACCGCTCTCATTAATGCGGTCAACCCGATAGCGCTGATTATGGCTGCGGTAACCTTTATACTCATGAAAAAGACGAAGTTGGGAGCTATTAAACTGATAATCTTAATGGGCGTAATCGGGGCATTTATATGCTGAAAACAAATAGACAAAGAATTAATATCCCGATGCTCTGCTTTATTTACAACGGATACCCGAAACGGAGAAAACGGTTGCGAAGAGATAAGGCAATACAGGGGACCAGAATTGCTTGAAAAATACAAAATATATAGTGAACTATGATAAAAGGAGACAAAAATGACTGAATTTATAATCGAAATGGAAGACGGCGGAATGATGAAAGGTGAACTCTATCCCGAGCATGCGCCGATAACTGTAGAAAACTTCGTTAAGCTCGCCAAAGAGGGCTTTTATGACGGGCTCAAATTCCACAGGGTAATACCTGACTTCATGATTCAGGGAGGAGACCCTAACGGAAACGGTACAGGCGGCCCGGGATATTCGATAAAGGGTGAGTTCTCTGCGAACGGAGTCGTAAACGAGCTCAAGCATACGAGAGGAGTTCTCTCAATGGCAAGGTCGATGAATCCCGATTCGGCAGGCTCGCAGTTTTTCATCATGGTTGCAAAGGCAAATCACCTTGACGGGCAGTATGCGGCTTTCGGTAAGGTTACCGAAGGAATGGATACCGCGGACAGCATCGTTTCGGTAAGACGCGACTATAACGATAGACCGCTTGAAGATCAGATTATAAAGACGATAAGCATAATAGAAGAATAATTTTTTGCATTTAATTGAGGTAAAGTTATGAAAACAATTCCTGAAATAAGATTATATAACAGTCTGACGAGAAGCAGGGACATCCTTAAAACTCACGAGCCGGGCAAGCTCGGACTCTATACCTGCGGGCCGACGGTTTATCACTATGCGCATATAGGAAACCTCAGGTCATACATAATGGAGGATATACTCGACAGATTCTTAAGATATGTAGGTTATGACGTAAAGCGCGTAGCCAATATCACCGACGTGGGACATCTATCTTCCGATGCCGATGAGGGCGAGGACAAGATGGTAAAGGGTGCGAAGCGTGAGAAGAAGACCGTCATGGAAATCGCACAGTATTATACCGACGCATTCTCTTCCGACTGCGAGAAACTCAACATCAGAAAGCCTGACGTCATCGAGCCGGCGAGTAACTGCATACCGGAATACATTGAGATGATTTCCGTATTGCTCGACAAGGGTTACGCTTACAAGGCGGGCGGAAATGTCTATTTTGATACGTCAAAATTAGATAAATACTATGTTTTTAATGAGCATGATGAAGAGGATTTGGTAGTCGGAGCCAGAGAAGGCGTTGAAGAGGACACCAATAAGAGAAATAAGACGGACTTCGTGCTTTGGTTCACGCAGTCCAAGTTTGAAGATCAGGCACTCAAGTGGGAATCTCCGTTTTTTGATGAAATGGGATACCCTGGCTGGCATATAGAATGCTCATGCATTTCCAGGAAGCACCTGGGAGACTACCTCGACATACATTGCGGCGGAGTGGACAACATGTTCCCACATCACACCAATGAGATAGCGCAGTCGGAGAGCTATCTGGGACACGAATGGTGTCCGCAGTGGTTCCATGTGGCTCATCTCAACGATGAAACGGGTAAGATGTCGAAATCGAAGGGGGAATTCTTGACGGTATCTCTCCTTGAAAGAATGGGCTATGACCCGCTCGCTTACAGATTCTTTTGCCTCGGCTCACATTACAGAAAATCACTCGTTTTCTCTTTCGAGGCGCTCGATAATGCCGTTCAGCAGTACGATAAGCTGATTGGGAGAATCGCACAGACGGAACCGAAAGAGAATGATGAAACGGACAGAGCGGTTTTAGAGTCATACAGAGACAAATTTATAAAAGCTCTCTCTATGGACCTCAATACCGCCAACGCGGTATCACTTCTCTATGATGTTCTTAAAGCTGAAACCGACGACAGGACGAAACTGGATATAATCGAGGACTTCGATACGGTTCTAAGCCTCAATCTCATAGAAGCGGCGGCAAAAATCAGGGAAGAGAATGCTGAAAAAGAAAAGAACAAATTTGCCGGAATACCTCAGGAAATAGTCGACATGGTTCATGAGAGAGACGAGGCAAAGAAAGCCAAGAACTTTGCAAGAGCGGATGAGCTTAGAGATATGGTAAAGGCGGCAGGCTATACCATAAAAGACACACCGCAGGGAGCAGAGGTAGTTAAGGATTGATGATAAAAAGACTTTGGTAATATTTTACAACGTATGAGAAAAGCTGGTTTTTCAGCGTATTGATTTTAGCGTTTATCTTCGCGTACCTATTTCCGGAGGAAGACGTTAACGGCATAAACGGTAAGGCTATAATGGCGCTTTACCTTTCCAATATTTTTACCAACATACTCTGTGAGCTTCTTATAAGCAAGCAGAGCAAGTGGAACTTCATCGTGTCGCTTTTCGTTGAGGCGACGGAGATAGCTATCTATGTGCTTCTTGCCTACAGATTTGCGACTATGATGACCACGATATTCTTCTGGATTCCGATAGACATACTCAGTTTTATAAGCTGGCACAGACATCCTGACAGGCAAGAGAAGGCGCTAACCGAAGTTCGCAAGCTTTCGGGCTGGGCGGAGGTAGCGATAATCGCGGGTATTATAGTTTGGACGGTCGGTGTCGGTTCATACTTGGCAGGCATGGGTACCATGACTGACCTCTTTCACGGCAACCGCGACCTTGAAATAATATGTGCATATCTTGATGCGATGGTTAGTGCGGTCGCAATCTGCAACGGTGTATTCATCTTTTTCAGGATAAGAGAGCAGTGGATAGCATGGTACATCAATTCAATATTGGAAGCGGTGATAAATATTATCGCGGGGCAATATGTACTTCTTGTGCTGAAATTAGGATACCTTACCAACACGACTTACGGATACATAAAGTGGACAAAATATATCAAGGCACATCAGGCGGAGCCTGAAGCTGAAAGCAATTAGGAAAGGATGCAAAATATATGGAATCAATCGACAAAAAAACATATAAAGAAGGGCTCGCCTCGGCGCTAAGTTGCAACATTTGGTGGGGAATAATGCCGCTATACTGGAATATGCTTAAGCCGATCGGTTCCGACGTTATAATTTTTTACAGGATAGTTTTGGTTGCGGTGGCTTGCCTCATAGCAGCTCTCATTAAACATCCTGTCGAAGAAATAATCGAGCCGCTGAAGGACAAGAAGACTCTCTTCAGATTTATAGCAAGCGGAGTTTTGATTACGGTGAATTGGTCCATATATATCTGGGCGGTAAATGCCGGCTATGTAATACAGACTTGCATAGGCTACTATATAGAGCCTCTCGTGGTATGCTTTTTCGGACTTTTCTTATTTAAGGAGTCCTTCAATAAATACAAAAAAATAGCACTGCTCTTTGCCGGAGCAGGTGTGGTGACAGTTATTATTTATTTCAAAGAGGTTCCGCTGATTGCGGTTTCACTTGCAATAACCTTCGCCGTTTATGCCGCAATGAAAAAGGGACTGAATAAACCGCCGATACTGTCGCTGTTTTATGAAACGATTTTTTTAGCACCGTTAGCCTTAATCGTTATAATATTTTGGGAGACGACCGGACGGGGTGCTCTTGATCAGGCAAGCGGCTTCAAGTATTTTTTGCTCATGTTCTGCGGACTTTTTACCGCACTGCCGCTTACATTGTTTGCAAACGCCGCCAACAAAATCAGCATGTTCATGCTCGGGCTCAGCGAATATATTTCGCCGACGATATCGCTCTTTATAGGCATATATATATTTAAGGAAGATTTCGTGCCGGTTCAGCTCATTGCATTTGCGATTATTTGGATAGGCCTTGTCTTTTTCAGCTACGGCGAATATAGGGAATTGAAAAAGACACGGGGTGTGCAGAAATGAAAAGTGAAGTTAAGCCTTCAACCCTCAACACGATTGCCCTTGCTTTTATCGGCGACGCGGTGTATGAAAGATACGTGAGGGAACATGTTATAAAAAGAGGTATCAGACATGCCGACGAGTTGCATAAGGCCGCGGTCTCTTATGTGCGCGCGGAAGCACAGGCCTATGCTGTTAGAAAACTCATTGAGGCATCTTTAACCGATGAGGAAGCCGCAGTTGTGAGGCGGGCAAGAAATCACAGAAACACCGCAGCGAAGCGCGCCAAGGCGGGAAAAAAGGATAACGACCCGATGAGTGACAAATATGCCACGGCATTCGAGGCTTTGGTAGGACATTTATATCTGTCGGGTGAAGAAGAAAGACTTGATGAACTCGTAAATGAGGCAATTAGTATCATTGAAGACGGGATGAAAAAATAAACGACGAAACAACATCGACGAAACGGCTTCCCGAAAAAATGACTGAATGACATAACCATACCATATATAAGTGAAATTATAGGAGAGATTGATGAGCAGAGCAGATGAACTTTTCAAGGCGATGTGCCAAAAAATATTAGATGAGGGATTTTCGACCGAGGGAGAAGATGTGCGCGCGAGGTGGGATGACGGAAGTCCTGCCTACACCATAAAAACTTTCGGGGTTGTGAACCGCTATAACCTCGCGGAAGAGTTCCCTGCACTCACTTTAAGACCGACCGCGATTAAGTCGGCTATGGATGAGGTTCTCTGGATATGGCAAAGGAAGTCTAATAATATCAATGACCTCAAGCCGCATATATGGGATGAGTGGGCGGACGAAGACGGCTCCATCGGCAAAGCATACGGCTATCAGATGGCAAAAAAGTACCGCTTTGCACAGGGTGAAATGGATCAGGTTGACAATGTCCTTTGGCTTCTTAAGAATCAACCTCAGTCAAGAAGGATAATGACGAATATATATAATTTCGATGACCTTGCCGAGATGAATCTTGAACCATGCGCATATTCGATGACATTCAATGTGACGGGGAACAAACTTAACGGAATACTTAACCAGCGTTCTCAGGACATTTTGGCGGCAAATAATTGGAACGTGGTGCAATATTCTTTGCTTCTCATGATGTTTGCTCAGGTTTCAGGACTTGAAGCCGGCGAGCTCATCCACGTAATATCGGATGCACACATATATAACAGGCATATACCTATAATAGAGGAACTCATAAAAAGGCCGGCTTTCAATGCTCCGAAGGTAAGCCTTAATAAAAGAATAGACAATTTCTATGATTTTACTACGGATGATGTTACAGTAGAGAATTATGAAGCGAATCCGCAGATAAAGAATATTCCGATAGCGGTCTGAGTCAATAGCTGTAATAAACGAATGATAAAGGTTGCCTTGATTACAGCAATAGCGGCACGGATTTATGATATAGCAGAGAACACTCGTGATTTCAGTCATGAGAGGTTCAAGGGAAAACCGCAAAAAACACAATTCGGGAAAGGGAGGTTTTAGGACATGAACTTGATAGTGGTAGTTGACAAAAAATGGGGAATAGGTAAAGACGGCGGCTTGCTTTGTCATCTCAAGGGAGACATGAAGTATTTCAGAGAAAAGACACTCGGCAAGGTTGTTATTATGGGTCGCTCCACCCTCGAGAGCTTCCCGAACGGCAAACCGCTCAAGGACAGGGTCAACATAGTTCTTACAAGACAGGAAAATTATGCTGTAGAAGGTGTGACTGTTGTAAACAGCATGGAGGAGCTTTTTTCCGAATGTAATAAATATGACCCGGACAATGTGATGATAATCGGGGGCTCGTCTGTATATAACGAGCTGATGAATATGTGTGACAGGCTCTATATAACCAAGATAGATGCCGAGTTTGACGCGGATACGTTCATACATAATGTTGACCTTAATGATAACTTTAAGGTTGTTTGGGAGTCCGACGAGCAGGAAGAAAACGGAATCAGATATAAATTTTTCGAATACAGAAGAGTATTGAACAGGGACTGAAATATATGACAAAGATAAAAAACAGAAGAGATAATCATTATCTTAAACGTCCGAAATCAGGTGCCGGCTACGGCGAATCGGAGGGTACCTTCGGCATGAGACAGGAACGCGACTCCTACAAAAAAGCGGGCGAAAAGTATGCCGTAAGGGAAGATGTTAAAAGGCGTGCATCAACAAGGCGAGCAGGGAGAACGGATTCTCAGGGGAAAGTCGCGAGTAAGAACAGCGCGGACGGACGTTTTGACGCAATCGGGAATTCGGGCAGGAGGTTTTTTGAAATCGAAGACAGGACGGACAGCAATATTTTGGTGGGCAGGAATCCTGTAACCGAAGCTCTCAGGGCGGGACGGGAAATCGACAAGCTTCTGGTATCTTCAAGAGAGGGCTCGATTAAAATAATTTTAGCTCTCGCAAAAGAGAGGGGCATACCTGTAATTTATGTGGAGAAGGCGGCTATTGACAGGATTGCGGTTGGAAATGCACATCAGGGCGTTGCCGCATACACAAGCCCTTATGAATATTCCGAGCTTGAGGATATTTTCTTAAAAGCGGAGGAGAGCGGCGAAGACCCGCTTATTATCGTACTTGACGGCTTGGAAGACCCGCATAATTTAGGAGCGATAATGCGTACCGCCGAATGCGTCGGGGCACACGGGATTATAATACCTAAAAGAAACTCCTGCGGACTTACCGAAACCGTTGCAAAGGCATCTGCAGGTGCTATAGAATATATGCCGGTTGTAAAGGTGACAAATATAGCACAGACCATCGAAGAACTTAAGTCGAGAGGCATATGGACGGCAGCATGCGATATGGGCGGCAGTTCATACTCAGACACGGACATATCCGGAAAGATAGCGGTTGTAATAGGCTCGGAAGGATTCGGAATAAGCAAGTTGGTCAGAGAAAAATGTGACTTCGTTGTTTCCATGCCGATGCTCGGCAAGATAACCTCGCTTAACGCATCAAATGCGGCGGCTGTAATACTGTATGAAATAAGAAGACAGAGAGATTTGAAGTAATGGCCATTGAAAACCTTACGATACTCACCGACGAGCAGCTTTGTAAAATCGCTCAGGAGGGCAGCAGTACCGCGGAAGAAATGCTCATAGAGAAATATAAGGGCCTTGTCAGGAAAAAGGCACAGGCTTATTTCATTGCGGGTGCGGAGACGGAGGATGTCGTACAGGAGGGCATGATAGGGCTTTTCAAAGCGATTAGAAAATATGATTTCGAGAGGGATACGGGCTTTAAGACATTCGCAAGTGTCTGTATAAACAACCAAATACTCACAGCTATAAAAAATGCCGATAGAGTGAAACACAATCCTCTGAACGACTCGGTGTCGCTTTCGGGTGAGATAGAGTACAAGAGTAATATGCTCACACTCGGCGAGCTCTTGGCAGCTTCCATGAACGAAGAACCGGAGCATAGGGTGATATTCGAAGAAACCGTGAAATATCTTAAATCGCTCGAAAACGAGCTCTTCAGTAAACTCGAATTGGAAGTATTGAAACTCAAATTTGAGGGGCTTAACTATCGCGAAATCGCAACCCGCCTTAAAAAAGAGCCTAAAAATATAGACAACGCCATACAGAGAATAAGAAAAAAGATACTGAAATACCTTGAGGACTGAAAATACCAATAAAAAGATTGACGAAAAAGCATAATTGAATTATAATAGTCAAGCACGCTGTTGTAGCTCAGTAGGTAGAGCACTTCCTTGGTAAGGAAGAGGTTCGGCAGTTCGAGCCTGCTCAACAGCTCCATAAAAAAATTGTCGCGTCTGATACGGCGCGGCTTTTTATTTTGCGAAAAAATCCCGGATATCATATTTTGGCAGAGAAGCCGAAATTTTTTGAGTTAAAACAAGTGATGAACAGTGTAAAACCAGGAAGAGTCTACAAGGAAGCCGGCAAGAGTTTTTGTTTTACTTTACGACAAAAAGTGATATACTTTAGCTGATATAAAGAAGATATTAACCCGAACTTTTTAGGATAATAGCGGAAAGAAGATTTTACCGACATATTTTAATATGCTGTCGAAGAATCTGCGACGGGATTCGCAGCGTATCGGGAAAGGCAAAAGAAAGGGGCAGGGAGATGAAGAAGATAGTAAAAGGAGTGATGATTATGTGTATGACATTTTCTTTGGGAACACTTTTCGGCTGCATCGGCAATCCGACAGGCGAGCGTGGTAATAATGGCGCCGGTGAAAAAGCGATATCAAATGAGAGCGGAATCGTTGCAATAACTTACGATTATATCGGCTCAATCGGCGCAGACAGTTATTCGTACAGCATCTCAAAAGAAGGTGATAAATATTATTTTTATTTCGAGGGGATGCAATACTCGGAATATGGCGAGATGAAAACGGAATTCGGAGAAGAGGACATAGAGAAGATAAACAAACTCTATCTTGATATGCACATAGCATCTTGGGACGGTTTCGACAAGTACAATTCGCAGGTGCGGGACGGTTACGGATTCAGCCTCAGGATATCGTTCGTAGACGGTAAGAATCTGAGAGCGCACGGCAGCAATGCTTTCCCCGAAAACTACAGGGCGTTTGTCGCTGCACTCGGAGAGATAATAAAACCGTATCAAAACAGCGTAATCGAAGAGGGTAAACGGAAGCTGATAGAAAAAGGCGTATCGGGAGAAATTACTTCCGCACTCGTGTCTTTTCAGCAGCAGGGTAAATCCGGGCGCGATTATTATAAGTTCATATTATATACAGGCGATATACGTGAAGACAACTTTGATGTCACAATCAAATCCGACAGCGGTAAGTATTTCGAAAAAGGCGAATATTTCTATTATACGGCGCTTCCTGACGATGAAATCGGCTTAGGTAAGCTAAAGGAGCTTGCTGAAAAATATGACCTGATTCAGTGGTACGACTACTATAAGGTTTCAGATGACCCTAATAATTCCGAGTGGTTCCAAATAGCGTTAAGCTTCGAAGATGGAAAAATTCACGCATCGGGGACATTGCACCCTGAAAACTACGATGAGTTTAGAGACGAGTTCCTTGAACTCATGGCTGAAACTGTTGAAAACGCTAAAATAAATCACGGACTCAAGGTGTATGAGAACTAATACAAAAATATCATTTGCAAAGATTCTTAAATGTGGTAAAATGTAGGTTGGGTTTCACTTAAACCCCAGAAGATTTGGGGACGCCCGAATCTACTTCCAAAAAATAACGTTATAATCAGGAGGAACATAACAATGGCAAAAGCAAAGTTTGAGAGAACGAAACCGCATATCAATATCGGTA
>CAYFQR010000022.1:0-20132 GCA_964345365.1 uncultured Oscillospiraceae bacterium
CTCGTGAGGTCCACGTGCATATGGAGAGGCCACTCCGAAGTAACAGAGATGAAAGGAAGATTGATAGTTGTCGTATGCGCACTCGAAAGTTCTTTTTTGGCTTTTTCGGCACCTTCCTTGAGCCTCTGAAGCGCCATCTTATCCTGCCTTAAATCGACTCCGTTTTCTTTTGCAAAATTATCTGCGAGATAGTTCACCACCACCTCGTCGAAATCGTCTCCGCCGAGCCTCGTATCTCCGTTCGTAGCCAGAACCTCGAATACTCCGTCGCCGAGCTCCAGGATGGATACGTCAAATGTACCTCCGCCGAGGTCATAAACCAAAATCTTGTGCGAGCCGCCCTCTTTTTCGAGACCGTATGCGAGCGATGCCGCAGTAGGCTCGTTTATGATTCTCTTAACTTCGAGGCCCGCAATCCTGCCGGCGTCTTTGGTCGCCTGCTTCTGCGCGTCCGAGAAATATGCCGGAACCGTAATTACCGCTTCCGTAACCTTATCCCCGAGGTATGCCTCCGCGTCATTTTTTAATTTAGTGAGAATCATTGCACTGATGTCCTGCGGAGTGTAATCCTTGCCGTCGATGGTTACCTTATAATCCTCACCCATATGTCTTTTAATCGATGAAACAGTCCTGTCCGGGTTAGTTACCGCCTGTCTCTTGGCGGTTTCGCCGACAAGCCTTTCGCCGTCTTTTTTGAATCCTACAATCGACGGTGTAGTTCTCATTCCTTCCGCGTTGGTTATCACTATAGGCTCGCCGCCTTCAAGCACCGACACGCAGCTGTTAGTTGTTCCTAAGTCAATTCCTATTACTTTTGCCATTTTATTTCCTCCCGGGCTCATGCCCAATTTTTTTCTTTTGAACGGTGTCGGAGCTCATTTCCGCACACCCCTTACTTAACAATTAATTATGTTTGCTTTAATATTTATTTCGATGCCTCGCCTGCAAAGAATCCGCTGCCGGCACTAAGCTCAGTTGGCCACCTTGACCATACTCGGCCTTATGACCCTGCCGTTCAGAATATATCCCTTCTGCAGCACCTCCGACACCTTGCCCGAATCATGCTCGCTTGAATCCTCCATCATAACGGCATTGTGGAAGTTCGGGTCAAAGTCTTCGCCGAGTGCCTTTATCTCGGAAACTCCCGCTTTTTCGAGTGTCTCCCAAAACTGCTTGAATATCAGCTCCATACCCTCAAGCAGCTTAGGGTCGGAACCCGCTGCCGCTTCAAGCGCCCTGTCGAAATTATCCAGAACGCTCAAGAGGTTCTTAACTATATCCTCGTTGGCATATTGGTAAATATCGGCTTTTTCTTTGTCGAATCTTTTTTTCTGGTTTTGAAAATCCGCCATAAGCCTGATATATTTTTCGTTTACTTCATCAACCTTCGCCTCGGCTTCGGTTTTCGTTTCGCTCACGCCGTCCTTTGAGCCGTCACAGGACTCTGCACCGACCTCAGAATCGGTTTTGCCACCCTTCGAACTGTCACAAACCGTATCGGTATCCGCTTTCATGCCCGAACTCTCATGGTTATCCGCATCGGAATGTAAGTCTTTTTCACATTCCTCCGCAGCGTTTTCTTTGTTTTTTGCGGCTGTGAAATCCGAATTATTCATGTTCTGCTCGTTTATCTTTCTCTGTTTTTTATCAGTCATCATTTACCTCTTCTCCGCTTTCCAATCTGAAGGTGTTCGTCAGATTATCCGTAAGATATTCTATTATCGACGTAACCTCGCTGTATTTCATCCTTGTAGGGCCGATAACCCCTATCTTACCGACGAGCTTGCCGTCCACACAGTAGGTCGCGGTTATCAAGCTGCAATCATGAAGTTCTTCCTCGCAGTTTTCTTCACCTATCGTTACCGTAATCCCGTCGTCCCTCTCGATAATCTTCCTGGTGATTTCGTCTTTTTGGGTGAGGAGCTGTATGAAGTTCTTCGCTTTTTCCAAATCACTGTATTCAGGTATGTCGAAGATATTCGAAAGTCCCTCCATGTAGAGATTGACATCCAGCATATCCCTAAGCGTCCTGAGGAAGTTAGGCATTACGTCCTGAGCCATGCCGCTCATAGCCACTACATCCGTCTCGAAATTGGCGATAATATTGTTTGTGAGCGCCTGAGAAACCGTCTTTCCCTTATAATTATAGGTCATAGTCTTAGAGAGAAGCTCAAGACCCTCCGCCGTATAAGGCACGCTCATCTTTACCGCCTTGTTTGATACCTTGCCGGATTCGGATACAATCATCAGTATTACCGTATCTTGATCGACAGGAAGCAGGCTTATGTATTTCAGTATGTCCTCGTCTTTTTGAGGTGTAAGCGCAAAACTCGTCAGGTTGGTAATCTCCGAAAGTATCTCCGCTGCATGCTCAATCGTTTTTTCGAAGTCGCTCGCGGATTTTTTTAGTCTTTCGGCGATTATTATTTTTTCTTCGCCTGTAAGCTCGGGCTTATCCATAAGCTCGTTCACATATAGCCTGTATGCCTTGGCTGACGGCACACGTCCCGCAGATGTATGCGGATGGGTCAGATAACCCATGTCCTCCAAATCAGCCATCTCATTTCTGATTGTAGCCGGACTGAAGCTGATGCCCTCCTTCTTGGAAAGAGTACGAGAGCCTACCGGCTCGGCGGTCAATATGTAGTCGCTGATTATGGCTTGCAATATTTTAAGTTTTCTCTCACTGAGTTTCATATTGTAATCCTCGAATCAGTTATCCGCATTAAATATTATTTAAGCGTTTTGACATCGGAGTGCTTCTCCGACCGAACCGCCCGTTAATGCGTTTTCCATAGTTTTAGCTTCGTGTTAGCACTCGTGCGTTAAGAGTGCTAACCCACAATTATAATATAACCCTATTGACGCTTTATGTCAACAGGGTTTTGTATATTTTTTGTGTAATTATTGTGAAATATATTCGCCGAGTCTTTCCTTCGTTCTCTTTTCGCCCAATATCTGCTGAATCTGCCAAACATCAGGGCTCTGCCGCCTTCCCATAAGCGCTACTCTGATTACGGTAGAGACATGTCCCACATGCCCCTTATACATCTCCGGGTTCTTCTTGTAGTCCTTCGGTTTAACGGCATATCCGAGTTCGCCCGCTATATCTCTTATCTTATTGAACCAGATTTCCTGATTGTCCGAATGGTCATAGGTTTCAAGGTACGATGCGATAATTTTCTCTACATCGCCCGCAGAAACCGCCTCCTCCGGCATCTCCTCTTCTCTTTCAAAAAACTCGTCGAAGAAATATGAAATATTCTTAACCGTCTGCGCGGCACATATATGGTCTTTTCTAGGGTTCCGTTCCTCGTTCCTTCCTATGTCGAGTATCTTCTCCAGATAATCTCTGTCGCTGAAAATCGTCGCATACTCCGGTGCGAATTCCTTTGACCAGCCATTCAGAAAATCATATAGTTCAGCCGCACTTACTTTAAGAAGCACATCCTTTGAAATGTCATTCAGTTTATTAAGGTCAAAGAGCGCTCCCGAATTCGACATCTTCTCGGTCGAGAAAGGGAATTCCTCCGCCGGAGCATCCGGATTGGCAATTCTCCACTCCTCGAAGTTCGAGTTGAGTATCGTCAGGAGATATTCTCTCACCGCAAGGGGATGATATCCCTCTTTTCTGTAATAGTCGAGCGAAAGCTCCGGGTCGAGCCTCTTGGAGAGCTTGCGTTTATTGCCGTCCTCATCGAGTTTCATTAGCTGTGCGGTATGACAATAAATCGGCGGCTGCCAACCCAGTTTTTCAAAAAGCTCTATATGAACAGGAAGCGACGGAAGCCACTCCGCGCCTCTCACAACGTGTGTGGTTCTCATAAGATGGTCGTCAACTACATGTGCAAAATGGTAGGTCGGAATCCCCGTAGCCTTTAATATTACGGTATCCTGGTCATTTTCAGGCATATCGAGAATGCCTCTTATAGCGTCCTCAACCCGTATTCTCCTTATCTCCTCTTCAGGTCTGTCGAGGTTGCCGTCCGACTTCAGCCTGATTACGAATTTTTCACCTGTCGAAAGCTTCTTTTCAATCTCCTCCATGGTGAGCTCTCTGGATTTCGCCCACTTGCCGTAGATGCCCGGATTAGCTTTGACAGCCTCCTGTTCCTCCCTTATCGAAGCAATCTCGTCTTCTGTAAGAAAACACGGATAGGCCTTGCCCTCTTCAATCAATTTCTTCGCGAAACTCCTGTATATAGGGCCGCGATTTGACTGTGTGTAGTTGCCGTAGTTTCCTACGTCACCCGCCATGGTCGCACCTTCGTCAAAGTTTATACCGAAAAATCCGAGCGAGCTTATAATCGTCTCAACAGCACCCTCCACCTCACGCTTGTCGTCGGTGTCCTCTATTCTTAAGAAGAAGACCCCGCCGCTCTGATGTGCGAGTCTTTCGTCCGCAAACGCGCCGAAGAGATTACCGAGATGAATGAAACCCGTAGGCGAGGGCCCGAGCCTCGTCACCTTGGCATCTTGTGGAAGGTCTCTTTCGGGATATATCTCTTCGTAATATTCCGGTGATTCAAGTTCTTCCGTAAACAACAATTCAGCTAATTTTTTATAATCCATATTTTTCTCCATATGTTCAAGTATCATTGAATACATTCAATATATTTACGCATGTTTAACACATTTCAGTATAGATTCAATATACTCATATGCGTTCAGCATATTTAAGTTTATAATTCATATTTCAATACATTTACTTGCTTTTAATTGTATTTATCTATTTATCGTCATATTTGATTTTTCTTACCATAGTCTGTATGCCTTGCTCGACCACTTGGTGTAATACTTTTTGCCGTCTATTACCCTGACTCCGCGAACCTTGAAGTAATACCTGCTGCCCTTCTTCATTGTGGCAGCTTTTGAGGTGAAGTATCTCCTGCTGCCCGTTTCAGTTGTATACAGCGGTGATTTCCCGTAGCCCGAGGATCTTTTTAGAGAACGGTAAACCTGATAGTAATCGACTCTGTATGAAGTCCCGTCAACTTTGTTTTTTGTCCAGCTTACCTTGATGCCCGACTTCACCTTGGAGGAAGTGAGCTTGATGCGGGTCGCTTCCACTCCCGCTATAATCCTGAGATTCGCTTTGTTTGCTTCAGCTTCGCCCTGTGCCGCTTTTTCGGCATTTGTGAGTCCCGAAACCTCAAGTCTGACGATGTGTGTCGCTTCCTTATATTCATCGGTTTCGGAAGCCGTAATCGTGAACTCGACGGTGCCTATTTCATCGCCTACAATGTTCACTTTGCCGAACTCGTCGATAGTCGCGATAGCCGGATTCGAAGATGCAAAATAGAAAAGTCCGTCGCCGCTTGTCTGAGGAGTAATCGTGAAACCCTTACCTGAAGTATCTCTCCTGTATTTAGTATATTTCGTCGTGATTACCTGTTCGAGCTTGGGCTGCGTAACCTTAAGCTCTATAGTTTCAGTCTTTTCGAGAGTATTAGGTGTTTCCTTCGCCGTAACAGTGATTGTGGTATTGCCGCGTTTGAGAGGCGTAACCACGCCCTCAGGGGATACCGTAGCCACGCTTTCGTCACTCGAGGCGTAAGTTATATCAGCAAGGAACTGAGGGCTTACTCCGAGCGTATATGGCGGTTCCGTAGTATCCACGGTATTTCTCTTATCCACTATCGTGAGCTGCTGCTCCGCTTTTTTTATCTCGAAGCTGCGTTCGATGGTTCCGGTAAAGTTCCTGATAAAGCTTATTCTGACTCTTGCAATCCCGGCTTGGATATTGTTCGAATACACAGCCGAATAATCAATGCCGCTTCTTAAAGCATTGCCGTCCGCATCAAAGAGCTTAAGCGCCGGTTTTATCTCTTTTCCGGTATATTTCGCGGATCTTATTTCTTCCATGCCTATCCCGCTGAGGTCGGTGAGCGGTTCGATATTAAACGGAACCAATTTGTAATCCGTGAATCTGCCCCTGCCTATAATAAGAGCATAGCCTGTGCCGGCATTCACATTATTAACAAACCTCAGCGCATAGTCTCTTCCCTCCATAAGCATTTCGCCGCCATAAGTCACAGATACGTATGTCGTGCGCGGATTACCGTGATTGTACGAAAATGCCGATTGTCCTAAGCTCGCGTCCGCATACAAAATAGATGTGGCAGGCAGTCCGCTGAGAGCAAAAGTCGACTCCATGAAACCCGACCTCTCAACAAGGCTGCCCCTGTTTATCGGGTCGCTTGTAGGCCTCGGCTGTTTATTCACGTACCAAAAATTAACGTCACATGATTTAACGTTTGCTCCCGGAACCGAACCCGATGAGGAATACTGCCACCAGATATATGGCAGTGAGAAATTATTTTCAAAATTATACTGCGCCGCCCAGAAATTATGCTGGGCGGCAATCCTTGCGCCGTCTACCGATTTATTTGCAAAATTCAAATACGTATAGAAGCCCGGCGTATAACCTCTCGACTTGGCATATTCGAGCCAGTATAGAGCCACGCTTGTCTTTTTAGCTTTTGAAACTCCGCTCAATCTGTCCTTCGGCCTTTCATAGTCCATGAAAAGCGGCAGGTCAAAATCCTCCGGTCCGTAGCCTGCAGCAGTAATTAAATCTATGGCGTAATCAACCTCTTCGGCAGCCTCCTCGTTAGTCCTCGCCGTAGAAAAGAAGTACGCTCCCACCATTATGCCTGCGGCTTTCGCCTCCCTCATGTTTTTTGCGAATACGACATCGTCATAGAGTCTTCCGGCTTCGGCGTAGCCCCTGCCGCCAACCCGAATAATCGCAAAATCCACGCCGCCTTTTTTTGCGGCAAACCAATCTACATTGGGCTGATAGACGGAAACGTCAATTCCGTTCAAGATCAAATAATCCGAGACCGGCGGATTATGCCTGTATGTAGTTGCTGTCCACGGGGACGGCCCGAATGATTCCGCGGCAAAAGCCCCCGAAGGCATTACCGTAATAATCATAGCTGCAATAACGAGTAATGTTGTTAGTCTTTTTTTCTTTTTTTCCCCCAAATTTATCCCTTATTTATAGCTGAAATCTTTCATTTATCATGCAGTGTTTTTTTCGGTTCAAACATCTTTTATTGCCTTGAACACGTATTTTTTGCGGTTCGAATATATTTCAATGCTTTAAGTATATATTTATTGCGACTTAAATATCTTCCAATATTTCGAATACATGTCATCCGCTTCCGAACCTAAATTTTTAAGAGTTTCACAGTTCGCAAGTATCTCTTTCGTCGGATAGACAATCTCAATATCTAATATTCTCGTCGGCCCTTCTATGTAATCCTCATACACATAATCATCGAGGCTCGTGTTCGGAATGGCATAGGTGAGATACTCAAAGTTCGCCTGTGCCGCTTCCTCCGAATACATGAAGTTTATCCATGCCATCGCACCGTCATAATTCTCGCAAACCTTCGGTACCGCCCAGTTGTCCGTCCAAACCTCCGTGCCCTCTCTCGGAATGGTGAAGGCTAAATTCTCGTTGTCCTCCTGCGCATATAGAACGTCACCCGAGTTGATTACCGCCATATAGGCGTTTTCCCCTATCATGAGATCCCTTGCGTTATCGTTGGCATAGGAATAAACAAGAGGCTTCTGCTCTATCAGCTTGTCCGTAATCATCTTTAGTTCCCGCTCATCAACGGTATTCATAGAGAATCCGAGCAGTTTGGCCGCAATCATATCAGCCTCCCTGAGCGAGTTCGGCATTACAATTTTCGAAGCATATTTTTCATCCCAAAGTATCGACCAGGAGACGTCCTGCATCTCTTCAGGGTCGACAAACTTGGTGTTGTAGATAATACCGTAGGTACCCCATGTGTGAGGTGCCGAATAGTACATCCCGGGGTCAAACTCATCCACGAAGCTTCTCACATCAGGGCTCAGCTTGTCGATATTAGGTATCTTCGAGAAGCTCAGCTTTTCGAGCAAGCCCTCTTGAATCATCTTGTCTATCATATAGTCCGACGCACATATTACGTCATACTTCGCCGTCGAGTTTTTAATGACAGGATACATTTCTTCGTTTGTGTCGAAGTAGTCGCAAACTACGCTGTAACCCGTTTCCTCAAGAAAACGCTCGGTAAGTTCAGGGTCTATATAGTCCCCGAAGTTATATAAGTAGACTATCCCCTTCTCCCCTTTTACACCCGGAGTCGAAGGCGTAAATCTTATTGCAACAAGCATGGCAACTATCAAAAGAGCCGTTATCAGAACTATTTTTCTCTGTGACATTCCGCCCTGATATACGTATTCGTTTTCTTTCATGGAACCCTGTCTCGCCGCGGTCTCAACTTTTTTTGTCGAGCTTAAAACATTCGTGGCTATGAGCGCCAAAAGCACCGCAACGAAAAGCACCGTCGAGAGAGCGAAAAGCGTAGGCCTTACTCCGATTTTGAGTTGGCTGTAAATCAAGGTCGAAAGGGTGTTTATTCCCGCTCCTCTTGTGAAATGCGTTATTACGAAATCGTCTACCGACATGGTGAAGCTGAGCAAAAAACCCGAAACTATGCCCGGCATCAAATCCGGAAGAACTACCTTGAAGAATGCATAGACAGGGCTTGCCCCCAAATCTAAAGCCGCCTCATAGGTATGGTTCTCGAGCTGCTTGAACTTCGGCATTACGCTGAGTATCACATAAGGAATACAGAAAGTGATATGTGCAAACAATACTGTTTTGTAGTTAAGAGAGATTCCGAAAAGAAGGAAACTCATCATGATGGAAATACCCGTTACTATATCCGCATTAAGGAGAGGTATGTTATTGATTCCCATGAAAGCGGCACGTTTACGTTCCGACATCGCATTCATGGCTATGCACGCGAGCACGCCGACAAGAGTCGCAGCGATACTCGCCCAAAGCGCTATAGTCAATGTGTTTCCGAGAGCCTCCATAATCTCCCTGCTGGCGAACATCTCTTTGTACCACTTAAGGCTGAACTCCTGCCATGAAGCTATGGATTTACCTGAGTTGAAGCTGAGCACCATCAGCGTAACTATAGGGAGATACAGAAATGCTACTATGGCAGCCAAATAGAGGCCCTTGCCAAAAGAAGATTTTCCGGCAGGCTTTTTTGCATATATTCCGTCAATGTAAACATGTCCGGTCTCCGCATGGGAAGGGGAATAAGATTTTTTGTTCATATCATATTGCCCTCCCCGTTTCTGTCGAATTTCTCAATGAGCGCCATCGAGATGACGATAAATATCATCATTACGAGCGAAAGCCCCGCACCTAAATTCCAGTTAGATGAGGTCGTAAACTCCTGCTCTATAATGTTACCGATGAGGTTTACCTTGCCGCCTCCGAGCATGTTTGAAATCGCAAAGGTCGTGAGACTCGGAACAAACACCATGGTAACTCCCGACACGATTCCGGGCACAGTCAGCGGTATGATTACTTTTTTTAGAACCGTGTTTTTTGATGCGCCTAAATCGTATGCGGCTTCGATAAGAGAGTTGTCAATCTTAAGAAGCGCATTATATACCGGAAGAACCATAAACGGGAGGTAGTCGTACACCATGCCGAGCACTACCGCCGTCGGTGTATTTATTATGCCTAAAAAGCCCAGTATGCCGTTCTTCTCAAGAAGCACCTGCCACGCCATAGTCCTCAGTACAAAGTTCATCCACATAGGCAAAATAAACAAAAAAATCATGAAGCCTTTTTTGCCTAATCTGCTGTCCTTGAGGATGAGCCCGAGCGGGAAAGCCATCACAAGACAAATAAAAGTCGCCGCAAGTGAAAGGGCGAGTGAAAGCATGAGGGCTTTCATGTGGTCGCCTGTAGCCATCGCCGCAATATTCGCGAATGTAAAACTGCCGCTTCTGTCCGTGATTCCGTAATAGGCTATAACTCCCATAGGTATGACGGTGCCTGCAAGGATAAAAACTATGAATGGTGCGCTGAACCATCTCTTCATTCTATTTCCTCCTCGTTCTCGTCGGTTTCCTCGCCTAAAACGTCCTCAAGTGAAATAGCTTCCTCGTCCTCGGATTGAGGTTTATTCATTATCTGTATATTTTCAGGGATTACGGAGATAGAAACCTCTTCGCCTACGTGATAGCCTGTCGTATTCTGGCAAAGATATTCTATGTTTCCCGCCTGTATACACATCTCATAGTGAACTCCTATGAAGACGTTTGAAGTTACCACGCCGTCAACTTTTCCCTGCCCCGGTTTTCCTATTACAATATCCTCCGGTCTTATCACGACGTCAACCGGCCTGTTCCTGCCGAACCCCTTGTCCACGCACTCGAACTCAATTCCGTCAATCTTGACCAGGCAGTCCCTTATCATGACGGCGTCTAAGATATTGGAGTCGCCTATAAAGTCGGCAACGAATGCGTTTTCGGGTTCGTTATATATCTGTTCAGGCGTACCCATCTGCTGGATATAGCCCTGGTTCATAACCACTACCGTGTCACTCATCGTAAGAGCTTCCTCCTGGTCGTGCGTGACATATACGAAAGTAATGCCGAGCTCGTTTTTTAATCTTATAAGCTCATACTGCATCTCCTGCCTCAGCTTCAGGTCGAGCGCACCGAGCGGTTCGTCCAGAAGAAGCACTCTCGGCTCGTTTACTATCGCTCTCGCTATGGCGATTCTCTGCTGCTGACCGCCTGAAAGCGAATCCACCGGTCTGTTCTCATAACCGCTCAGGTTGACGAGCTTCAGGGCATACTTAATTTTATCATGTATGTACTGCTGTGATTTGCCGGAAATTTTCAATCCGAATGCAATGTTTTCCGCAATATTCATATGCGGAAACAGAGCATATTTCTGAAATACCGTGTTCAGCGGTCTCTTGTTTGCGGGCATATAGGTTATATCCTTTCCCTCAAACAGAACCCTGCCCGTATCCGGTGCCGTGAAACCTCCAAGTATTCTAAGCGTCGTGGTTTTACCGCAACCACTCGGCCCAAGAAGGGTGATGAACTCGTTTTCTCTGATATTCAAAGAAAATTCATCAAGTACTTTTTCTCCGTCAAACGACTTTGAGATATCGATCATTTCGATAAGCAAAGGTTTTTTAGCCATTTCTTTTCCTTCCGTAAATATGATATTGGTATTTCATAATCAAAAAATACTATACAATTGTATTATACATTGTTTCACGTTGCAGAACAATGTATTTTTTATGGTGTTTCAGGGAAGAAAAAAAGCCCCGAAACAAGCGGAGCTTTTTAAGATGACATCCAAAAGCCTGATTCAAAATCAGCTCTTGGAGGTTATTTGTTTATTAGAGAAGTTCTTTCCTGCTCAAGTTTATTCTGTTTTGGGAATCGATTTCGACAACCTTTACGGTTACTCTGTCACCGATGTTCATAACGTCTTCAACTTTTTCGACCCTGTGCTTAGCCATCTTGGAGATGTGCAGGAGACCATCCTTGCCCGGCAGTATCTCAACGAACGCTCCGACAGAACCCTTTGCCGTGCTGAGGATTCTGGTTACCGTACCTTCGTAAATCTCTCCCACCTCTACATCCTTGGTAAGTATCTCGATTTCTTTTTTGCAGGCTTCGGTCATCGCGGCATCAGTTCCGTAAATCGAAACGAGCCCCGTGTCATCAAGATCTATTTTAACTCCGTATTTCTCAACTAAGCCGTTTATCGTTTCACCGCCCTTGCCTATTACGATTCTGATCTTGTCGGTATCTATTCTGAACGATATGGCGCGAGGCGCCCACTTGGACAGCTCTGCACGAGGTTCAGGAATCTCTTCAAGCATTTTTTCCATGATGTGCATGCGGCCGACTTTCGCCTGGTTTAGAGCTTTTTCAAGGATTTCACGAGAAAGGCCGTGCACCTTGATATCCATCTGAATGGCTGTAACGCCGACCTCTGTTCCCGTAACCTTGAAGTCCATATCTCCGAGGAAGTCTTCCATTCCCTGAATATCGGAAAGAATTGCGAACTCGGATTCTCCGTTTTCTTTTACTCTTTCGATGAGTCCCATGGCAATTCCGGAGACAGGTCTCTTGATAGGAACTCCCGCATCCATAAGCGCAAGGCACGAGCCGCAGGCCGAAGCCATTGAGCTTGAACCGTTGGAGCTTAAAACATCTGAAACAACTCTTATTGCGTAAGGGAAATCTTCTACAGGCGGAATAACCGGAAGCAGTGCTCTCTCGGCGAGTGCGCCGTGACCTATTTCACGTCTGCCCGGCGAACGAGGCGATTTAGCTTCACCCGTGGAATACCCCGGGAAGTTATAGTGATGAATATATCTCTTCTCAGTCTCCTCAGTGATTCCGTCGATTGTCTGCGCTTCCGATGCGGGTGCAAGTGTGCAGGAGGAAAGAACCTGAGTCTGACCTCTCTTGAAAAGTCCGCTTCCGTGAACTCTCGGAAGAAGCTCGGTTTCGCAGAATATCGGTCTTATTTCGTCATGCGCTCTGCTGTCAGGGCGTATGCCGTCATCCAGAATCATACTCCTTACACTTTCTTTAGTGATATCGTAAAGAACGGCGTCGATGTCTCTTGAACCCTCAGGGAATATCTCTTCGAAATGTTCCTTGGTTTCAACTTCAACCTTATCCATATTATCAAGCCTTTCAAGCTTGTCGTAAGTTTGGATGGCTTCTTTCATCTTAGGAGTAGCAAACTCCCTTACCTGTCTCTCGATTTCTTCGTCAGGTGTATAATAATCGATAACCTGTTTAGGCTTGCCCACTTCAGCAATAATCTGGTCAATGAATTCAACTATTTTTTTAACCTCTTCGTGAGCGAAAAGAATCGCATCGAGCATGACCTGTTCAGGAACCTCGTCAGCTCCGGCTTCTACCATCATTATGGCCTCTTTTGTGCCGGCAACGGTCATGTCGATATCGGATTTTTCACGTTGCTCAAGTGTAGGGTTTATGACAAACTCTCCGTTCACCCTTCCTACTTTAACGGCGGCTGTAGGCCCTTCCCATGGGATATCGGATATTGCGATGGCAACCGATGAACCTATCATCGCAGCAATCTCCGGTGAGCAATCGTTGTCAACCGACATACAGGTCGCAACTACGACAACGTCATTGAAAAATCCCTTTGGAAAAAGCGGCCTGAGCGGCCTGTCAATAAGACGGGATGTGAGAGTTGCGTGTTCCGACGGACGTCCCTCTCTCTTGATGAAGCCTCCGGGAATCTTTCCTGCCGAATACATCCTCTCTTCAAAATTGCAGCTAAGCGGGAAGAAATCCTGTCCTTCCTTAGCTGTCTTTGACATTGTAACGGCTACGTTTACAACCGTGTCTCCATACTGTACCCATACCTGACCGTTTGCTTGCTCGCAAACCTTACCGATTTCAAGTTGGAGCAGACGACCCCCGAGCGGGTATCTGAATGTTCTGTAATCTGTGAATCTTGGCATTAAACTACCTCCTTAATGCTAAACTGTCTTTCTTCAAAAACAACGGCGGGGTTTGTGCCCCGCCGATAGTTTCAATTGTTACTACTTTCTTAATCCAAGGCGAGCAATAAGAGTTCTATATCTCTCAAGGTCGTTTTCCTTAAGATAAGCAAGCATGTTTCTTCTTTGACCGACCATCTTCAGAAGTCCGCGTCTTGAGTGGTGGTCTTTTTTGTGAGTTTTAAGATGTTCATTAAGGTCGTTAATTCTATGAGTCAGAATTGCAACCTGTACTTCAGGTGACCCTGTGTCACCCTCTTTAAGCTGATATTCGCTTATAATCTGTGTTTTTTTTTCTTTGGTAATCATTTTTCGTCTCCTTTTTAAGTCCGCCTTCGCCGAGTATCACGTCGGAGTGTCGTGAAACTGAGCAAAAGGTAATTTTTTTAACAACTTATGATAGCACGGGTCATAAAAGTTGTCAAGTTTATCTTTTTCAAAAAATGCATTACGGTGATTTCCCGCAAGCGCTTCACGGTTGATTCCCAAGGAGCATTTCACGCTTAATTTTCAGCAAGCGTATTGTGGTAGGCAAGCGCTTCTTCGCAGTCCTTCTTTATCTGCGCCGACAGCTCCTGAACACTTGCGAAACGTGCCTCGGGACGTTTCATCTTCAGAAATTCCACCTTGATATATTTTCCGTATAATTCACTGTCAAAATTAAAAATATGCGTTTCCATATTCTTCTTAAAATCACCTATTGTCGGTTTCACACCCACATTTGTTATTGACGGGTAACGAACCCCGTTATATACAAGATAAGTAAAGTAAACACCGTTCGGAGGCGTTACCATATCATCGTCAATCATTATATTCGATGTCGGGAAGCCGAGAGACTTACCCAGGCGGTTGCCGACAACGACTTCACCGCCGATTTCATAATTCCTGCCCAGAAACTTATCGCATTCATCGATGTCGCCCGATTTAATCAACTCCCTGATGAGCGTCGAGGAAACCACTTCCCCGTCAATCATTATAGGCTCAACACGACTCACATTAAAGCCGTACTTTTCACCTGATTCCGCAAGCAAATCACTGTTGCCCTCGGCCTTATAGCCGTATCTATAGTTAAAACCGCAAAAAATCTCCGCCGCATTGAATCTGTCAACCAAAAGTTCTTTAACAAATTCCTCAGGTGACATTTTCATTATCTCCTCATCAAACTCTATGTCAAAAAGATAGTCAACACCGAGACTTTCGATGAGCTCAGCCTTTTCCGAGCTGTATATTATGTTTTTTACCGGCTTCGAACCGGGTATCAAATTCCTCGGATGATTGGAAAATGTGAATACCGCCGACCTTAACGGAATGCCCTGTGAAGTCTTGGCTCGCGCCGTCTGAACTGTCCTTCTTATCAGTTCCCTGTGTCCCAGATGAACTCCGTCGAAGTTTCCCAGTGCAGTCGCAGTAGGCGGAATATTTTCGATTTCATCTAAATTCTTAAAAGTTATCATTAATTAGAACTCTCCTGATTACCATATGATTTTCACAGATTCCTTGTACGTCATTTACAAATAATATTAAACGTTTTTCAAATAATTTAGTTTATATTAAAAAAACTGTAATTTGAATCTATGGCAAATCCATCATAGCATTTTTTGGAAATTTTACGCTAATTATTATACGCGGTAAAAAACCTTATCACATACAAGTTTCTTGTACTTGTCGCTATGCTTGGCGACACCTATGAATGAGCCGTCCGTCGAGTAGATTTTGTACATACCTGCATATTCGGAACGTATCCTAAGTCCCGGCGATGAGCCCGCGTTACCGGCTGTATTATCATCACCTATTTCAGTTTTCGAGATTTTACGGTTTTTTTCGGATTGTGCAGTTTCAGTGATTGCCGTAATTTCATTCATAAGTTTTGAGAACTCAGGTTTTTCGACAATATCCACCTCATTATATGCGAGGTGCCAGCCGTCTATGAATCTACCCGCATCTTCCGGACTGACTACCGCCTTTCCGAAATGCACAAGCGGGTAGTCCGTCCCGAAAACGTATTTTCTGAATACCTCCGGCACTTCATCAGTAAATCTGCGAAGACGTTTTATCATATATTCGGCGGGCATTTGCGAGCCGCTGCTGCGAGATTCAGCGGGCTTTTGCGAGGCGCCGTCAAGAGTGCCGCGTTTTTGCGATTCCTGTTTGCTATCGCAGTCACTCATCATTTCGATAAGCCCCTCTTCAAGCGCAATGTCAATAAGCTCCGAGAGCGGCACCGAGTTTTCCTTTGTGAAAACTCCTGAAGCCGTCCTCTCGAGAGTTTCAAGTGATGCGCCGCAACCTAAAATCTCGCCCGCATCCCTTACGATAGACCTGATATATGTACCTTTCGAACAGGTGACCGTGAAATGAACGAGGGGAACAGGTTCCATCTCTACCGAATCCACTGCGAGTTCCCTTATAAAGACCTTTCTCGGTTTTATTTTTTTTGCAATCTCGGGAGGTATTTCCTCACCGTCATGGACGAACTCATAAAGTCTCCTGCCGTCTATCCTGATTGCAGAAATCAGCGGCGGGAGCTGTTCGATAATTCCGATTTGTGTCGAGAGCGCCTTAACTATATCACTCTCGGTTATACGGGAAGCGTCTCTTATTTCTTCCACTTCTCCCGTCATGTCGAGGGTTGAAGTGACGACTCCAAGTCTCATAACTGCCTTATAGGTTTTGAAGTCAACGTCAAGATATTCGGCAACCCTCGTGGAGCGGTTTATACATATGGGAAGAACTCCCGTTGCCATAGGGTCAAGGGTTCCCGTATGTCCGATTTTCTTTATTCCGAGCACAGCTCTCATCTTATAAATAACATCGTTCGAGGTCATTCCTGCCGGCTTATATACACTGATTATACCGTCTTTTAGAGATTCGTTCGTCGGTTTCATCTGTGCTTCTCCGCTTTTGATTTTTTTGAAAGGATTTCCTGCACTGCCGCCTCGATTTCAGCGGTAATCATCCGCAGGGCTTCTCCAACCGGCGCATGTATCGTGCAGCCGGCCGCTCTTACATGACCGCCTCCGTCAAATTTCTCGGCAATTTTGGCAACGTTACCTTTCTCTTTAGCTCTCAGGGATACCCACACCGAACCCGCGATTTTCTCTTTTAAGAAAGCTGCAAACTCGACTCCTTTTATGCTCTTTAGAGAGTTGATAATCGGGTCCGTTTCGCCCGGCAATATTCCGTAGCCGTTCAGCTCGTCATAGGTCAGATAGCTTATGACGCCATGTCCTCCCGCAATCGTTTTCATCCTTGAAACCGCCTTGCCCCTTATCTCTACCGCCTCAAGCCTCTCATTTTCATAAAGAATAACCGAAATCCTTGAAAAGTTCACACCCCAATCATAGAGCTCCGCCGTTATTTCATGGCATCTCCTGTTCGTGTTGCCGTATTGAAAATTACCCGTATCGGTCGTTATCGCGGTATAAATCGCTTCTCCGATAAACTTATCGGGCAAAAGCGAAGGTTTCCCCGAAGCCATCCACTGCTTATTCATTTCAGCCAAAAGTTCAAAGGTGAGCTCGCCGCACGCCGCAGCCGTCGGGTCGATGTGCGACATGTCTGCGATTCCGCTCTCGCTGCCGTCCTCTCCTTTTATGATAGAGGTACCGTGATGGTCAAGGCAAATCGTAAACGGAGCATTGCGAAATTTCTCCTCATAGTCGGGGAACCTGTCATAGCTGCCGTTATCGATGCACATGGCTATATCCAATTTTTCATCGGGTATGATGTCCGCATCTTCCGTGTAGATGGAATCTTTATCCAGAAAATCAAGGTTTTCCGGCATTCCCTCGTTGTAAAGCGCGAAGACATTTTTCCCCGTTTTGCGCAAAAAAACGGCAACCGCAGAACAGCTCCCCACACAGTCTCCGTCTATGCCTACATGTGGGAAAAGCAAAATATTGTCCGCGGACATCAGCTTTGATGCCATCTCTTTTAACGTGCAGTTAATCATAATTCTTCATCTCCCTCATTGCAGTCAGTTATATTCCTATAATTTTTCCAACTCATTGCAGTCAGTTATATCACTATAATTATTCCTCTACCTCATTGGAGTCTGTAGCCCGGTATTCATCAAACGGGATGGTCGAGAGAATCTTTTCGATTTTTTGCGCGTATTCTTCCGCTTCGTCTATCTTAAAAATAAGCTCCGGCGCATGACGCATTTTTATGGCCTTGGCTATCTCTGTTCTGAACATCCCTTTTGCCGAGTTTACTCCTGCAAGCACAGCTTCCTTCTGCTGCGCGATAAACTCTTCATCTTCCGAAAAATCCAGGCATGACAAATATATTGTGGCATAGGTTCCGTCCTTTGTCACTTCCACTCCTGTGACATTCACGAAATTATCCGTGATTCGAGGGTCCTTAACGCCGTTTATCAGAAGCTCGCCGACTTTTTTGCGGATTTCCCCTGCGAGCCTGTCGGGTCTATGGTTTTTTCCCATGTCTTTCCTTTCATTTAAGCTGAACATAACAGGGAGACGCCCCCTGTCCTGCATGCATAATCAAATTATTTTCTTTCTATCTCTACCATGTGGAAGCATTCGATGATGTCTCCGTCTTTGATATCATTGTAGTTTTCGATACCGATACCGCATTCGTAGCCCTGATGAACTTCTTTTGCGTCATCCTTATATCTCTTAAGAGAGCTTATCTGTCCTTCGTGGATTACGATACCGTCACGCACAAGTCTGACTTCCGCATTTCTGATGACCTTACCTTCGGTAACATATGCACCCGCGATAGTCCCCGCTCCCGGAACCCTGAAGGTCGTGCGAACCTCAACCTTGCCGAGAACCTCTTCCTTGAACTCAGGGTCGAGCATTCCCTTCATGGCGCCCTCTACTTCGTTTATGATATCGTAGATTACTCTATATAGTCTTATCTGTACGTTTTCCTGCTCGGCGTAATTCGTAACAGCGGATGTAGGCCTTACGTTAAAGCCGATAATTATAGAGCCTGTGGTCGAAGCGAGCATTACGTCGGACTCGTTTATAGTGCCGACTCCCGTATGAACTATCTTAACTCTGACGTTCTCGTTGTTTAATTTCTCCAGTGATGAAACTATGGCCTCTATAGAGCCCGCAACGTCTCCCTTGATGATGAGATTGAGGTCTTTAACCTCTCCTTCCTGAATCTGACTGAACAGCTGCTCAAGAGTCGAAGAAGCATTTCTTGCCAGTATTTCTTCTCTCTGCTTGGCCTTTCTTCCCTCGGCTATCTCTCTCGCAAGTTTGTCGTCCTTAACCGCATTGAACTCGTCTCCCGCCTCAGGTACATCGTCAAGTCCGAGGATTTCAACCGCTGTTGCAGGGCCTGCCTTGGAGATTTTGTTGCCTCTGAAGTCCGTCATAAGACGTATTCTTCCGTAGCAATTTCCCACAACGACGGATTCGCCGGAGCGAAGTGTTCCGTTATCTACAAGAAGTGTCGCAACAGGGCCCTTTGTCTTGTCGAGCCTTGCCTCTACCACGGAGCCCTTTGCCATACGGTTAGGGTTAGCTTTGAGTTCCAGAACCTCAGCCTGCAAAAGAACCATTTCGAGCAATTCCTTGATTCCTTCTCTCGCCTTTGCGGATACCGGAACCGCGATAGTATCGCCGCCCCACTCTTCAACTACGATTCCGTGTTCGGTCAGTGCCTGTTTAACCCTTTCCGGGTTAGCGGTCGGCTTATCCATCTTGTTTATTGCAACTATAATAGGAACTCCCGCAGCTTTTGCGTGAGAGATTGACTCTATGGTCTGAGGCATTACGCCGTCATCCGCAGCAACTACTAAAATCGCTATATCCGTAACATGTGCGCCACGCGCACGCATTGCAGTGAACGCTTCATGTCCCGGCGTATCGAGGAATACTATTTTTTGTCCGTTTATGGATACCTCGGAAGCACCTATGTGTTGTGTAATACCGCCGGCTTCGCCTGAAGCTACGTTTGAAGCTCTTATCGCGTCGAGCAGCGAAGTCTTACCGTGGTCTACGTGACCCATTACGGTAACGAAAGGTGCACGCGGCACAAGGTCTTCTTCCTTGTCCTCGAAGTCCTCAATGCCTTCCTCTACGGTTTCTTCTTCAACCTTGGCAACGACTATCGAGATTCCGAGTTCGTCCGCGAGTATGGTAACCGTATCTTCATCGAGGTTTTGATTTATATTAGCCATGATACCCATTTTCATGAGCGCCATTATAACATTGTTAAGCGATATGTCCGCCTGCTCGCAAAAACCGCCTACTGTAATAGGTACTGTAACCGCAATGGTTCCCTCCGGCATATCTTCAAGAATATCCGGTTCTTCCTCTACTGCCTGAGCCTGCTTATACTTGGAATGCTTCTTAGGTCTTTCGGCCTTTTCAAGTGAGCGCAGCTCCATGCCTCTTTTGCTCTTCTTGCCGCTCTCTCCGCCACCCTCAAGCTTCGCGAACTTATCACGCTCTCTGTCCGCATGAGATCTCTTGTCGGATTTTGCACTGAACTTCTGTGACTGATTGGCATGTACCGAAAAATCACGTACTCTCGGCTTCTTATCGCTCTTGCTCTGAGGTCTGCGTTCGTTTTCGTCATCATCCTTGCCCATAGGAACATTCCTCGTGCGAGGACTTCTCTCCGCACTCGGTTTATCGCCCTTCTGACCTCTGCCGGCTCTGTCGTCACCGCCTCGGCCTGTTCTTCCGTCACCGCCTCTGCCCGTTCTTTCGCCGCGTGAATCTCCGTCCCTGCGTCCGCCGCTGCGTCCGCCGTCCCTTGATTGTT
>CAYFQR010000022.1:20232-23973 GCA_964345365.1 uncultured Oscillospiraceae bacterium
CCGCGTGAATCTCCGTCCCTGCGTCCGCCGCTGCGTCCGCCGTCCCTTGATTGTTTGTCGCCTCCGCGGCCTCTTTCACCGCGAGCTTCGCCGGACTTGCTTTCGGAAGCTTTTCTCGCCTCAGCTCTCTTCTTTCTTTCGGCAGCCGCAGCCTCTTCTTCGGCCTTGACTTCAGCGGCTGTCTTTATAATCTTAGGGCCGACAAATTCAGGCGGAAGCCTTCTTTTAGGCTTTTCGGCGTCCACGTCCTTGGTTGTTTTTTTAGCGGCAGGTTCGTCTTTTACGACCTTTGTTTCTGCAGCTTCGGATTCCGTTTTCTTTTCCGCATCAGAAGATCTCTTAGCCGCTGTATCAACTTTTTCGGTCTTCTTTTCGACCTTTTTTTCAGTAGCTTGTTCCGCAGCTTGTTCGGCAGCCTTTTCAACGCCTTGTTCTGCCGCTTTTTCAGCAGCTTGCTCCGCAGCTTTTTCAGCGGCTTTTTCAGCGCCTTGTTCTGCAGCTTTTTCAGCAGCTTGCTCTGCAGCTTTTTCAACAGCTTTCCCGGCAGCTTGTTCTTCGGCTTTTTCAGTGACCTTTTCAGCAACTTTTTCTGCAGCTTTTTCAGCGGCTTGTTCTGCAGCTTTTTCAGCGGCTTTCTCTTCGCGAGCAGCCTGAAGTTCCGCTTCCTTCGCTGCTGCAATCTCTTCGGATATAGCCTTATCCGTTATTTCTTTGGATACTAAAGTCCCCCCGCGAGGTATTCTCGATTCGAGGTCTTTACTTATAACCGGTGTCCCGACTATAGGACGCTCACGGTTAACCCTGCCCGGAGTCCTCGCAGACTGCTGAGGCTGCAGCACAGGTTTCGTTCGAGCGGGTATGTTCGCCGCTTTAACGGTGACTTTGGGCTCGATTTCCTGAACCTCCTGTTTCATGGGAGTGGCCTTAACTATCTTTGTTTCTTTGGTGTTTCTTCCTGACATAAAATACACCTCCTATATTTCGGTATTGTCAACTGTCGCCTGATCCTTATCGATCTCGGCTGCAATTATTTTTGCAAAATTATTGTCGGTTATTGCGAAAACTCCGTGCCCGTATTTGCCTGTTGCATGGGCGAGTCTGTCCGCTTCCCCGTATATGCGATAATCAATGCGTGCGTTCTTGGCTGCGAATTTCATCTTGTCTATCGTATTCTCCGAAATATCGCTCGCTATGATTAAAAGTTTGATTTTTCCTTTTTGAAGAGAATAAATGCATGTGTTCGTCCCTGACAGGAGCTTTCCGGCCTTAGATGCAAAGCCCATATAAGCGTCTAACTTACTCGGTTTATTTTGACTCGACATCTTATCCCCTCCTGAACTCCGAATGTTTTCTTACGGTTGCTTTTTTCAGGCAATCTTCAGAGTCCTTGCATATATATGAGCCCCTGCCTTCTCGCCGTCCCGTCTCATCCTTTTCGTAGGCTTCCCCCGAAAAAACATATCTTTCAAGCTCGGCCTTGGGTTTGGAGCAATTACAGCCCACACACTTTCTCATAGGAATATGCTTATTCGGCATCTTTCACCTCATCACATGCTTCCGATTCAGCACCTTTCACTTCGTCACATGCTTCCGCATCGGAATCTTGCACTTCCTCATAGGTTTCCGCCTCGGCATCCAGCACTTCGTCATGTGTTTCCGCCTCGGCACCTTTCACCTCGTCACATGCTTCCGCTTCGGCATCCGTTTCCTCCGGCATTTCGACGATGTCTTCTTCACCGAAGTACCGGCTGTGGCTCTTGATATCTATCTTCCAGCCCGAGACTCTCGCCGCGAGGCGAACGTTCTGGCCCTCTTTACCGATTGCAAGGGACAGTTGATAATCCGGAACTACCACCTGTGCAATTTTTTCGTCCGGGTCAGGCACGATTACGCGCTCAACCTTTGCAGGACTTAATACGTTTGCAATAAGTTCATCCGGGTCTTCCGACCAAGGTATTATGTCGATTTTTTCTCCATGGAGCTCGTCCACAACAGACTGAACCCTCATTCCCCTCGTCCCTACACAGGAGCCGACAGGGTCAACGTTTTCGTATTCAGTAAATACCGCCATCTTTGTTCTTGAACCCGCTTCACGAGCAATGCCCATTATCTCAACCGTTCCGTCCTCTATCTCCGGAACTTCCAGTTCGAATAATTTCTTCACGAGACCCGGATGGCTGCGGCTCAGGAATACCTGAGGGCCCTTGGATGTTTTTCTCACATCAATGATGTAGACTTTGAGCCTGTCGTTCTCGCGGTATCTCTCACCCTTCACCTGTTCGTTCGGGGAAAGTATCCCTTCGGTGCTTCCGATATTTACAAATACCGTATCATTTGATACTCTCTCTATCCTTCCCGTAACTATCTCGCCGCAGCGTGTGATGAAATCGTCATAGACCATTTCTCTCTCCGCCTCTCTTATCCTCTGTACAACAACCTGTTTGGCGGTTTGCGCGGCAATACGACCGAAATCCTTAGGCGTAACCCTGAATTCGATTATGTCGCCCGCCTCGTAGCGTTCGTCGATGTCTCTCGCCTCCTCAACCGTCAACTGCGTCATCTCGTCTTCGAGTTCCTCTACTACCTCCATCTGCATGAAAACGTTGATATCACCGGTTTCCTGATTGATATCCACACGGACATTCTGTGATGTCCCGTAATTTTTTTTGTATGCGGAAACGAGCGCCGACTCGATTGCTTCGAGCAACACTTCCTTAGAGATTCTCTTTTCTTTTTCGAGGGCTTTGATAGCTTCGATAAATTCTACATTCATCTTTTTAATTAACCTCCATATTCTGTTTTGTATACATCTTTTTTATAGTAAACCGTCCTTAAAAAACGACGGCAAGATTGACTTTGCTGATATCCGAAAGCGGTATGACAAGCTCCGCGGAAACGAGTGCCGACTTGCCTATCTTGGCACCGGGCTTCCTGTTTTTTGCTTTGGTATCTATCTCCGCTTTAATCTTAAGTGCCGGCGTCTCATCTATATACTCCATGAGAATACCCTCTATCTTCTTGAGCTTCAGCTCCGGAAAATCCTTGAGCGGACTGTAGAGACTCACCTCTACGAGCTTACCCGCCGACATCTCGAAATGTTCACGTGTCCTTAGAACCCTGTCAAGCCCCGGCGAACTAACCTCAAGATAATAATTCTGTTCAATAGGGTCGCTTTCGTCAAGCTTCTCTGACAAAAAATTGCTTACGATTTCGCAGTCATCGGTGGAAATATATCCGCCGTCCGTCCTGTCAACATATATGCGAAGGAACCAATCCCTGCCCTCTTTGACAAACTCCTGGTCCCAGAGCATCATGTCCCGTTCCTCTAAAAAATCCGCAAGCAGGCCTGCTACCGTCTCATTTACTTTTGACATACCAACCTCTTAATCTTAAACATCAGTGACAAATATCCGAAAACCCCGGATACTGCAATCATACACCGCGGGCAATAATTAAGGAGTGGCTCTTCGCCACTCCTCAAACAAATACTATAATTTAACTACATCATAATACAACATAAGCCGCATGAATGCAAGCTTTTTAAGCATTTTAATGTAATTTTCGGAAGGTTTTCCGTCTTTTTTCGACATTTACCCAAGTTTTCTCGCGGTTTTTCGACGAATCCCGTATTTTTCAGCTTTTTTTAACTTCGTCGAAAATCTTTTGCATCCTCTCGTCCGGCTTAACGGTTTTTCGACGAATCCCGTATTTTTCAGCTTTTTTTAACTTCGTCGAAAATCT
>CAYFQR010000022.1:24073-24799 GCA_964345365.1 uncultured Oscillospiraceae bacterium
TTTGCATCCTCTCGTCCAGCTTAGCCGAAAGCTCAGCACAGGCCTTGAGCTCGATATTCGCTCTCGACGATATATTTCCTTCGTTGTTTTGCTTGTACCTGAGTTGGTGTTCAAGCGATGCCCAGAAGTCCATTGCAACCGTCCTGATTTGAAGTTCTACGGGAACCTCGACCTTGTCAGTCAAAAGATATATCGGAACTCTGATGCTGAGATGAAGGCTCCTGTATCCGTTTTTTTTCGGATTTTTGATATAGTCTTTGGTTTTTTCCAAGGTTATATCGTCCTGAGATGTAACCATCTCCGCTACTTGATATACGTCCTCGATGAAGTTACAGATTACCCTTATGCCTGCTATATCGAAAATATTTTCACCTGCCGACATAATGGAAACTTCGTATCCGAGCCTCTCAAGTTTTTCCTGAATAGACTCGGGAGTCTTGAGGCGCTTCACGATGTGGTGAATAGGCGAATAGCTGTTTCTGACCTCGAAATCAGACGCGAGAATCTCGATTTTGTTGTTTACTTTTTTAATGGCTGCATCATATTCGTGGTGAAACAGTGCGAAACCCGGTTGATTTTTTAGTGAAAGTACAGGGCTGTTATCAGTAGAAACCAAAGCAAATACCTCCGAAAAAATATGATGGTTGCAATGACAAGCATATCGAGTATCAGTGTAATCATTATATCATGTTTACATGATATAATTCAGCCATGTGCGATTTTGCC
>CAYFQR010000023.1:0-23793 GCA_964345365.1 uncultured Oscillospiraceae bacterium
GCAATTATTAAATCCATGGGATTTAATGCTGCGGTATCGCCCGAAACTGATGTGGAGGGCATATATTATCTGAAAGAAAACGGCGCAGACACCATATTTATGGCTGATGACAAACGCTACATAGCACTCGGAACACGAAACGGCAGGGTTGCCGAAAACGACAGCTGCACCGCTTGGGGCTACATAAATATAATAAGAAAAATGGCGGAGCTTAGAAACATAAATCTCTCATCCGAAAACATCCTCCTTACAGGCTACGGCAGGGTCGGAAAAAAGGCAGCCTTAATTTTGGCTAAACTCGGAATAGGCTTCGATTTTTTTGATAAAGACGATGAAAAGAAAAAAGAAATATTATGCGGTTTTATCGTTGCAAAACAATGCCGTATATGATAATCTTGAAATCGGCACGGCGATGATGCTCGCCGAAACAATTTTTAACGCTGAAATAATATAACCATGGGGTGCGGATCGTATTGATCGCCGGGACTCTAAATTCCGGTAGCCGGGTGAGACTCCCGGGCACCTCGCCAAAAGAAGAATGGCTGACGATACTAAGAGATATTACAGAAAAAATGTGGAGCTTTTCACTCTCCTTGACAAGATGAAACTTTGGCCTGCAAGAAGCGGCGTTCTTCACGGGATACGCTCCATTGAGAGCTACGGGAAGTATGAGATTATAGTCACTCACTGCGGAGAGGAAATCAGGATTTTTAATTCGAGAAATTCGCGTGCGGCAAGGTGGCTCAGGAACAAATGGGCGGTTAAACCCTGCCCGAAATGCAAGGTTCCGGACTGGAAGCTCACCAAATATTCCAAGACATTTTTCAGTGATTACGGCTCTGATTTAAGACATAAATAGGTACTAATTAAGGAGAAAAACAATGCAGCAAATTGCACTCTATCTGTCAATAATGGCGACGTGTTATCTGATATCATCGCTTTTAATAAAAAATAAAGAGAAATTCTCGTTTGTTTCAAAGGCAACAGGCATAGCAATATACCTGTTGATATTCGTTATGGGACTGAGAATCGGCGCGAATGAAGAGGCTATGAGCAACATTGCCACTATAGGCTGGCAGGCGTTTATCACAATAATCATGGCACTTGCCGGCAGTATGGCTGTCGCATTTACGGTAAGGAAGATATTCGGATTGAATCGCTACGGGCTCAGTTCAGGCGGAGAAAAAATAAAAGCGGACAGCGAAGAAGTACCTGCTGGCTCCGGACTTAAGTCCTCCATGCTGACTTTAGGGGATGCGGTGCTCGGGATAGCAGCGGGTTATTTCCTGGTGCCGGTTCTGTTTGAGAACATAGAAAGTTTTCAGAGCAATGCAGGAAGCTTGATAGATGTTCTTCTCTGCGTTTTGCTCGGCTCCGTCGGTTTTGATTTAGGGCTTGAGGGCAGCATTGTTCAAAAATTCAAGTCAATAGGAATAAAAATAGTTTTAATGCCGGCGAGCATTATCGTCGGTACTTTTGCCGCAGGCGTCATTTACGGGTTATTCAGCCCGTATTCGATGAAGGAGTCCATCGCTATATTCGGAGGAATGGGGTGGTACAGTTTTTCATCTGTGGTAATTATGGAAGCGGGCTATATAACGGCTTCTGCAGTATCTTTTTTGCATAATATATTACGGGAGGTAATTTCGCTTATGTTCATTCCGCTCGTCGCCGACAAGATAGGATATTTCGAGGCTGTTTCGATGCCCGGAAGTCCCGGGATGGACTGCTGTCTTCCGACGGTTAAGCGAAATACCAACGGTGAAATGGTATTATATTCACTGTTTTCCGGCATACTGATATCGATTTTGATTCCGGTTTGGATGCCGCTTATAATCGGAGGTTAAACATGGAGAGAGAAGAAATAATAAATATACTTGAATCCGAAGATTACGAAGAGGTTCAGGAGCTTTTCAGAAAAGCGAGAGAAACAAGAGCGGGAGTGTCCGGAGATAAGATATTCGCATACGGTTTCGTGTATTTCTCCACATACTGCCGCAATAATTGCAATTTTTGCTATTTCAGAAGGTCGAACAAGATAGAGAGATACAGGAAGAGTGAGGAGGAGATTCTTCACTTGTCCGAAGCTCTTATAAGGTCGGGCGTAAATCTTATCGATCTTACAATGGGAGAAGATATAGCATATCACAATGAAGAATTTGAAACCGTGATACGCATAATAAAGCATATAAAAGAAAGCTTCAACACGCCGGTCATGATATCCCCGGGGGTCGTACCGGATAAAATCATAGAAAAATTCGCAAAAGCCGGCACGGACTTTTTTGCAGTATATCAGGAGACGCATAACAGGGAACTGTTTGAGAGGCTTCGGGTAGGTCAAAGCTACGATGAGAGAATGCATGCGAAGCTGTATGCCAAGGAATGCGGGATGAATATTGAAGAGGGGCTGCTCGCCGGTGTCGGTGAGAGCAGCTCGGATATTGCGGATTCGCTTATAACTATGGGCGAAATCGGAGCGCGGCAGGTTAGAGTCATGAGCTTCGTACCTCAGAAGGGAAGCCCTATGGCGGGCTGCCAAAGCCCTGAAAGAATCAAAGAACTTAAGATAATAGCGCTGATGAGACTTCTCTACCCGTTGGCTCTCATACCGGCATCTCTGGATGTAGACGGGATAGCGGGGCTCAAGGACAGAATCAATGCGGGTGCGAATCTCATTACTTCAATTATACCGCCGGCATCGGGGCTGATGGGCGTTGCTCATTCCACGATGGACGTTGATACGGGCGGCAGGACGATTGAAGAAGCGGCAGCCGTCTTAGGAGAAATGAACCTGAGAATAGCTACCGCTGAAGAGTTTAGAGCATTTATTATGTAGTCAAAAGCACTTGTAACACAAGTTGTCGAGTGTCTATAACCCGGCAGATAACACTCGTGGCTTCAGCCATGAGTGGTTTATCAGTTGAAATATATGAGCACTCCTTTTACCGTCGTTGCGGACTTTTGAAGCATCATTGAGGTTTATCAGTTGAAATATCTGAATACGCCCTTTACTTTGCCGACGATTTTAGCGTCGCGGACGATAATAGGGCTCATGGTGCTGTTTTCGGGCTGGAGGCGGATGTGTCCGTTCTCCCTGTAATATGTCTTGACGGTCGCTTCGGATTCGAAGCCGTCAATCATGGCAACCACTATTTCGCCGTTCCTCGCTTCTTCGGTCTGCTGTACAAGTATGAGGTCGCCGTCCATAATTCCGGCTTCAATCATGGACTCGCCTTTGACGCGGAGCATGAAGTTGATGCCGCCTCTGACGAATCTCTCCGGGAGAGGAAAGGAATCCTCGATGTTCTCCTCGGCAAGTATAGGCTGTCCCGCTGCCACACGGCCGATTATAGGAATATCGACAGTGGCGCTTACAGGGCTTAGGGAAGAACCCGAAAAGCCTGCAGGTTTGGAATCATGTGCGGATGAAGACGGGTCAACTACCATAAGCGCACGCGGTTTAGACGGGTCTTTTTTTAGATAGCCTTCTTTCACGAGGGTTTCTATATCCTTATGTACGGTGGATGTGGACTTGATTCCGAGCGCCGCGCATATTTCCCTGACAGTAGGGGGATAGCCCTTCGTGGAGATTTCTTTTTTCATAAAGTCAAGTATTTTTTGTTCTCTGGATTTAAGCATAACAGCACCTCTCTATCTGTCAATACCGCATTCGTCGGTACCTTAATTATTACTTCAAGTTATGGTTCGATTTATCTAAATTAAAAAACTTCGTTTTATCTAAAATTAAAAAACTTCGTTCTTGTTCTTTTCATAATAGCACAGCGCGAACAAAATGTAAACAGTTGTTCACATATTTTATTTTTTGTTTTTATGACCCGGCTGAGAACATTCGTGACTTCCGTCACGAGCTGCTCAACATGTTGTTTTTTCGAACTTTCATACTACTGCTCGACATTGGTTATAAATGCTCGAAAGCACTTTGTATCAAAAATGTACAGTTGTACCATGCATATTGACTTTTGTATTTGTTTTATGATAAACTTAAATTGATAATTTAATAAGAGTATTTGTGTTCTGCGTTATTTGCGGTTCTTTTCCACATATTTTTTGTAACCTCATAAGTGCTTTGAAGTAAAATTTATTACAAAACATGTATAAATCCAAAAATATTATTGACGATTGAGCGCGACTGTGGTATCATACAAGTGAAATATCGTAGCGAAGTAGTTGCGATAGATGCGAGGAAGTGTCAGTTCATCGGGATTGGCATTTTTTTGTTTCCTGTCTTTAAGATTTATTTATAGATTTATAGTAGATTCGGTAAAGAGGAACCGGTATGGCATTTGAAAATAAAGAACGAATAATTCAGGAATTTGTGCCGGGTCGGCAGATAACACTTGCTCATGTAATCCCGAATCCGGTAGAAGATTTATATGGCAAGCTGGGGATTTTGGACGTGCAGAGAGCGATAGGAATATTCACGATAACCCCGAGCGAAGCGGCTATAATTGCAGCCGACGTGGCGACTAAAGCGGCGGATGTTAAAATCGGCTTTGTCGACCGTTTCAGCGGCTCGCTTTTGATATACGGAGATGTCGCTGCGGTCAATGCGGCCATGCTCGATGTAATGAAGGTTCTCTGTGACCAGATGAAGTTCACGCCTACCGATATCACGTCAAGCTGATTTCTCGAAAACATGGCGATACAACCGGGCAGCCGAACGAACAAACGGGGCAGCAGGCTCGATGAAGCCGTGCAGCCGAACGAACAAATCGGGCAGCAGGCTCGATGAAGCCGTGCAGCCGAACGAACAAATCGGGCAGCAGGCTCGGCGAATCGGTTAGGATTTAATAAAGAAAAATGAAAAAAATAATTTTTATCGGCAGCGTCGGCTGTGGCAAGACGACATTGGCGCAGGCGATTCTGGGTGATGAGCTTGAATATAAAAAGACACAATCCGTAGAGGTGTTCGGCAACAGTATCCTCGATACGCCGGGCGAATATCTTGAGATGGTGCATTTTAGAGGAGCAGTGGCGGTAATATCGTCCGACGCCGAGATTATCGGCTTGGTTCAGTCGGCGACAGAAGAGCGTAATATGTTCCCGCCGTGTTATGCCGGCTCATTTGCGAAAGAAGTAATAGGTATAGTAACTAAAATCGACATAGCATCAAAAGAATCAATAGAAGAAGCGGAGAGACTTCTGCTTCTTGCGGGTGCGAGCAGGGTATTTAAGATAAGCAGTTACACGGGAGAAGGCATAGGAGAGTTAATTGAGTACTTGAAGTAGACGGTGGACGAAATGGAAGAAAACTGTAAATTAAAAATAGTACTTGTCGATGATGAACCTATCATCAGAATGGACTTGAGGGCAATACTCGAAAAAGCCGGCTATATAGTTGCGGGAGAAGGCATGGACGGCTTTGATGCCATTGCGCTTTGCAAAGAACACAAGCCCGATGTAATAATATTGGATGTCAAAATGGAGGTTCTGGACGGACTTTCCGCTGCCAAGGTGATAAGCGACGAATGTCAGAGCACGGCGATAATTGTACTGACGGGCTTCAATAAGGGAGAGTATATCGATAAAGCTAAGGAATGCCGAATCAGCAGCTATATAGTCAAGCCCATAAATGAACAAATATTAATACCGAATATTGAGCTTGCGGTAGTAAGAAACAGAGAGCTTTTCAAGTACAGAGAAGAAGTCGAAAAAGCCAACGAAAAATTGGAATCGAGAAAATATGTCGAAAAAGCCAAAGGACTTCTTATGTGTAGCGAAAACATGTCGGAAGATGAAGCATATAACTATATAAGGCAGATAAGTAAAGAACGAAATATAGCCATGAACAGGGTTGCGAAGCTCATAATAAAAAAATATGAGATTATGTAGAGAAAGGTGACGCAGTTGGGCATTATCAGTGAACTTTGCAAAGAATATACCGACCTGAGCGATGAGGAGATAGGTGTTGTCGAAAGAGCGGCGGAATCATTGCCCGCAATGGCAAACATGTTTAATGCGGACGCGTTCATCGATTGTCCCATGTGCGACGGAAGCGGAGATTCCATAGTAGTCGCGGAAGCCAAACCGGTGGACAACATATCATCATATAAGAGACCGGTAGTAGGTCTTGTGGCGACGAAAGAAAAAGAACCTGCTGTACACAGAACCTTTTCACTCGGTGTCGCAACCAAATTTATGAAGGCCACTACACAGGAGGATGCTCATGTGGTTCAAACGGTGGAACCGATAAATTGCAGCGACCGAGTCGTAGGCGTGTTCATAATCGAGCAGAGAATGGAATACGCCAAAGCGAGAACCGGGGTAGTTAAAGTACCGAGGGAAGAGGATAGATTTGACAGCATCCTCATGGATGAAAAAGGAAACAAACTTATAGACAATATCGAGCTCGGCATCATATTCGTCGACAAAAAAAATAAGGTCAAGTTCAGAAACAGAGCGGCGGCGGATATATATAAGAGACTCGGTTTCATAAGGGAGCTTGAAGGGCTTAACTACAAAGAAATCGCGATAATTAAGCCTGCGAGTACGGATGAAGAAAGCGGCGTTACATCTCAGGAAGCGAAATTAGGGAATTTTTACTTCGATGTGAGAACCGCTCACGTCGGCAGGGAAGATATTGACTATATAATAACCATTGCGGACGTTACGTCGAATACTCTTCAGAGACAGGAGCTGATTCTGAAGTCCGTAGCATTCAAAGAAATGCACCACAGGGTAAAGAATAATTTGCAGACGATAGTATCGCTCCTGAGGTTGCAGCGAAATTCCCTTGAATCTGAATCGGCTGTGCAGGCGCTTAACGAAACCATAAGCAGAATTATGGCGATAGCGGCAACCCATGAGATTCTCGTCGAAACCGAAATGGAAGACGTTAAATTAAACGACATTGTCGCGAGCATAAAGGACAATCTCCTAAAATACTACGGCAGGGAAGATTTCATTCTCAGGGTGGAGTATCACGGCGGAGATTTCAATGTCAAGTTCGAGAAAGCGGCGGCGGTAGCTCTGATACTGAATGAATTGATGCAGAACTCGATAAAATACGCATTCCCGGGGCGAAAAGAAGGTAAGATAGTCATAATGACGCTTCGGAGAAGTTCGGCGTCCGACGAGCTTATATACATAGACGACGGCTGCGGCTTCAATGTCAAAAAAACCTATTCCGGCAGCATGGGCTGGAGCATCATAAGGTCGCTCGTCAGAGAGAAGCTCAAGGGGCATGTTACCGTCAAATCCGACAGCTTAGGCACTAAGGTAAGAGTTATATTCTGATAATAAAAAACATTTTATAAGATAAATCGCTAAAAAATTATAGTAGTATTAAAAAACTGAAAACGAAAAAAGTCAGCGAGGAAGTTGACTTTTCAGTCAAGGCGATGCAGTCCGACGAACTCCTGTTAAGGAGATTGTTCGGGCTGTTTTTTTGGAGGAAAGCGGAATGCATGAAGTCATTAACAGCGTAGGAATTGACATAGGTACATCAACGACACAGCTTATATTCAGCAAGCTGACCATTGAAAATCTGGCTACAAGTTACACCGTTCCCAGAATATGCATAGTCGATACCGAGGTTGTATACAGGAGCAAAATATATTTCACACCGCTCCTTGATTCGAGGACGATAAATGCCGAGGGAATCAAAAAAATCGTTAAGTTTGAATACGAAAAAGCCGGGATGAAGCCCGAAGACCTGAAAACCGGCGCCGTAATAATAACGGGAGAAACCGCTCGAAAAGAAAACGCGAACGACGTGCTCTCGGCACTCAGCGAGATGGCTGGAGATTTCGTGGTTGCGACTGCAGGCCCCGACCTCGAATCCGTCCTTTCCGCAAAGGGAGCAGGTACCAACATGGTCTCAAAAGACCGTAGGAATATTGTCGCAAACATCGACATCGGCGGCGGCACGAGCAATATAGCGGTCTTTAACAGAGGGGAGCTCGTAGGGACTTCCTGTTTGGACATCGGCGGCAGGCTCATCAGAATAGAAAACGGTCGAATCGCTTATATATATGAGAAGATTTCCGAGTTGGCTGAATATTCCGGCATCGACCTGAAGGTAGGTCAGCCGGCGGATGAGAAGAAACTGAAACGCTTAGCCGATGTTATGGCGGAGCAGCTTGCGATGGCGATAGGGCTGAAAAAAAGAGACGGCTTCCATAACAGGCTCTATACGAATGAAGGCAAGCCTCTTCCTGAAACACTGATACCGGACGGCGTTACGTTTTCAGGCGGTGTGGCTGTAATAGCGTATGAAGAAACGGAAGGGGATAAATATAAATACGGGGATGTAGGAGTTCTCTTGGGAGATTCCGTCAGAACGGGCGGCTATTTCGACAGCATTAAAATATACCCTGCGGTTGAGACCATAAGGGCGACGGTAGTCGGTGCAGGCACACACACCACCGAGGTAAGCGGCAGCACGATAAGGTACGAAGAAGATATGCTTCCTCTAAAAAATGTAGTGGTGGTAAAGATGACGGAGGAAGAAGAGGATAATCTCGCCTATTTCTCCGAAAGCCTTCTAAAAAAACTCGATATTTACACGAACAGAAACATAGACGAATGTGTTGCGATAGGCATGAGTGGCAATAACTTCAAAACCTTTGACAGAGTACAGGAGCTTGCGAAAGCGATAATCGGCGGCATCAAAAATTACAATAATCCCGCTGTGCCGATATTAATCATAGTTGAGAGCGATATCGGAAAGGTACTCGGCAATGCTTTGAAGGTTCTGTTTGAAGGAAAGAGAAAGGTTATATGTATTGACAATATCTTTGTTAAGGACGGGGATTTCATAGACATCGGCAGACCGGTAGCCGGCGGAAGAGTTGTTCCCGTAGTGACAAAGACTTTGATATTTAATCGTTAATTCTGTTTAAGAAAGTAAGAGGTGAGTGATCATGATCTTAAAAACAAAGCTGTTTGGTCATAATTACGAATTTAAGTCTATTCGTGAGGTAATGGCTAAAGCAAACGAAGAGAAGTCCGGTGATAAGCTTGCCGGCATAGCGGCGGAATCAGCGGAGGAGAGAATTGCCGCTAAGTGGGTTTTATCAAATCTGACACTGAATGATTTGAGGAACAATCCGGCTGTCCCTTACGAGGAGGACGAGGTTACAAGAATCATTCAGGACGATATTAACGAAAGCATTTTCAACGAGCACAAAAACAAGACGGTAGCGGAGTTCAGAGAGTGGATATTGGATACCGAGACGAGCGGGGATATGATTAAGAGAGCTTCGCGCGGTATCACAAGTGAAATGGTTGCCGGCGTTGCGAAATTAATGGGCAATCTCGATTTGATTTACGGAGCAAAAAAAATCGAAATAACCGCTCACTGCAACACTACGATAGGAAAGAGAGGGACTTTCTCATCGAGAATACAACCGAATCATACGACAGATGACCCGACCGGAATTTTAGCCTCTACGATGGAGGGATTCAGCGTAGGCTGCGGTGACGCGGTGCTCGGACTCAATCCGGTAGATGACTCCGTGGAGAGTATCGCAAGACTTCTGAGACAGTTCGATGATTTCAGAAACAAATGGGAAATCCCTACTCAGATTTGTGTACTCGCACACGTATCCAGCCAAATCGAAGCCGCGAAGAAATTCGGAGCGCCGATTGACATGGTTTTCCAGTCTATTGCCGGGTCACAGAAAGGAAACGAAACTTTCGGAATAACCGGTGACATGCTTCAGGATGCGAGGGATTACGCGCTGACAGAAGGAAAAGCAACCGGCCCTAACGTAATGTATTTCGAGACAGGGCAGGGTGCGGAGCTTTCGGCAGAAGCACACAACGGCTGGGACCAGGTTACCATGGAGGCGAGATGCTACGGATTCGCGAGAAGATTCAAACCGTTCCTTACCAACACGGTTGTAGGTTTCATAGGCCCTGAATACCTCTATGACTCCAAGCAGGTAATAAGAGCGGGACTCGAAGACCACTTTATGGGTAAGCTCACGGGAATCTCAATGGGCTGCGACGCATGTTATACCAATCACATGAAGGCTGACCAAAACGATATAGAGAATCTGGCGACCATGCTTGTTGCCGCAGGATGTAACTATATCATGGGAGTTCCTCAGGGAGACGACTGCATGCTCATGTACCAATGCACCGGTTATCATGAAGCTGCGGCATTAAGAGAGGTCTTCGGTTTAAGACCAATCAGAGAATTCGACCTTTGGCTCGAAAAAATGGGATTTTCAAAGGATGGAAAATTGACTCCGTTAGCAGGAGACGCATCGGTATTTCTTAAAAAATAAAAGGAGGACAGTCTGGTGGATACAAGAGAATTAAGGGCAATCATTGAAGATGTGCTGTCTGAAATGAATATCGGACAGGAAAGCCCTAAAAAGGATGAAGCAAAAGGTGAAGCTTGCTGTGACACTCCTGCGATTGAAGAAGGATTTTTAGAAGATATCACGGCAATAGACATCAAAAAACAATATTTAGTGGAGAATCCGTACGACAGGGAGGGCTTCTACGAGCTCAAACAATTCGCACCCTGCAGGCTCGGAATAGGCAAGGCGGGCGCGAGATATAAGACTCTGCCTCAACTGATGTTCAGAGCGGCACACTCTGCCGCGCAGGACGCCGTTTTCTCCAGCGTGGATGAGGATTTTGTAGATAATTTGGGCCTGTTCATAGTGCAATCGCGCTGCGATAACAAGGACATATATCTAACAAGACCGGATTTAGGAAGAAGATTAAACGAAGAAGCTGTTGCTACAATAAAAGAAAAATGTGAAAAATCACCGCAGGTTCAGATATTCGTATCTGACGGCTTGAGCTCCGCTGCGGTAGCCGCAAACACAAAGGATGTTTTGGCGGGTATCATGCAGGGACTTAAGAGCCAGGGTGTCAAGGTAGGTACTCCATTCTTCCTAAAATACGGACGTGTTGGCGCCATGGACGAAGTCAGCGAGATTACGGGCGCGGATGTGACCTGCGTGCTTCTCGGAGAAAGACCGGGGCTCATCACGTCGACATCCATGTCGGCATATATCGCCTACAAGGCCACAATAGGTATGCCGGAGGCGAGAAGAACGGTCGTATCGAATATTCACTCCGCAGGGACTATCCCGGCAGAGGCGGGTGCGCACATCGCTGAACTGTTAAAAACCATTTTGGACAAAAAAGCAAGCGGCACTGACTTAAAGTTATAATCTAAGTAACAAGGAGAGAAAAAATGAAAAGAGATCCATTAAAAGCGAATGTACTGGCGGCCAAGATAATTCCGAACGCCAGTCCGGACATGTTAAAAGATTTTGAGAATCTTCCGGATAATTTCAAATCTTTAGCTCTTATCACCTCCGATTGTGATGATGTCACATATACGGCTCTTGATGAGGCTACAAAAAAAGCGGATGTTGTCGTTGCTTATGCCAAGAGCTTTTACGGCGGTGCGGCAAACGCCAACACTAAGCTTGCAGGAGAAATAATCGGAATATTGGCGGGGCCGAACCCTGCCGAGGTAAAGAGCGGCTTGGATGCTGCAATCGATATTATCGAAAACGGAGCATACTTTGTTTCCGCTAACGAGGATGACTCTATCTGCTACTATGCTCACTGCATTTCCAGAACAGGCTCATATCTTTCGGAAGGAGCAGGAATCCCTGAAGGCGAGGCTCTCGCATATCTGATTGCACCTCCGCTTGAAGCGATGTATGCGGTCGATGCAGCTATAAAAGCCGCCGATGTTAAACTCTGCGTACTCTATGCTCCGCCATCGGAGACGAACTTCGGCGGAGCGCTTCTGACAGGAAGCCAGTCAGCTTGCAAATCCGCATGCGAGGCATTCGCTTCGGCTGTGGAGTTCGTAGCGGATAATCCGACAGCGTATTGATTAAAGTGGAGGTATTGAAATGAATTTACAAGCATTAGGAATGATAGAAACCAAAGGTCTTGTCGGCTCGATTGAAGCTGCTGATGCTATGGTAAAAGCCGCCAATGTGGTGCTTATCGGAAAAGTTCTTGTCGGTGGCGGACTTGTAACCGTTATGGTAAGAGGAGACGTAGGTGCGGTAAAGGCTGCTGTAGACGCGGGAGCGGCTGCGGCTGAAAGAGTAGGAGAACTCATCTCAATCCATGTAATCCCGAGACCGCATTCCGATGTAGAGATGATACTGCCGCAGGTTGCTGAATGAAATTAGAGGAGAATCATTATGGATGCTTTAGGAATGATAGAAGTATACGGCAGAGTCGGAGCCATAGAGGGCTTGGACAGCGCTCTCAAAGCTGCTAATGTTTCTCTTGTCAACATGATTCGTGTAGGTGGAGGATATACAACAGTCCTGATTGAGGGAGATGTCGGCGCGGTAAAAGCTGCGATAGATGCAGCAACCGTGGCTGCCGAAAAGGTCGGGAAACTGGTTTCCCATCATGTGATACCGAGACCTGACAAGAGCGTTAGAGAAATGGTCGACATGACTGAAAAGTCTTTGGCAGCGGCTAAACCGAAGAACACTTCAAAAAATAAATCTGCGGAAGCCTCCATTGAGCCGAAATCCGAAATGACGGAGAAAGAAGTCAAAAAAACCGAAGGTTATCCTGAGGAAAACGCAGATAACACAAAAAAATTAGAAAGCTTGACGGTAGGCGAGTTAAGAACATTGGCAAGGAGCAGGGAAAACTTCTCCATGACAAAAGAAGAAATTAAATTCGCCAAAAAAGATGAGCTTATCAAAGCACTAAAATGAAATCAGTAATTACGGAGGTAATAAAATGACAAACTTACAGGCATTGGGAATGATTGAAACAAAGGGTCTCGTCGGCTCCATAGAGGCTGCGGACGCTATGGTAAAAGCCGCTAATGTAGTTTTAATCGGAAAAGTCCTCGTCGGAGGCGGCTTGGTTACCGTAATGGTAAGAGGCGACGTAGGAGCCGTAAAGGCTGCGGTAGATGCAGGAGCTGCAGCTGCGGAGAGAGTAGGAGAGCTGCTTTCAATCCATGTAATTCCGAGACCGCATTCGGATGTTGAGATGATATTGCCGCAGGTAAAATAGCGACGTGAAGGAGGTGTTGTAGTTGAAAGTAATTACAGAAGCCATAATAAGGGCGGAGCTGAAAGCTACAGAACCTGAAGTTTACTATATCCCCGAAGGGAAGATACTATCACCTGCCGCGAGAGAATATCTGAACCAAATGCAGATTGACATCGATTATGAAAAAAATAAGACGATAAGAGAAACCAAGGCGGAGACCGAACCGACTGAAAGAAAAGAAAACCCCGCGCCGGAAGTGAATGCTTCCAGATTCATAGATTATGAAACGGGCGCAAGCTATTCACACAAACCTGAGCATATGACGCATCTTTTCGGAAATCAGCTTGTCGACAAGGACCACCCTCGTATCAAATACAGGGGTAAGCTTGACAGGCTTCAAGCGGATACTGTATATGCTCAGGCGGTGATAGCCTCGACAGAAAAAAACGAGGGAATTCTGCAGGATTTGGACGACATACTCGATACTCTCAGAGAGCTGATGAGATGCGAGGTGCTCGACGAACCTTTCACGAAAGAGACCATACTCGGCTTGGACCACGACACTCTCAGGAAACAATCGCATGCTCCGATGAAGTATTTTAACATCAAACAGATGCTTCTCCCTGATTATTCAATGGGGCTCGCATATTCTTTGCTTAATATGTTGAGAACGGAGATAAGGGAGCTCGAAGTAGTTGCTGTCGGAACATTCAAAGAGAAGAGAAAACTTGAACGAAGCGACATAATTGAAGAGTTGAACAGACTTTCCAGTGCGTTGCACATAATGATGTGCAAGTATCTCGCAGGAGAATATAGTAAAAAGAACACCCTATAAAATTTTCGGTATGAGACGGGAGGTAAGAAATGCTGCTGGGCAAAGTGGTAAATCATATATGGGCGACGCAAAAAGCGGATTCGCTGGCACAGTACAAATTGCTTCTTGTTGAATTATCGGATAACAAGACTCATCAAACCGTGGTTGCTGCAGACTTGCTTGATGCAGGAATAGGAGATACGGTCATTCTGGTGGGTGGAAGCGGAGCGAGAACCGGCAATGTTCCCTCCGACACCCCGATTGACGCGACCGTAATCGGTATTGTAGATGAGAAGAAACCTTATGATTACACGGAGGTATAATATGTTTGATGAATTGATTGGTCACATTACCAACGGTAGTGTTTTCACCGAGAGCTTTTCGGAATGGATAGGGAACCTGTCCGTGAATTCCATAATCATCTTCATTATGATGATATTCATGCTCGTAGGTGCGATTGACAAGATAAGAGGCAACAAATTGGGCTACGGCGAGCAGTTCGAAGAAGGCTTCAATGCAATGGGAGCATTAGCGATTGCAATGGCCGGAGTTGTTGCGGCGGCACCCGTGCTCGCCATAATACTTAAACCTGTGATAGTGCCGGTTTATCAGCTCGTAGGCGCGGACGCTTCCATGTTCGCCACCACGCTGCTCGCTTGTGACATGGGCGGTTATCCGCTCGCAATGGAGCTTGCAGCCGACGAAAGCATCGGAAACTTTTCAGGCTTGATATTGGGAACCATGATGGGCCCGACGATTGTATTCACAATTCCGGTTGCGCTCAGCATAATTAAAAAAGAGGACAGAGGTTATCTCGGAGCCGGTATATTGGCGGGTTTAATCACCGTTCCTTTGGGCTGTATAGCAGGCGGACTTGTAATGAATATGACGCCTTATAAGATTGACCTTATGAGAATCCTGGTGAACCTGATTCCTGTAATCGCTATCGCAGGCCTCATCGTGCTCGGACTTTGGTTCATACCGCAAAAAATGATAAACGGATTCAATAAGTTCGGAACGGCCGTAACGATTTTAATAACTTTCTTTACCGCGGTTGCCGTATTCGAATATCAGACTGGAATTTTGTTCCCTCTCATGGATTTAATGGTAACCGAACCTCCTGAAGGCGGTCTTGTTCCTCTCGAATCCGGACTTCTTACTTGCGGACAAATATCAGTAGTATTAATCGGAGCATTCCCTATGGTTAAATGGATAACCAAGACCTTTGCAAAGCCGCTTGAAAAAATCGGTCAGAGCTTAGGAATGAATGAGGCGGCTTCGGCAGGACTTATCGCTAACTTAGCCAACAATATTGCGATGTTCAACATAATGGCGGAGATGAACCCTAAGGGCAAGCTCATCAACGTTGCATTCGCAGTATCCGCAGCTTTCGTTTTCGGCGACCACCTCGGTTTCACCGCCGGAGTAAACTCCGAAATGATATTCCCTGTTGTAGTGGGAAAATTGGTTGCAGGTATTACCGCACTGATTTTAGCCAACATTTTGGCACCTATGCTGCTGTCAAAGGTTAACAGCGGACAAACCGAAAGCGGGAACTAAAAAAGAATGCGTTAAAACGCGAACTCTTTTAAGTGCTCCCATAAAGACAGGAGACCGATATGGAGATAAATAAAGAACAGCTGAAAGATTTAATTGCCGCTGTAATTGAAGAGACATTAAAAGCCGAAAAGGCGGAAGACTTCATTAAGAAAAAAGATAAAAGCGGCATATTGATGGTAAAAACCGATACCGTAAAGTGCGAACCGTTCGGGGACGACGACAGAGTCAGACTAAAAGACATCCTGACGCTCGATGAAGCCCCGAGAATGGGGGCGGGAATAATGGAGCTCGATCACACGAGCTTCGAATGGACGCTGACTTATGACGAGTATGATTATGTAATTGACGGAGAACTCGAAATTGAGATAGACGGAAGGGTTGTATCCGGTAGAGCCGGAGATATAATATATATCCCTAAAAACAGCCACATTCATTTCCAAACTCCGTCAACCGCAAGATATGCCTATTTCGTTTATCCTGCGGATTGGCAGAATCAGTAGCCTCACCGTATCGATAAGTGCTGAAAGGTAGAAAGATGGATTTTAAGAAATGCAACAAATTCGTAGCCGAGTTCGAAAAAGCGATGAAGAATCCCGTTAAAACCAAGTCATCGGTTTATTATACGGGAGTGGACTTGGGAACCTCATGCGTGGTACTCGCGGTACTCGATGAAAACTATCGCCCTGCAGCCGGCGCTATGAAATATGCGGACGTGGTCAAAGACGGAATGGTCGTGGATTATATAGGCGCTATAAAAATAGTCAAGGAACTCAAGGCGAAGATAGAGGCCGAGCTTAATACGGAGCTTCTCTATGCGGCCGTCGCGCTCCCGCCCGGTACGGACAGTTTGGACGGCGGCGCGGTAAAAAACATAGTTCAGGCAGCGGGCTTCGAGATTACAAGTATGCTTGATGAACCCACCGCTGCGAATAGGTTGCTTAATGTTACAAACGGTGCCGTTGTGGATGTCGGTGGGGGGACTACCGGAATCTCGATAATAAGGGACGGCAAAGTCATATCGATTCAAGATGAACCGACAGGCGGCACCCATTTTTCACTCGTACTTTCAGGCGCATACAAGATACCGTTTGAAGAAGCGGATAAGTTTAAGAGAAAAAAAGCGAACCATAAAGAAATATTCCCGCTTGTTAAGCCGGTAATTGAAAAAATCTCTACGATAATAAACAGGTCGGTTTTGGGTGAGCAGGTGGACACGCTTGTCTTGGTCGGCGGAAGCTGCTGCTTCACGGGTATCGAAGCGGTCATAGAAGAAATGACCGGCATCGTAACCGTTAAACCTGACAACCCTATGTTTGTTACACCGCTTGGGATAGCACTGAGCTGTACGGATAAGATTATTTGCTGAATTATACGGAGGCAAAAATGAATTACAGAATCATCAAATCCCCATCAAAGATGACGTTGGAACTGATAAAAAGGCGAATAGGTATAGTTGATGACTCGCTTATTGCAGGAGCTGACGCAATCGGTCTTGTACAAGGACTGATGATTGACATGGTTTGCGCTGCGGACATAGCCGAAAAAGCCGTGGGAGTGGAAGTGTTTGACTTGAGAGGCGTTTGCCCTCAGCACATGACATTGCTCGCAATCTTCGGCGATACGGCTTCAGTTGAAGACGCTCTTGGTGAGATAGAGAGAAAATTGAAAGAAGGAGTTTACAGTGATTACCGCAAAACTTATTGATAACATTTGGGCTACACGAAAAGCAGAGTCGCTTAACGGGTTCAAACTTATGCTTGCAGAAGTCATAGGCGGCAAAGACGCGGGCAGCAGGCTTGTCGTTGTGGACATTATCAGCGCCGGAATCGGTGACAGGGTAATTATTACGACGGGCTCTTCCGCCAGAAGAATGCTTAAGGATGACAGCATCCCGATAGATGCCGTGGTTGTAGGCATAATTGATGAAGACTGCCTTTTTGAGTGATTTAGCGGGAGGAAAGAAATGGAGCTACTTGAAAAAGTAAAGACGGCCGGTGTTATCGGAGCCGGAGGTGCAGGCTTTCCGACCTATGTTAAGCTCGCCGCCAAAGCAGATTATTTGCTCATGAACGGAGCGGAATGCGAACCGCTTCTCAGGGTTGACCAGCAGCTGATGGCGGTATATTCCGACGAGATACTCAAAGGCTTCGACATGGTTAAGACACAGGTTGAAGCTAAAAAAGCAATCATCGGAATCAAGTCGAAACACGGAGCGTTAATTGAGCATATCAGCGGCAGAATACAGGCGCTCGGGCTCGAAGATGACATCTCCGTTCACCCTCTTCCGGACGTATATCCGGCGGGTGACGAGCAGGTGCTCGTGTATGAGCTTACGGGAAAAGTCGTCCCGGAAACGGGGATACCGATAGCGGTAGGCTGCGTAGTAATCAACTCCGAAACGGCGCTGAATATCTATAAGGCGTCGGGGGGTGAACCCGTCACACTAAAATATGTGACGGTCGCAGGAGACGTTCCAAGGCCTCTGACCGTTGCGGTTCCTGTCGGTACGCCGATAAGAGAACTTCTCAGGATGGCGGGAGTCGAGCATACCGAAGGCGTCGGAGTTATCGACGGAGGGCCGATGATGGGGCCGTTGCTTGAAGACATGGACGGATTCGTGAGCAAAAAAACGAAAGGTCTGATAGTTCTCCCTGCCGAGCATAGCCTGATAAAGAGAAAAAAGCAGAGCATGAAATCCGCGGAGATTATAAACAGGAGCGCATGCGAGCAGTGCAGGATGTGCACCGACCTGTGTCCGAGGTATCTTTTAGGGCACAGCACGGTCCCTCATAAGATGGTGAGAGCGATGGCATATAATGTCGAAGCGGACGAGCTGATGACGGCGGCACAGACCTGTTGCCAATGCAACCTTTGCGACTATTTCAGCTGCCCTGCGGGCATAAGCCCCAAAAAAGCGAATGTGTTCTACATGAACAGGCTCAGAGAGAAAGGCATCAAGCACCAACCGAAGTCGGGTGAGTACACGCCGAGAGAAATGCGTGCGTACAGAATGATACCGAGCAAGAGACTGATTGCGAGATTGGACTTGACCGCCTTTGACAGAAGCGCCGATTTAGACCTTTCGCTTGAACCCCGTATGACCGAGGTCGGCATTTATTTGGCTCCGCATGTCGGAGCGAAAGCGGTGCCGTGCGTCAAAGCGGGCGACATCGTGAAAAAGGGCGACATCATAGGGGATGTTCCGGAAGGCAGTTTAGGCGTTCCCGTTCATTCCAGCATAGACGGAACGGTGTCGGAGATAAACGATAAATTTATATTGATAAGGAGGGACTGAAATGGCGAAGGCGATTGGTATGATTGAATTCAGCAGCATTGCCAGAGGGATTTTTGCGGCTGACCAGATGTTAAAGACATCCGTAGTTGAAGTTGTCACAGCCAACTCCGTTTGCCCCGGAAAATACATCGCCATAGTTTATGGAGACGTATCATCCGTTGAAACCTCGGTAGCAGCGGGACTTAGGGAGGCGGGCGAGTTTCAGGTCGACTCCATAGTCATTCCGAATGTTCATGAAAAAGTTTTTCCCGCGATAGTTTCCGCGACCATGCCCGACAATATCGGGGCGCTCGGGATACTTGAATCCTACTCGCTGTCCACGATGGTTATAGCGGCGGACGCCGTACTTAAATGCGCGGAATTGGAAGCGCTCGAAATAAGGCTCGGCACGGGACTCGGCGGCAAATCCTACTTTACATTCACAGGAGAAGTCGCGGCGGTAAAAACAGGAATAGAAACGGGAAAAACCGTAATCGGAGAAAAAGGGATGCTCATAAATGCGGAGGTTATCCCGTCACCGTCAAAAAAATTGATAAAAACACTGTATTGAACATTTTCTTAATTACTGATAATACCGAGTGTATATCGGAGAAAGGAAGAAGAGAATGAAAAAATTAGTAACCGAGCAGACGATAAAAGACTTTTTCGTCGGTCATGGCAAGGATTGTCCTTTCCCTGTCGATGAGAATACGCTTATTACTCCGCTCGCAAAAGATAAGGCGAAAAGTCTTGGCATTACTTTTGGGAAGTACGGCGAAAACAGCAAAGTATCCGTGTGCGGAAATACTGAGCATGCTGCAGTCGAAACGGCGTCCAAGCCTGAAACGAAAGACGCCGCTGTACAGGAATGCAGCGAAAAAAGCTCGGAGTGCAGCATGACTTATGACAGGCAAATGATAGTCGAGGCTGTAATCAAAGTGCTTCAGGAAAGAGGTATCTTGGGGAAGATACTCGAATAGGAGGCGGTTATGGATTTTGATAAAGATTTAATATCCGTGCAGGAAGCGAGAGACCTTGCAAGAGCGGGCGCCGAGGCGGCAAAGCTCCTCGGCGAATATACCGAAGAACAGATTGATAAAATAATCAGAAACATGGTCAGGGTAGGGGAAGAACATGCCTGCGAGCTTGCTGAAATGGCGGTAGAGGAAACGGGCTTCGGCATCGTAGAGGACAAACTGTTCAAGAATCACATGGCTACCGGCATGCTCTATGAAGACATACGGGACATGAAGACTCAGGGCGTAATTGCAGAGGATAAGGTCAAAAAAACAGTGGAGGTCGCAGTTCCCGTGGGGCTTATCCTGGGAATCGTACCTTCCACGAACCCTACATCCACAGCCATGTTCAAGTCAATAATAGCAGTCAAGGCAAGGAATCCGATAGTATTCTCGCCGCACCCGTCGGCGAAAAAATGCACATTGAGAGCCGCGGAGCTCATGGAGATGGCGGCGGTTGAAGCCGGAGCACCAAAAGGTACCATAGGCTGCCTGAAGAATCTTTCGATGCAGGCGACAGACGAGCTCATGCACAGCAAGGAAGTAAAGCTCATAATCGCAACCGGCGGCCCCGGAATGGTAAAAGCGTCATACAGCGCAGGCAAACCGGCAATCGGAGTAGGTGCAGGCAATTCGCCCGCCTACATCGAACGTACCGCAGTGGTAAAGGACGCCGTAGAACGCATAATGGCGAGCAAGACCTTCGATAACGGCACTGTATGTGCGTCGGAGCAGTCCGTAATCTGCGAAACCTGCAATGAAGAAGCTGTAATAAAAGAGTTTGAGGCTCAAGGGGGCTACTTCATGACAAAGGAAGAAACAGATGCGGCATGCGACCTTCTGTTTAAGAACGGCCATGCCATGAATCCCAAGTTCGTAGCCAAGAAACCTCAGGTAATCGCGGAAGCTGCGGGCTTCAGCGTGCCGGACAGCGTAAGAGTTCTCATCGGCAGACAGACGGGAGTAGGCGACGGCAATCCTCTGTCCTTCGAGAAGCTCACGACCGTACTTGCGTTTTATACCGTCGAAGACTGGCAGGAAGCCTGTGAGCTCAGCATCGAGCTTCTGCAGAACGGAATAGGGCATACGATGAGCATACATACCGAAGACCCTGAAATCGCCATGAAATTCACGGCGAAGCCGGCCTCGCGAATCCTGGTGAATACAGGCGGAACTCAAGGAGGCACAGGTGTATCGACAGGACTTGCTCCGTCGTTCACGCTCGGCTGCGGTACTATGGGAGGCTCATCTATTTCGGATAATGTCGGCCCTCTCCATCTAATCAACAAAAAAGTCCTGGCTTACGGCACAAAGGATGTAACTAAGCTCATAGAAGAAGACGAAGTATATCAAAAATATCACGGCGGCGTGATTAAAAAAGATTCCGGCAGCCTTAACATATCGCCGGAGGAGCTCAGGGCAATGATTGGCGCCGTCATAGAAGCGATGAGGAAATAGTTATGAATAGTAGGGATATAGATACAATAGTAGAAATATTGGCCGAAATCTTATCCGAAAAGGGGATGGCGGAGCCCGAAAGACATGACTCCGCCGTTCCCGTTGGCATATCGAACAGACATATTCACCTAAGCAAACAGGATTTGAACACCTGCTTCGGAGAAGGTTACGAGCTGACACCGACAAAAGCTCTGTCTCAGCCCGGTCAGTTCGCGTCAAAAGAAACGGTGATAATATGCGGGCCGAAGGGCGCGATTGAAAAAGTCAGAATTTTAGGGCCTGTCAGAGAGGAAACGCAGGTCGAGCTTTTGGCGGGCGATAACTATAAGCTCGGAATCAAGGCTCCGCTCAGGCTTTCGGGAGACATAGAGGGTTCACCGGGAGTTACCGTCATCGGCCCAAAAGCTTCCGTCAATCTCGAAAAGGGCGCGATTATAGCTAAACGCCACATACATATGACGCCGGAGGATGCGAGAAATTACGGCGTACACGACGGTCAAATCGTCTCCGTCAAAATATCCGGCGAAAGAGGCGGCAGTCTCGATAACGTAATCATTCGCGCCAACGATAAATCAAAGCTCGACTTTCATATAGATACGGAGGAGGCGAACGCCTTAGGCATTACGAGCGAAGCGGCGGGGATAATCTGTATTGAAGCTTAATTCCCGTCGGCGGGGATAATTTTGTATTGAAATTTAATCCCCCAAGTGATATAATCAAGATGTCAAATAAATATTTTTTGTTCCTCGAGCTACGGTGGCTCGGGGCGAAGATGGAATTCGGTTAAAGTCCGAAACGGTACCGCCGCTGTAAGTGTGGAGCCGACCTCGATATACCATTGGATACGATGAATGATACGATTGTTTCCGAGAAGGTGAGGGAGAGCGTTGATGCACGAGTCAGAAGACATGCAAGGAAGAGATATTTGATATAAAAAAGAAAAAATACATAAAGAAACGCGGCGAAAACAGGCTGTAAATGAAAGAAAATCTTTTGTTTACAGTTTTTTTGTGTTTTGAGACTATATTTCCGTCCCCTTTTAAGAAAGGAGGCATTTGTCAGGGCGGAAAAAACCGATACGGTTGTATTTCTAAAACGGAGTACGACAGAGAAAATACTTTCACAGTATTAAACTCGGCTTACCGATAAGAGTTTGCGTCGGTAGGACGCGAGAAAAAGAGCAAACAAAACATTTAGAAAGGAGAAATAACATGAATTCTTATTCTAACGAAAAAAGAATCAGAGGCAAGAAAATATTAGTACTTGCCATGTCGCTTATGCTGATAATGGTCATGATACCTGCGTCGGCATTTGCATCCGGTTCGGCGAGCGACTTAACCGGCTTCGGGACTTGTGTCCAGAGCATAACGCTTAGCGGCGCCGGAAGGAGCGATTCAAATCATATTGGAGCCTCAGGGCGTGGCGGAGAGTTGTCCCTGCAAAAAAATCACGCCGACAGCTCCGATAATCATAAAGGGCGGTGCAAAAACCTCTTGGAGTGAGACCGATGACGGAGAGTCCGGGTATAGCTCAAACACCTCGAAGCTCCTTTCGCTGAACCCGAAAACGGGCAAGGTGCTTGACATCGCCGAAAATCTGAAATGCGACATCAGGAGCAACATCTCGTATGATAAAAAGACCGAAAGATATTATTTCACGACCAAGGGCGGAAGCTTTTATTCGGTTAAGGTAACCAAATCGGGCAAGATAGAGGATATCAAGGAGCTTGATATCGGCGGCATGAGCACATCCACGCCCGCGGTATATAACGGAAGAGCCTATATAGGAGTGTCGGGAGTTTCACAGTTCGGAAAGTACGGCGGTCACAATATAACCGTAATAGACTTGGATAAATGGGAGATTGCGTATACCGCGCCGTGCATGGGCTATCCTCAGACGAGCGGACTGGTTACGACCGCCTACGAAAAAGAAGACGATTATGTATATGTTTATTTCTTCGAAAATATGACGCCGGGCAAGCTGAGATACCTCAAGGATAAACCGGGGCAGAAGGAAGTACTTTCACCTTCCGAGGAAGTGATAAAAGAGGGCGGAGCCGACAAGACCTATCTCTGCGCACCCGTGCTGTTTACGCCTTCCGGAGCGCAGGCTCAGTATGCTATATGCAGCCCGATTGCGGATGAGTACGGCACAATTTACTTTAAGAACGATTCCGCGCAGATGATGGCGCTCGGCAGCAAGATAAAATCCATATCAATAGTCGAGAAGCCGAAGAAACTCAGCTATAAGGCGGGGGAGAAGTTCAATGCTAAGGGCATGAAGGTAGTCGCCAATCTTACAAACGGCAAAACCATGGACATTACGCAATATGTCAAATATAACAAGTATGCGCTCGAAAAAGGCGAAAGCGATATTTTCATCTACTATTCGGGACAGCTATATAACGACAGCGGCAATCTGGAAACGCTGTACGCTACGTTGGATATAAAAGTGAGCTGAAACAGGCTCAAAAATCAAAGTGACAAGACTTTATATTTTTCATCGAAAAGGGATTCCCCAAAAAACTCTCAGCGGGAGTCCCTTCTCCCTTTTTGCCGGCTGTTAAAATCGAAATCGTTTTTTGTCGTTTTTTGTGTATAGAAAAAAGACAAGGAGATACCTATGGAAGAAAACAAGGCTTGTGCCATTATTGAAAATATAGATGTGAAAAGCATGATTTATACTTTCAGAGA
>CAYFQR010000024.1:0-23038 GCA_964345365.1 uncultured Oscillospiraceae bacterium
TCGCAAGCTCGGCAAAATCGCACATGGCTGAATTATACCATGTAAACATGGTATAATAATAAACTAAGTTGGAACCAACGGAGGAAATTAATATTTTATGAAAAAACTCGGTGTGAATGAAATAAGAAAAGCGTTTCTTGACTTTTATGAATCAAAGGATCACTATGTCGGCAAATCCGCCAGCCTGATACCGAAGAACGACAAATCCATTTTAATTATAAATTCCGGAATGGCTCCGTTGAAAGCATATTTTGCAGGGACGGAAACGCCGCCGAAAAGGAGAATGTGTACCTGCCAGAAATGTATAAGAACAGGGGATATTGACAATGTGGGCCATACTTCAAGACACGGTACGTTTTTCGAGATGCTCGGCAGCTTCAGCTTCGGCGACTATTTTAAGAAGGAAAGTATTGCATGGGGAGTTGAGTTTCTGACGGAGCATTTGGGCTTTGAGATGGAAAGGCTTTGGGCAACCGTATATCTCGATGATGACGAAGCTGTTGAAATATGGAAAAATAACGGCATGGATCCCTCGCACATCGTCAGGCTCGGCAAAGAGGATAATTTCTGGGAAATAGGGCTCGGACCTTGCGGACCCGACTCTGAAATCTTCTATGACAGAGGGGAAGAACGGGGCTGCGGCAGCCCTGACTGCAGACCGGGCTGTGATTGCGACAGATTCATAGAGATATGGAACCATGTTTTCACTCAGTTTTCAAAAGAAGAGGACGGTTCGTACACTGATTTATCAAACCCTAATATCGATACGGGTATGGGACTTGAAAGAATGGCTTGTGTAATGCAGGATACATTGTCGATATTTGATGTTGACACCATTAAATATATTATGGATGGCGTTGTAGAGCTTTCAGGTGTGAGCTATCACGGAGGCAAAAAAGACAGCGATGTTTCATTAAGAATCATTACCGACCACCTTAGAGCGATGACATTCATGATAAGTGACGGAATAATGCCGTCTAATGAAGGCAGGGGCTATGTACTGAGAAGAATCATAAGGCGTGCCGCGAGACACGGCAGGCTGCTCGGGATTGAGGGAGCGTTTCTTTCGGAGCTTTGTGACAGGGTAATTGCGGTTTCGGGAGAAGCTTACCCTGAACTCGTCGAACAGAAAGACTATATTAAAAAAATAATCAGCGTAGAGGAAGATAATTTCACATCTACCATTGACAAGGGCGAAGAAATAATTTCCGAGTACATCGAAGAGCTGAAAAAAGAAGGAAGCACGGTTTTAAGCGGAGAAAAAACCTTCAAGCTGTATGACACATACGGGTTCCCGCTTGAACTCACACAGGAAATACTCGCAGACTTGGGATATAAAGCCGACGAAGAAGGTTTTAAGGCGCATATGCAGGCTCAAAAAGAGCTTGCAAGGAAGAATAGAAAGTCAAGTGAAGATGAGGGCTGGGACTCCAAGACCATTGACTTGGACATACCGGATACGATATTCAAGGGATATCTTAATACAAGCTGCAACGGTAAAGTTCTTGCAATAATTAAAGACGGTGTTCTCGTAAATTCCGTTGAAGCCGGAGATAAAGCAAACGTCATATTTGATGAAACGCCTTTCTATGCGGAAGGCGGCGGACAGGTTTCCGATATCGGTTTTATGTCGACCGAGTCGCTTTCCGCCGACGTTCATAAGGTTGAGAAGAAGGATGGCTTATATTACCATCAGATTTCGGTTGTAACGGGTAAGATTAGTCTTGGTGACGAAATTAAACTCGATGTCGATGTACTTAAAAGACGTATGACCGAGAGAAACCATACCGCAACACATCTTTTACAAAAAGCGCTCAGGGAAGTTGTCGGAAGTCATGTACACCAAGCAGGTTCCATGAACAATGATAAGATGCTCAGATTCGACTTCTCTCATTTCGAAGCTCTTACATCTGAGCAGCTGAAAGCTGTTGAAGATATGGTTAACGAGCAAATCAACCTTTTCCTGCCTGTCAACACTGCCGAAATGTCGGTAGAAGAAGCTGATGCAATGGGTGCAATGGCATTATTCGGAGAAAAATACGGCTCTTGTGTAAGGGTTGTAAGCACAGGGGATTGGTCAGCAGAGCTATGTGGCGGCACACATGTCAGAAATACCGGAGAAATCGGTGCTTTTAAGATTCTTTCCGAGGGCGGCGTAGCGTCGGGAGTCAGAAGAATTGAAGCTGTTACCGGATTTGGTGTTCTTGCCGTTGCTAATGAAAACGAAGAAACATTAAATGAGCTTTCCGAGATTCTAAAAGCAAATAAGAGTGCGGTAATAGAAAAAGCAAGGTCGGTTGTGGATGAGCTCAAGTCACATAAAAGAGAACTTGAAGAAATCAAAAAAGAACTCTCATCGGGTGAGGCCGAAGTGCTTGTTAAGAATGCCAAAGAAATAAACGGAATCAAGCTCATAACTGCCGAATTTGAAGATAAAAATATCAATGACTTAAGAAGCCTTTCAGATGATATAAAAGCAGGGAATAAGGGTATATGTATAGTACTTGCCACAGTAACAGACTCAAAGGTCACTTTCCTGGTATCACTTACGGATGATTTGGTAGAGAAGGGACTTCACGCAGGCAATATGATAAAACAGATTGCTGCGGTTTGCGGCGGCGGCGGAGGCGGCAAGGCTGACATAGCTCAAGCAGGAGGTAAAGACCCTTCTAAAATAAAAGAAGCTCTTAAATTAGCAGAAACACTTATATAACTCTAAACAGGAGGCACTGAAATGGAAAAAAACACTATAATGTTCGATGCATTCAAAACACAGAAGACATACAAACAGATTTTAACTGAAGTTTATGATGCATTGGAAGAGAAGGACTATAACCCTATTGACCAGTTGGTCGGATATCTCATTTCGGGAGATCCTTCGTACATTACCAGCTATAACAATGCCAGGACACTTATTAAGGGCGTGGACAGGGATGAACTTATAGCTGAACTTCTGAAGAAATATCTTGACTAAGAGAGGGTTATCTAATTGAGCAGAAAAATCGGACTTGACGTCGGAGATAAAACCGTAGGTATTGCCATCTCCGACGAGCTTGGAATTACCGCACAACCGCTTATGACAATTGAGAGAGTCGGCATAAGAAAGGATACCGGTAAGATTCTTGATATGGTAAAAGAATATGACTGTGACACGATAGTCATAGGTTTGAATGTGGGGTTAGACGGTGAAGACACGCCGCAGACCGAGAAAGTCAGAGAGTTTAGAACCATGCTTGAAAACAAGATGCGCTCTAATGCTATAAAAGGCGTCGAATGTGTCTGGCAGGATGAGAGATTCACCACTGTCATGGCGGAGCGCGTATTGATTGAGGCGAATGTCAGGAGAGAAGACAGAAAAAGATATATTGATAAACAGGCTGCTTCCATAATACTTCAAAGCTATCTTGACTCACACTAAAAGGAGGTTGGATGAAAAAATACAAATATTTAATTTTAACGATTATTTTAGTTTTAGCCGCAACTATAATGACAGGTTGCGGTGCAGATAATAACAATATCGAAAACGGTGAGGTGACAACATCGACTGACACAAATTCCGGCACTGCAACCGATGTGAGCAATCAAGCCGGTACATTTATTGCTGACGGTGCAAATGATGCGGACGCTGATATTCCCGAAGGTTATTTCACAAGGGTCGGAAACGAGAAAATAACAGTTGCGATACCTATTACATGGAAAGACAAGTATTATGCGGTAATTGATGAAGACACCGTAATGCTCTATCAGAAACAGGCGATACATAAGGGAGTCGGGAGACTGTGTCGGTTTGAAATTTTTACCGATGATTCATATAAGGAAATCCCGTGGGGTTATGATATTGTAACCCAAGAGGGAGAAAAAACTCTTATAGTTCAGTATCCTTCCGATGTACAGTCGGATATCGAAGATGAAATGTCAATGAAAGAATACAATGAAATGTATAAGATGTTAAGCAAGGTTGTAACAACCGCCAAGATGAAAGATTAATGATAACTATTCTATGCTACGGCGATTCAAATACATACGGATATAATCCTGTAAACGGTTTCAGGTATCCCAAGAATGTCAGGTGGACCGGTGTTTTAGCTAAGCTTATGGGGCCTGAATTTAATATTATAGAAGAGGGCTGTAACGGCAGGACAACTATATATGACGATCCGGAAGAAGGTTGGAAAAACGGATTGGACTACCTTAAGCCATGCCTTAATTCACATAAGCCCATAGATGTAGTTATTCTCATGCTCGGCAGCAACGACCTTAAAACTTGCTTCGCGGCATCTGCTGCGGATATAGCCGGCGGTGCAAGTGTGCTTATTGATACGATAATTAAATTTTTGGAAGTTAAGCAGGGGTTTGCGCCTAAGATTATACTTGTTTCGCCTTCTGTGATAGGAGAGGGGATTGAATTTTCTCCTTTTAACTTCGCATTTGACCGTACAGCAATCGAACGGTCAAAGGAATTCAGCAGAGAGTACGAAAAAATTGCAAGTAATAAGAACTGTTTGTTTTTCGATGCTGCAAAATATGCGATTCCAAGCGAAGAAGACTCCCTTCATCTTACACCGGAATCACATTTCAATTTAGCAAATGGATTACATAAATTCGTTATTGAAAACATATAGTCTTGCCTGTTTACTTAATAATTTGAATGAACTCCTATATCAGCATCAACCTACACAAGTTAAATTTTGATTTACATGTAGGTTTTTTGTGTTACAATAAGATTAAGAAAAAATAATGTTTTATGTATAAGTTTTCAATGAAACATTGAAAAGCGGAATTTGAATTAATATATAGAAAATGAGAGGGGACGATATGGAATACATAGGTAATGTATTTTATGAATATGGCGGCGGGCTCTACGCAAACATCACCAATCGTTGCCCTTGCAGGTGCAATTTTTGCATCAGGAATATGACCGATGCGTTAGGTGATGCGGATTCTCTATGGCTTAAGCGTGAGCCGGCCTTAGAAGAAGTGAAATCACTCTTGGATGAATGGGAGCTTGATAACTATGATGAGCTGATTTTTTGCGGTTACGGTGAACCGACGGAGAGAATTGATGTTCTTCTCGAAACCGCAAAATACGCAAAAGAAAAACAACCGAACATCAGAATTAGGATAAATACAAACGGACTTTCTGACTTAATAAACGGTCGTGATACTACAAAAGAATTAAAAGACATAGTTGATTCGATTTCTATAAGTCTTAACGAGATGAATGCAGATGAATATGTTAAACTCTGTCACCCAAAGTTCGGTGCGGCAGCGTATGACGCCATGCTCGATTACACCGGGAGGGTAAAATCTTATGTAAGTGATGTTACAATGTCTGTGGTAGGGTTCAGCATTCCCAAGTCACATATAGAACCTTGCCGAAAAATAGCTGAAAAAATCGGGGTTAAATTCAGAATCAGGTAGGATGGCATTCTTCATTTTCGACTTGAAGGGAGGATTGTTATATGGAATTATTTAAGCAAGTTGAAGCTAAATTAAAAGAACTTGATATTGAAGTTGAAACGGTTAATCATGAACCCGCTGTCACCATGGAGCTTGCAGATAAATTTATTGAGGGAGTAGATGGTGTAAGAACTAAAACAATGTTCCTGACCAACAAAAAGAAAACCGATTTTTATCTTATAATAATGGACAGCTCTAAGAGATTGAATATGGATAGATTTAAGGAAATTGTTTCGGAAAAACAGATAAAGTTCGCATCTGACGACAGCCTGTATGAAAAAATGCGGCTTATGCCGGGTGTTGTTTCCCCGTTCGGTTTATTGAATAACCAAGATAAAGATATCAGAGTATTTTTTGACAAGGAGATTATGTCGGAAGACAGGTTGAGTTTTCATCCGAATACGAACGAGAAGACAATCTTTATAAAAATACCGGACATACTTAAATTTTTAGATGCAATAGGTTATGAGGCTGAAATAATAGAAATATAACAACATCAAAAAACAACTTGGAAATTTCCGATTAATAATGTAAAGGATGCGAAAATGATAAGAAGATGTACATTGGCTGATAAAGAAATATGGTGTGAACTAAATAAAGAATTTATGTCTTACGAATATGAAGATGAGAATGTTTGGGAAAACCCTCTGGAAAAAGGGGATCCGGGAGTTATATTTGAGAAGATTGTAAATGACCCTCATTCGAGCAATATACTATACCTCATCGAAGACGAAGGCGAAATAATAGGCTTCATGAATACCGCTTATTTTATGAGCATCTGGGCTCACGGCAATGTATTGTTTTTAGATGACTTTTTCATAACAGAAAGTAAAAGGGGAAAGGGCTACGGTAAAAAAGCGATAATCGAATTGGAAGCTATGCTGAAAAACGACGGATACAAGAGAGTACAGCTCATGGCGGAGGATACGAACCCTGAGGCAGTATCTTTTTATGAAAAAGAAGACTACTCAAGACAAAGAATAAATTTCTTTTGTAAGTATCTATAAGCTATAATTATGCCATGAAAACGAAGCATTTTTTGCGCCTTATATCGAAAGAATGAGAATAGGAAAGCTTCCGACATCCCTTACAATTAAGTTCTCACTAAGGCAGAGAATGGTTTACTATCTATTCTGGGCTGCTTATGGCCTCAGAATAGATAAAAATGCCTTTTTTAGCTTCTTCGGAATGAAACTTGAAAAAATGTACGGTTTGGAACTAAAGGTTGCAAAATGGCTCGGTTTCCTTAAAGAAGATAATGAAGGATATCAGCTTACAGACAAGGGCGCTTATTATTTTCACTATTATGAAAGCTACTATACATTGGCGTACATAGATGAAATGTGGGGCACAATGCGAAAAGAAGCATTCCCTAAAGAGCTTGAGTTTTGATATTCTGTTTGTATATATTAACTAATCGGGATACAATTAAATATAAAGAATGCTTTATATAATATTAAACAGCAAATTAAAAAGAAAAGGGTAATAGAACATTTAATTTTTCAGGAGGAAAAGATATGAAAACGAGTACTAAGCTTATAATCTTTGGAAGTTTGGCGGTATGTGCTGTTCTGGTAGCAGGTTGTGTGGCTTATAACTGCAATAAAACTGCATGCAAAGAAACCGAATGTGAACAGGATGAATATGTTGACGAGGATTTAGTATAAGTGGAGATTCTTGAAAGATTATTCGAGCTTCAAGACTCTGAATATGCGGATTTTCAAGCGAAGCTGACGCCAACAATTAAGAGAGAAACAATCATCGGCGTTCGTGTGCCTGTTTTAAGAAAATTTGCTAAAGAAATCATAAAGAGCGGGCAAGGGGAGGCGTTTATGGATAGTCTGCCTCACTTTTACTATGACGAAAATATGCTGCATTCACTCCTTTTGTCAGAGATTAAAGATTACGATGAATGTATCAAAAGAATTGAATATTTTTTGCCATATATCGACAATTGGGCTGTCTGTGATATTCTGTCGCCGAAAATTTTTAGGAAACACAAGGGCGAGCTGATTGATAAAATCCGAGTCTGGTACAAGAGCAAAGAATGCTACACCTGTAGATTCGGGATAGGTATGCTGATGAGTCATTATCTTGACGATGATTTCAAACCGGAATATCTTGAAATTGCGGCTTCTATGAGGTCGGACGAATACTATGTCAACATGATGGTCGCATGGTTTTATGCGACTGCACTTGCAAAGCAGTGGGGGAGCACAATTCCTTACATTGAATTACGTAAGTTGCCCGTATGGGTACATAATAAAACTATACAAAAATCATGTGAGAGTTTCAGGATAAGTTCGGAACAAAAGGCATATTTAAGGACATTAAAGTAAATAAAAACATTTTTTAGGGAGGAATGCTATGAACAGAAAAGCAAAAAGGGCTCTGCTTTTAGTGATTTCATTATTAGTTGGTTGTATTGCATTCTGCGGAACAGTATCGGCAGCAACCATCCAATCACCAAGCGGTTGAATACGATGGAATCAACACTATAATTAAAGATACGTTTACACCGACAGAAATCGGAAAATATACCGTTAAAGAATGTAACAACGCAAATATAAAGAGTTGATCATACATGTTGGACATAAAAGAGGTGATTTAATATTTACTTTCATCACACGACTTTGTTTGCATTAACTATTCCTAAAATCATAATTTTGGGAATAGTTATAGGCTTGAGAAAGCATATATGTGTTTGAACCCGGATTCCCATGCTTCATGCGGTTCCCGGGTCTTTTAATTTTAATCTGTCATATCTGTTATATTTTGTTCGGTTTTTTTCTTATATTTTTTTTAAGTATGACTGTAACTACATATCATGTAATCTCATAATTTAGAATCGTATATTAATTTTTAATTTATATCACGTTTGTTTTTATGATATCCGTATCTTTATATTACAGGCTTATTTTATAATCACTATCTTTTAATCATCAAATTATATTTCGATTCTCTTCGTATATTGTCTAAATTGCAACAACCGCGAAATCATATCAGATTTCACGGCTGAAATGCTAAAAATATATGTAATTCAGACATTTGATTTTTTAGCCAAAAATCATCAAAAAAGCGAGGCTCTATTTTGCGTTTTAAGCGATTTTTTTAGTATGGGTCGATATATTATACCTCCGGAAAATCCGCTTAAAATCTCAAACCCGTTGAAAATCAAGGCTTAGAGTAATCACAAGTCAATCGGCACCTGAATCGTCATTCCGGCTTGGAGTTCTGCAGCAGAAATATTATTTAGCTGACATAATTGATAAACAGCAAGTCCGGTTTCTGTTTCAGGCATATAAGTTTCTGCGATATTCCATAATGTGTCTCCATCATAAATTGCAATCGTCTTGTATTCCTGAATTGTTTCAGACTGTGCGGTGCTCAGCTCAAATAACAGATTGAATGACAATGTAAATAATACAATCATAAGAACCACAAATGTTATAAACCTGTATCTGTTAACTATTCTATATCCTCTCATTTTATGTCACTCCCTTTCGTGAACGTGTGTTCTTTTATTAGAATATAGCAGAATGTTTGTTCGTTGTCAAGGGGCAAATGAACAAATGTTCGCAGAAAGTATAAAAAATATGAACATAGAGTTTTTAGCCCCATGTTCATATATGAAGTAATAAAGTTCGGTTTCTTTCTTAAAAATTGCAGGATAAATATATTTTGCCATTATGAACACTCCTTTTCATTTCATAAGTCCTCCACAAACATATTAGCACGTATTAATACGTGTGTTAATAAAAAGAACATGGAACAAATTTGCCCCATGCTCTTTTTTATAATATTGAATAATCAGTCCTTTCTGCCCTTCAACCTGTCGATATACTCCGATATTTTATTTCTGAATATATATGCTGTTATTGCAACAACGCAAGCTACTGCGAATATAGCGAATGCAACCCAATAAAGATTTTGTTGCAGAAGTGAGCCCATAACTATTGAGCCGTAGATTCCCGGAACTCTTGCAATCATTGTAATTATAAGAAACTTTGTGAAATCTATTCCGGATATTCCGGCGATATAGCATATTAAATCTTTAGGTATTCCGGGCATAAGATAGAGTAAAAAACATATGGTATATGCTTTTCTTGAGTTTAGGCGTTCTCTATAAATGAGGAGTTTTTCTTCACTTATAAATAGTCTTACGAAATCTTTACCGAGGAATCTGGCAAGTTGGAAGCAAATTACCTCGCCGATAAAACAGCCGAGCATCACTAACAAAAAACTTTTGAAATGTCCGAAAAGGTAGCCCGCCGCAACCTGAAATATCTCTCCCGGTATTACCGAAACAACCACTTGGAATACCTGGAATCCTATGAAAAACAAAGCTCCGAGGTTGCCGAATCCGTCGATGTACTCCTCGACTGCTTCTATCGATTTGAATTGCATGAAAAAATCTTTATTTGCAAAATAAATAATAAGCGGCAGCACAACAACGAGCAGTACCAAAAAGCAAAGCTTAACTACTGAAAGCAACCGTTCATATTTTTTATTTTTAATGTCATTATTCAGATTCATATATTTATCTGTCTTCAAGTTGGGATTACAGCAGTCCCTTTTTCATCAGGCTGTCTAATGCCTTGATAACTCCGAATTTGCTGTGTTCATAAGTTATGCCGCCTTGGAAATACACGTTATAAGGTTCTCTTATAGGTGCGTCTGCACTGAGTTCTATCGATGAGCCCTGAACGAAAGCCCCCGCAGCCATAACGACTTTGTCTTCATAGCCCGGCATATCCCATGGTAGAGGTGTCACATGCGAATCTATCGGTGCTGCCTGCTGCACACCTTCACAAAACGTCACGACTTTTTCTTCGCTGCCGAGCCTAATCCCTTGAATTATATCTGAGCGCGGGTCTTCAGGTTTAGGACATACTTCATAACCGAATGCAGCAAAACATTTGCTTAGAAGCATCGCACCTTTAACGGCACCGTTTACAACGCGCGGCGCTATGAAAAGCCCCTGAAACATCGTCCTCGTCTGTCCGAATGTCAGTCCGCATTCTCCGCCGATTCCGGGGCAGCTCATACGGTACTGAATTTGGTCAACAAGGTCTCCCCTCCCCGCAACATATGCTCCGGTAAGGGCAAGTCCGCCGCCGGCGTTCTTGATGAGCGATGCGGACATTATATCAACGCCTACCTCTGTCGGTTCTTTCGTATCTAAAAACTCGCCGTAGCAGTTATCAACCATTGTTATAATATCCGGATTTATAGATTTTATAAATTTCACCCATTCCTCGATTTTGTCTATTGTAACGGCTTTTCTCCAGCCGTATCCCGTGGAACGCTGTACCGTAACCATCTTCGTTTTAGGAGTGATAGCGGCTCTGACAGCTTCATAATCGATTTCACCGTCCGGTGTAAGTTCGACTTGTTTGAATGTCACACCGTAGTCTTTTAGCGAACCGTTGCCGGGCTCGTAGTTAGTGGTGCCTATTACCGTCTGTAACGTGTCATAAGGTGCTCCCGTACAGTAAATAAGCTCGTCCCCGGGTCTTAAAAGCCCGAGAAGTATGAGTGATAGCCCATGTGTACCGTTCACTATTGTCGGACGGCATAGTGCTTTTTCGGCACCGAATACGTCGGCAAAGACCTTTTCTATCATCTCCCTTCCCGGGTCATCATAGCCGTAGCCTGTATACCAGTTAAAATGCACATCGGATATCCTGTTTTTTTGGTATACGTCAAGCACTTTATACTGATTATATGCCATTATATCATCCATAGCATCAAATTGCGGTTTAAGTTCTTTCTCCGCCTGTGCTACAAGCTCGAGTATACTTCTGTTTATATTAAAATTATCAATCAAAAATTTATCTGTTTTAGTAAGATTGTATGATTTGCTTTGCGGCATATTATTATTTCTCCGTTCTTTCTTCTTCCCATTCCATATTTTTTACAAGGTCACGCTTGACCCCCATCTTTTGTCTGGCGTAAAGCTGCGTAGTCGTCACTTGTTCGTGGTCGAGCAGCGCCGCGACATCGTAGATTGAATTGCCTCGGCCTATTAATGATGTGGCTGCCGTTGCTCTCAGCTTATGCGGGCTGTAGCCGCCTTTTCTCGTCGTATTAAGCGCAATAGACGTATATTTTTTTACAAGCTCTCTTATCTGTCTTTCGGTCATCCGTTTGCCTTGCAGACTGAGAAACAGCGCATCTTTATTCTCGTCGTTCAGCTCCGAATCGGGTTTTCTCTCATTGTCGAGATAGTCGTGCAATACGGCGGTTACCGACTTATTAAGCGGCATCATACTCTCTTTACCGCGTTTTCTGTATATCTTGAACTCGCCGCGGCTGAAATTAAATGAGCTCACATTGAGCTGCTGAAGTTCCGATAGCCTGAGTCCGTATGTTAGGAATATGATGAGAATAGCCTTATCTCTCAGCTTGGTTTTTTCCCAGTAAGCCAGCTCTCTTTTTGTAAGCCCCTGCCCTGTCGACACCGCATCAAGCATTATCATAACTTCATCGTCCTGAAGGGCTTTTATCTCCCTCTCACCCGGCTTCGGTACTCTGATGGGGTCAAAGCCGTCCGTGATATTTTTTTCGATAAGCCCGTCTCTGTAAAGATATTTGAAAAATACCGACACCGAAGATTTTTTGCGCGCGAGAGTCTTGTTTTCATTGGTATAATAGGTAACCGATTTCTCGGTGACAACCTTATATTTTCTGCAATATTCAATGAACATATTAAAATCAACGGCTTGAACTTCTTCAAGGTCTTTGAGCTTGATTGAACGGATGTTTCCGGCAGATGTCAAATCGGTTTCGTCCACAAGATACTGCAGGAAAAACTTTATATCGCGAAGATAGACAAGTCTTGTCGCCGGAAGTACGTTACCCTTAAGATATGCAAAAAATCCTCTTAAGAATTTCGGCATTTCTTCTTCCAATGCCTCGCACTCGATATAAATATCATTTTCTTTTTTAATGACATTATCGGGCTTATCGGATTTATTATGAATTTTTATTTCTTTTGCAGCAGACATATTATCTCCTCAACTACATCTTCTTTAGACAGACCTGAAATATCTATCCATTTCATATCGTCATATCTTTTGAACCAGGTTATCTGCCTTTTAGCGAGATTTCTCGTATTCCGTTTGATTTTTTCAACCGCCTCATCAAGAGAGACTTTTCCATTCAAAAAATCTATAACTTCTTTATATCCGATTCCTTTCATGGATATATCGGAATCAGAGAGTCCGATATTCATGAGGTGCTTCACCTCATCTATCAGCCCCTCCTCAATCATTATATCAACTCTTAAGTTAATGCGTTCGTAGAGTTCTTTTCTGTCTCTTGTGATACCGATGAGCAACGCATCATAATCGGAAGTCCTCTCGTTTAACTCTTTGAAATCGGCAATTCCGTCGCCTCTGATTGCGCATTCAAGGGCTCTTATTACCTTCTTAACATTATTCGAATGTATTTTAGCGGCACGGGCGGGATCTAATTCAACAAGTCTTGAATGTATATGCTCGGCACCGAGCTCTTCGGCTTCTTTTTCGAGCTTGGAACGAAGTTCATCGTCCTTTTCGGCATTTGAAAAGTCCATGTCATATAGAAGCGAATTTAGATATAGACCTGTTCCTCCTGCAATTATCGGTGTTTTACCTCTCGAAAATATGTCGTTTATGGCGGCTTTAGCCATATCTCGATATATAGCCACGGAGAAAGGTTCTCTCGGGTCTATCTCATCTATAAGGTGATGTTTTACCGAAGACATCTCTTCTTCGGTCGGTTTTGCGGAACCTATATCCATATATTTATATAGCTGCATTGAGTCACACGAAACAACCTCGCCGTCAATTTTCTTGGCAAGCTCTATCGCTATATCGGTTTTTCCGGTCGCCGTAGGCCCGGCTATGACTATAATTTTTTTCATAAATATGTTTTAGCATCCATTTAGTTTATTAAAGCTGATTAGGATAATAGAAGTTAATTATGATGCTTCTCTATGCTCTCTTGAACATCCTCTCAATGTCATAAAGCGAAAGCTTAATCGCAGTCGGTCTCCCGTGAGGGCAAGAAAAAGGATTTTTGCATTTGCCGAGGTCTTTTATAAGCTGATTTATCTCCTCTAAACTAAGCCTGTCATGAGCTTTGATGGCGGCTTTACATGACATCATTATCAGCTTGTTAATAACCACGGTGTTCCGGTAGTCCGTGGAATTTTCGATGTTTTCGACATATTCCATTATGAAGTCCTCGGCTTCCGACAGTTCCATAAACATAGGTATTTCGGATATTCTGTATGTTCCTCTGCCGAAGTCGGATATGGTGAAACCTATTCTGTTTAGGGAATCCATCCAAGCCTCGCTCTTTTCAGCGGAAGACAGCCCCGCTTCGAGTATAAGCGGAACCATGACGGGTTGCCTGACTTTTTCCAGGCTGTCATATTGGTTTACAAGCTTTTCATAGAATATTCTCTCCTGGGCCGCGTGCTGGTCTATAAGATAGAAATGTTTTTCGTCCGTAGCCGTTATATATGTGTCGAAGATTACCCCGTTGACCTTCAAATCGTTGAAATCAAAGGGTTTAAGGGCAGGTTCGTATATCTCTATATTATCGGAGCTTACAGGCCTATTTATCGTATCAGGGCTATCGTAGTCCGCCTTGCTTTCCGATATATTTAAGTATTCGGAATTTGTTGTTTTTTCCTGAATTATGCCGGTTTTTTTTTCGTCCGACAAAAATGAAGGAAGATTATCTCTGGTTGACAATAGCGTTTTTATATCAACCTGTTCGGCATCCTTTTTATCAGGGAGTCTGATTTCATTAATGTGCTGATGCTTACCCGTCGAATCGATGTTTGATTCGGATTTTTTATACGGACTTTCATTATTCCCATACTTGAAGAGATTTCTGTTGCTCGTAAATGCGGCGGTCTTTTCGATTTTGCTGTATATCGGCTTTGCGGCGTCAACTACTCCGCTTATTGTGGAAAGTCCGTTGACTATTGATTCGGATATGAACTCCGCTATCCTCGCCTCTTCGTCAAACCTGACCTCTCTTTTATTTGGATGAATATTGACGTCGAGTTTACCGGGGTCTACCTCAAGGAAAAGATAACATACGGGATATCTCCCTTCAAACAGTCTCTCCCGATATGCGAGACTCACTCCCTTCTCCATGACCTTAGAGTTCACCACCCTGCCGTTCACAAAGAATATCTGAGACACTCTTGATGCTTTTGAAAACGCCGGTGAGGAAGAATAGCCTGTTATTTTCAGGCCTTCCGCTTCATTTGACACTAAAACCATATCCTCGGCTCTGACTTCGGGATATATTCTTATTATTGAGTTAAGACGGTTTCCGTCGCCTAAAGTGGAAAACAGTATCTTATCATTATTTATGAGCCTTATTTTTATATCTTTATAACATAGAGCTATCTGACTCATAAAATCTATAATCATCGCAGCTTCGGAAGCATCCGACTTCATAAACTTGAGCCTTGCGGGCGTATTATAGAACAAGTCGGTAACTATAACGGTAGTGCCGTCCGGACATCCCGTTCTTTCGTTCTTTGTCACAAGGCCGCCGTTAATTATGAGCCTTGTCCCCATTTTAGCGTCTTTTGTTTTGGTTATAAGCTCGGTATGAGTGACTGCGGCGATTGAAGCAAGCGCCTCGCCCCTGAAGCCCAAAGTCGTTATGGAATCAAGGTCTGCAGCCTTTTCTATCTTGCTCGTGGCATGCCTGAGAAACGCTGTCTCTACGTCTTCTTCCGGGATGCCGCAGCCGTTATCCGTTACCCTTATATAGCTTTTGCCGCCTTGTCTTATTTCGCAGATTATGGAGTCGGCACCGGAGTCCACGGCATTTTCAATGAGTTCTTTTACTATTGAAACCGGACGTTCTATAACCTCTCCCGCTGCTATTTTATCGGCAACATTTTTTTCAAGTATTCTAATCATAGTCGTTCTTTGTAATTAAAAAAAATTCTTATTAAATATATTATATGATGTTGTTGATTATTTTTCTTTGCAATCGGTACCGGAGATTTATTATTAAATATTAAATAATGAATACTTATCTAATATTTACAGCTTGGATTTAAGCTCTTCCAGTATTTTTATGGCTTCTGACGGTGTTACATTCATAAGATCGATATCTCTAAGTCTTTTTATTATCGGGTCAGGCGTCAGGTCAAATAATGAAAGCTGCTCACGTGTCTCAGCTGTATTTTCAGACTTTACAGACTTTGAAGTCATATTCATTGGAATATCAGAAGAGCTGTCGTCCGAACCTGATGACTCAAGTTCGGCTAACTTCTGTTCGGCTCTTTCAAGCAGGCTCTTAGGAATACCCGCGATTTTTGCTACATGGATTCCGTATGAACGCGATGCGCTGCCCTCGACAATTTTATGGAGAAACACTATATTACCGCCTTCTTCCGCCACATCGACGTTCAGGTTTTTAACCCCGTCAATTTGGCCTTCAAGAGCTGTAAGTTCATGATAGTGTGTTGCAAATAATGTTCTTATCCTCTTGTCTTCTTTGCAAAGGTATTCGACAACCGCCCAAGCTATTGACAGCCCGTCGTATGTAGAAGTTCCCCTGCCTATCTCGTCAAGTATTATCAGTGAACGTTCTTTAGCATTACCTAATATGTAAGAAAGCTCGCTCATTTCGACGAAGAAAGTAGACTGCCCCTGTGACAGATTGTCAGAGGCTCCGATTCGGGTGAATATCCTGTCGCAAACGCCTATCCTTGCAGATTCACAAGGTACGAAGCAACCGGTTTGAGCCATGAGCACTATAAGCGCGGTCTGTCTCATATATGTCGATTTACCGGACATATTCGGCCCGGTGATAAGAAGCATAGACGAATTCTCGGTATTGATATACGTATCGTTTGCAACAAAAAGTCCGTTTGAGATGGTTTGCTCTATTACGGGGTGTTTGCCTTTCACGATGCTTATTTCGAGCCCGTCATCAACTACGGGGCGCACATAACCGAGCTTGTCGGACACATGAGCGAACGAACAAAGAACGTCGAGCGTTGAAATCGCTCTCGAAGTTCTCTGGATTATTTCGGTGTAACCCTTGATATATTCTCTTATTTCGCAGAACAGGTCATATTCCATTTGGTTTATCTTGGACTCTGCGGAAAGAACTATGCTCTCCATTTCCTTGAGTTCCGGCGTAATATATCTCTCGGCATTTACAAGGGTCTGTTTCCTTATATAATCTTCGGGAACAAAAGCTGTCTGTGCCTTGGTAACCTCTAAATAATAGCCGAATACGCTGTTAAAACCGACCTTTAGGGTCTTGATGCCCGTTCTGTCACGTTCTTTTTGTTCAAGTGATGATATCCATTCCTTGCCGCCCTTGATGGAATTTTTAAGATTATCAAGTTCTTCGGAATATCCGTCCTTAATCAGTCCGCCCTCTTTAACGGTGAATCCGACATCTTCTGTAATCGCACGCTCAATCAGCTCAAATACATCATGGAGTTCATCTATATCATCGTTTATTTCATTAAGTATAGTCGAATGTGCCGCTGTAAGCTCGGACTTGATGTCAGGCAGTACGGCTATTGAATTCTTAAGCGCAATAAGGTCTCTTGCGTTTGCATTTCCGTATGACACTCTGCCTATCAGCCTTTCGAAGTCATAGATTTGTTTCAGCGATTCTTTGATGTTGTTTCGCATTAAAAGAGCCGTGTAGAGTTCCTCTACCCCTTCAAGCCTCCTGTTTATCTCAATCGAGTTATTGAGAGGTTCTCTGAGCCATTTTGTGAGCTTTCTCGAGCCCATGGCGGTATGACATTTATCGAGGACGCCGAGCAGGCTTCCCTTTACGGTTTTCTCATAAAGCGTTTCCGTGATTTCAAGGTTTCTTATGGTCGCCTTGTCAAGAGCCATGTGCATGCCTATCTCGTAGAAACTTATATTTGTTATCGACTGTATTTTTTGCTTCTGTGTTTCTAAAAGATAAGAAAGCAGAACTCCGAGTGCGACTGTCGCTGTCGGTCTGAAGTCGAGCCCGAGGCCCGTGAGCGAAATTGTATTAAACTGCGATAGAACGGCTTCTTCGCAGGATTTTTCGTTGTAATATGTTTCCGGAAGTATATCAAAAAAAGCCTCTGATATATGCTTCAATTCATCAAGAGGATATTTATCGACGAAGTCTTCGCTCATGATGATTTCAGAGGGTTTAATCTTAACGATTTCATTGAGCAGGGTTTCAAAAATATCATTTCCCCTATACTCTGTAAGATATAGTTCTCCTGTGGATATGTCGGAATATGCCACCGACATCGCATCTCCGTTTTCGGAGATAAATATTGAAGCGATATAGTTGTTTTTATTTTCTTTGAGCATCGAGGAGGATGTAATTGTTCCCGGCGTTATAATCTGTATAACTTCCCTCTTTACGAGCCCTTTTGCTTTGGCGGGGTCTTCAGTCTGCTCACATATTGCGACCTTGTACCCTTTCTCCACCATTCTTTGGATATATGAATCCGCAGCATGATAAGGCACACCGCACATAGGGGCTTTTTCTTCAAGACCGCAGGATTTTGCGGTAAGTGTGAGTTCCAACTCTTTCGATGTAATGAGTGCGTCTTCAAAGAAAAACTCGTAAAAGTCCCCTAAACGATAAAAGACGATGCAGTCCTTGTACTGCTCCTTTATATCCACATATTGTTGCATTCCGGGTGATAATTTGCTCATAAAACTCCTGTTTTTTTATAGAGAAGGCACCTTTAGGTGCCCTCTCCCGAATATATTTTATACTACTTTCTTGCGTTATATGCTTTGATGCCTTCTTTGATGATATTGATACCGGCTTTCATGTCTTCCGCTTTAAGAACATAAGCGATACGGATGTCGGACTGGCCTACTCCCTGTGTGCCGTAGAATCCGCCTGCAGGTGCGAACATGCAAGTCTCACCGTTAACGTCAAACTCCGTAAGAAGGAAGATGAGGAAATCTTCAGCATTATCAACAGGGAGCTGACAAGTGATATAGAATGCTCCTTCAGGCACGCCGTACTTGATTCCTTCGATTTCGTTGAGAGCTTCAACGGAAACGTTTCTTCTGTACTCGTATTCTTTCTTGATGTCGTCAAAGTATGACGGGTCGAGGTTGTAGAGTGCAGCCGAACCGATCTGGTCGATTGTAGGTACGCAGAGTCTTGCCTGACAAATCTTCATGAGGTTGCCCATGAGTTCTTCGTTCTTGGAAGCGATTGAACCGATTCTCGCTCCGCAAGCTGAAAATCTCTTTGATACGGAATCAACTATTATCACATTCTGCTCAGCTTCTTTATAAGTACCGAATGTAGTCATTTCCTTTCCGTCATATGTGAATTCTCTGTAAACTTCGTCGCAGATGAGATAGAGGTCGTGCTTGGTAACGATGTCTACTATGAGATCCATTTCTTCGCGAGTGAGAACCTTTCCGGTAGGATTTCCGGGGTTGATTATTGCTATTGCCTTGGTTCTTGGTGTGATAAGTCCTTCGATTTTTTCTCTTACGGCATACTGATATCCGTCTTCTGCAGTAGTCGGGATAGCCACTACCTTGCCGCCTGCCGCCTTAACGAAAGTCTTGTAGTTTGTGTAGAAAGGCTCTGCCATGATAACTTCGTCATCTTCGTCGAGGATTCCGGTGAAAATCATCGAAAGCGCCTCTGAGCCTCCGCTTGTGATTAAAAGATCCTTCTTTTCGAAATTAAGACCGATTCTGTCATAATATCCTTTAAGCGCTTCTAAAAGTTCAGGAATACCCTGTGAGTTCGCATATGCGAGTACTTCCTGATTGAAATTCTTTACGGCATCGAAAAATACGGACGGTGTTTTGATGTCCGGCTGACCTATATTCAGCCCGTAAACTTTTTTGCCTTTAGCTCTTGCTGCGTCGGCATAAGGGACGAACTTCCTGATTGGTGATAATTCCATTTCTTGAATCTTCTTTGAAAGCTTCATTGTGTTTTTCTCCTTTTTCTCTTGAAATATTTTTTGAAAGTAGTTTGGTAACTATTTATTTTCAAACTCGCAATGCGAGTAATTGACGATTTTTTTAATATTTTCGTCTTTCATATGGAAAGAATCATCTTTTCCTAAAAGTATCAGATACTCAATATTGCCTTTAGCTCCCGTTATCGGGCTGTAGTTCAGGCCTTCAGGATAAAGACCTGAGGATTCGGAATACGAAAGCACATTTTTTATTACTTCCTCATGTACGTTTCTATCTTTGACTATACCGCCCTTCCCGACCTTTTCTCTGCCGGCTTCAAATTGCGGCTTAATCAAAGCGACTATTTTACCGTTCGGCCTAAGCAACTCGGCAGCCTTCGGAAGTACAAGCTTAAGAGATATGAACGATACATCTATTGATATGAAATCCAACCTCTCAAATGTCGATGTGTCGATATCTCTGATATTGGTCTGCTCCATTACGATGACTCTGTCATCCGTCCTGAGGCTGTAAGCAAGCTGGTTTGTTCCCACATCAAGCGCATATACTTTAGAGGCGCCGCTTTTTAACATACAGTCCGTAAAGCCGCCCGTAGAAGAACCGATATCCATACATATTAAGCCGGCAAGTTCAAGACCCCATATTTTTATGGATTTTTCTAATTTCAGGCCTCCCCTTGAAACATAGGGATAGGAATCTCCTTTTATTCTGATGTTTGAATCGACGTCCACAGATGTGCCGGGTTTGTCGTAACAAAGTTCATCGATAAGGACAAGCCCTGCCATAATAGCACGTTTAGCTTTTTCTCTTGAGTCGAAATATCCTTTTTTTACAAGAAGCGTATCAAGTCTTTCTTTCATATTACAATAAGTCAGTATAGGTGTTTGACATCAATCGCTTAAAGAATCAAATGCGGAATACTTTTTTTCACAATCTTTTATGAAATCCATTGCTTTAGAAGCGATTTTTTCGGGTGTAAGCTCATATTTGTCGGCAAGCTCTTCAAAAGAGCCGTGCTCTATGAATCTGTCAGGCCAGCCGAAACTTATTACATGGCATATTTCACCGTTTAGAGCATCCTTAAGCTGTGTCCCGAAACCTCCTTTGACGGTATTATCCTCAATGGAAACAATGTATCGGCAATTACAGTCATAGTACGGAGATATATCGAGAGGTTTAATACAGCTTACGTCTACAAGCCCGCATTCACAGCCTTTTGAAGAAATAATATTTCTCACGATATTTCCGGTTTCAAACATTTTGCCTGTTGCCCATACATCAATCAAAATTCCGTCATCGATTCTTTTTGACTTCGGAGAATATGAATTAAACGACATAATCTCGTTATTGTAAACGCACTCGCCTCTCGGATATCTGATTGCTACCGGCCCATCCTGTTTGACCGCCCAATCCATCATGGATGTGAGTTCATTGCCGTCTTTTGGCGCAAGCACGGTCATATTAGGCATGGAACTCAAGTAAGAGATATCAAACAGCCCGTTATGTGTCTCGCCGTCCGCACCTACAACTCCCGCCCTGTCGAGCATGAACACGACATTGAGTTCCTGAAGACACACATCTTCAATCAGCTGGTCATACGCTCTTTGAAGAAAAGAAGAATATATGCACACGAACGGTTTTAATCCCTCTTTAGCAAGTCCGGCTGCGAATGTCACGGCATGCTCCTCTGCTATACCTACATCAAAATACCTGTCAGGGATTTCTATCGAGTAGTCTTTTAATCCGGTGGCTTCACCCATAGCGGCGGTAATCGCCACAATGCTTTCGTCTTTTTTTGCCATTTTCAGCAGATGCTTACCCATTACTGACGAATAGGAAGGCATATTGTTTTTAGCGGTTATTTCTCCGGTTTCAGGATCGAAAGGAGATATTCCGTGAAATTTTCTCGGATATTTTTCGGCGTTCGTATAGCCCTTGCCTTTTTTCGTAATGCAGTGAATCAGAACAGGCTCGTTAAGCGTTTTGGCTTTTCGCATAACTTTGATTAACTCGGTTATATTATGACCGTCAATCGGCCCGAAGTACGTAAGACCTAAGCCTTCGAAAAACAACCCCTCATTGTCTAATATGGAATATTTAATATCGTTTTTAACATTGGCGAGCCCCTGAGCTATGCTGCTGTCAAACTTTGCTTTGATGAAATCTTTTGCCTTCAGGTAGTTCTTCGAGGTTCGTATTTCTCCTAAATATCTTGATATTCCGCCTACATTTCTGGATATTGACATGCCGTTATCATTCAAAATGATAATCATCTTGCTTTTTTTGAAGCCGATATTGTCCATGGCTTCGTATGCCATACCGCCTGTCATCGAGCCGTCGCCTATTATTGCAACCACTTCATTATCATCACCTTTTATATCCCTTGCGGCGGCCATTCCCGCCGCTACTGAAAGCGATGTGGTTGAATGCCCCGTGTCAAAAGCATCATGTTCGGATTCTTTTGCTTTAGGGAAACCGCTCAGACCGCCGAATTTTCTAAGGTTGTCAAAACCGGAGGCCCTGCCTGTAAGTATTTTATGAACATAGGATTGGTGACCGACGTCCCAAATCAGTTTATCCTTGGGACTGTTGAAAACCTTGTGAAGAGCAATGGTAAGCTCCACTACACCCAGGTTGGATGCTAAATGTCCTCCTGTTCTTGATACTTTTTCTATGAGAAACTCACGAATTTGAACAGCGAGCAGACTCAGCTCCTCATCACTCATATATTTTAGTTCTTCAGGGAAATTATATTCCTCAATTAATTTCATATCCTATCCTATACCCTTCTGACTTTCATATCTTCAATCAATTTACTGAAGAACAATGCATTATCATAATATATGGATATTGCATTTTTTGCATTAAGGGAAAGCTCATCCAGTTTTTCGTATGCGGCTTCAAGACCGTTTACGGAAACGTAGGTGTTTTTGTGGTCCTTATCGTCTTGACCGACGTTTTTACCGAGTTCTTCTTTTTTGCCGACAACGTCTAATATATCGTCCATAATCTGAAACGACAGACCGAGATTTTCGGCGTATGTTTCCATGTTTTCAAACATCTCCTCATCAGGATTGCCTAAATGAAGTCCGGCTTTTACGGCTGCCTTTATCAGTGCTCCGGTTTTGTTTATATGTATGTATTCGAGCATTTCATTGGAAATGTGCATCTCTTCGTTTTCAACATCAGAGAATTGACCTGCTATCATCCCGCGCACACCGGCGCCTTTTGCGATTTCGTAAGCAGCCCTTACCCTTTTAGGTAAATCTCGGGGCTCGTCAAAATATAGCATCATATCCTTGTTTATGGCTTCAAATGCCGTGGTAAGAAGGCCGTCACCCGCGAGTACCGCGGCGGCTTCTCCGTAAACAATGTGGTTGGTTGGAAGCCCTCTTCTCAGATCATCATCGTCCATACATGGAAGGTCATCATGTATGAGCGAATATGTGTGTATATATTCAAGAGCAATAGCATAAGGAAGCGCCTCCATTATATTGCCGCCTGCAAACTCACATGTAGCTAAGAGAAGTACCGGACGAATCCTTTTACCTCCTGCCGTAAGGCTGTATTTCATAGACTCATACAATGCCATGCTCTTATTGTCTATCACAGGTAAAAAATCCAGG
>CAYFQR010000025.1:0-22096 GCA_964345365.1 uncultured Oscillospiraceae bacterium
ATCAATTTAAATGGTCGATTTTGATGATATAATGGTAGAAGGTATTGATATAATATTATCTCAATGGATTAAGGGGACAGGCTTGAGTTATATAATGGAAAAAGGTTTAGAGTATAAGCGTAATAGACCCAAAGGCGTTAATTACCGTCTTTATATAGCATGCAAAGAAGGTAAAGGAAGCATGACTTTTTGGTCATACGACGATTTGGAAATAGTGACATTTTGGGATAGAAAAGCCGACGCCTGCTGGAAAGCCACGCCTAAAGACAAATCTCAGGAGCCTTTGGCTCGGAGTATCAGGTATGATTATGATAATTTGGAGTTCGACTCCTCACGTATATCCTTTGAATATGACAGAGAGGCAAGAGACGCGGCTGAGAAATTCGTGAACGAGGCTTATCCTGAGCATTGGCTGAGCCTCGCACCTGGCAGCGCCTATGAAATAAAGGATTATGACGTAGATGAATGGAAAGTAATCAAGGTCGGCAAGAAAGGCGATGCAGTATTAGGTTGGTTTAAGCCGATATTTACTCCGGCAGATATCAAAAAAACTCACCTGTGGGCAGGAAACACCGGCATGGCAACAGGAAAGCACGAAGGTAAGATGACATGCTATTGGGAATTCGTACTGCAGAAACAGAAGGACGGCTTATGGCACTGCATAGGACTCGGCACAGGCGGATATATGCTTCCGGAAGACGAACAACCCGCCCCATAATATCGTCCTCCTACGCAACATTGATAAAACCCCGGAACCTTTAGAAACAGTTTTTATGAAAGACCGGAGCTGACGGAAATATAAAGAACATATTGCAGTTTCCCCGATAAAATGGTAAAATTCATAACATAAATATTCGCATACGGATGAATGAAACCTTTAATAGAAGGAGGGGGCTAAAACGATGAGAACGATGAAAAAACATATAGGCGTCATACTGATTTTGACCATGCTGCTTACGCTTGCTTTCGCAATTCCCAAGACGGCTAAAATCGGGGAGCTTGCGGGAGCTGCGGACACAGCATATGCTGCAACGAAAAAGAGCCTGACGACTGTACGCGATATACAGTACAGCGGCAAAGAAAACAGAATTGAAGCGGGCAATCTCGGGAGATTCTTTTATCTAAACTCAAAGGGCAAACTCTGCATGTCGAAAGGCCTCAATGCTAAAAGCACCACAATCGGCTATGCGAGAGAGGTTGAATATATCGCCACGGACGGACGGCAGGTGTTTTTTACCGATGTCACGTATAATCAGGATAAAGACTACTATGTTTCAAAAATCCGCGTTTATGATATAGGAACGAAAAAACTGAAAACGCTGAAGACTCTCAAGAACAGGCATGTTTCCGGTATCTTTGCCGCACACAATAAACTTTTTTACTATTCGGGCGAAGGCTATTTTTCAATAAGCAATTTGATAAAAATCAGCCGTACCGGTAAAACCAAGACAATGATAAAAAATGTTTACCCTCTCGAAGAGGGACTTGTGAAAGGCAGCTACCGGGTTATCGTTGAAGAAGTGAGAACGGGAGCTAACACCGGAGATATTTACTACAAAGCGACGGAATTAAACTGCAAGACCGAAAAAAAGCGTACTCTCTTAAGCGGCAAAGACCTTCGTATGACCTTAAAAAACAGTTTCGGGTTTTCGTTCATATGGAGCAAGGAAGCCGGTACTGATGAAAATGTCGTACTCAAACAATACAGTTGGAAAAGCGGCAGTCTCAGGACAATCGGGAAGTTCGCGGCAAAAGACACTGATATGTCATTCCTTTACAGCGAGGGAGACAATACGCTGTGCGGCATGTCAAGCAAGCTGTCCGCCAAACAAAGACCGGGGTACGAGGCACTGGAAGAGCCTTCTCTCATGGATATTGCGGTATTCACTGTAGACCGTGCGACAGGCACAAAAAACATATTAGCGAATTATAAGGAAGTTTCATATCCATATCTCACCACCTGCTTAGTAAACATCTCGAAAGATTCTTATGATTGGAATTATAAACCTTTTGCCGCCGTTCAATTCCTCAATAATTCAGACGGCAGCACAAGCACCTATGTATTCAGGGAAGGAAAGGCCTACTACCTCGGAGAATCTGATGCCGAGAGAAAAAAATTCGAGGTCGAATTCGACGGATTAGACCCCGTGATTTATTAAATCGTGAAAACAAAGAGCCTCGCTTAATAAGCGAGGCTCTTGCCTTTTTAGTTTAAGTAATGCTTTGAATTGATTTTAATAAGTTATGGATTTGAATTGAGCAGTACCTCAGTCTAATTTCGACAAAGCCTCAAGTCAGGCTTTGGTAGCACTACATGGTAGACATAACTTTATTATTCAATGGCGATATACTTGGCTTCTTCAATCTTCTTAGGAGCCTCCTTAGGAAGCGAAACGGTGAGTACGCCGTTCTCAAACTTGGCCTTAACATCTTCTTCCGTCAGTCCCTTTCCTACGAAAAAGCTTCTTGTCATCGCACCTGTGTAGCGTTCGCGTCTGATGAACTTTCCGTCATCGTCCTTTTCCTCGCTGGAGGAATCGGTGGAAGCGCTGACTGTAAGATATCCGTCGTTAAGCTTGATTTTAACATCTTCCTTGTTGAAACCCGGAAGCTCAATTCCGAGCTCATAGTTTTCAGCCGTCTCCTTGATGTCGGTCTTCATAATTGTCTGAACCGATCTGACCGGTTTTCTCTGTACTGCAGGGAAAAAATCGTCCATGAAATCATCGAATAAATTGTCTCCGAAAATGCTTGGTAATAACATAGTATCTCCTCCTTTTTTAGTATAGCGCCGTTGCGGCGGTGTTTAACTGTTTTTTCTCGGCTGAAAGCGGAAATCTTATTTCAATGCTCTCAACCCTAATTATATTTTAACGCACATTGTTAGCACTGTCAAGTGGTGAGTGCTAATAATTCGTAATAATATGGTGAAGATTTGATGAAATAACAAAAAACCCGTATTTTATAATGGATATAGTATAGGGGCGGAATGAACAGCATGCTCCGGACTAACAACCTCGTTATAATCGCGGTAGGTTTCGGCGGCATACTTCAACAGATGGGTGCGGTTGAATCGATGCTCGGAGGATTCATCAAGAAGGTTAAAACTCCGTTCCTGCTCATTGTAGTTACACTGCTCACATCGATGTTCCGCATCACCACTATGTGCGACCGGTATCTCGGGCTTATCATCCCAAGCGGTATGTACAAAGAGAGGTTCGACGAGCTCGGACTTGCAAGAAACATGCTTCCGAGTAATTTAACAAGTTCACTTATGGAGGGCGGTTTTCCATTTGCGGTTAGTTTGCGTCAAGTGATTAATAGCAGATTTAAGAGGACGGTTTTCGTCAGCCAAGTGGATTTACCGATTTTTGTCGAAATTCTCATCCAAAAAATTTCCTTGCATTTTTTGTTTTTTGATGTATAATAATGGGGCACGAGTCTAGCCGTGCGAATCTCTGCGACGAGGGAGTCGTCGCCACTAAGTCCACAGAGAAAGGAGAAGAAACATGACAAACTATGAAGTAATGTTCATTATCAATCCTACTTTAGAAGATGAAAAAAAAGATGCGACAATCGAAATGGTTAAAGATGTCATTGCAGCTGATGGTGTAATCGGAGAAGTAGACGTTTGGGGAATGAGAAGACTTGCATATCCTATCGAGAAGTTAAACGACGGCTATTATGTTGTTGTAACTTTCAAGGGCAATCCGACATTACCTAAGGAACTCGACAGAAGACTGAAGATTTCCGACAACGTTATGAGACACATCATCGTGAACAAAGACGAAGAGTAAAGAGAGGTAGCATATGAACAGCGTTGTACTTATAGGCAGATTAACGAGAGACCCTGAAGTCAGATATACTTCCGGAACACAGATGGCCGTTTGTACTTTTTCAATAGCGATTGACAGAATTACAAGGCAAGGCGAAGAAAAAAAGACGGATTTCCCGAGAATTACGGTTTTCGGCAAGCAGGCTGAGAATTGCGAGAGGTACCTTAAAAAAGGAAGACTTGTAGCCGTGCAGGGAAGACTTCAGACAGGCAGTTACACTAATAAGGACGGTGCAACCGTTTATACTACTGATGTCGTAGCTGACAGAGTAGAATTTTTAGAATGGGGAGACAGAAACCAGTCCTCGCAGGGCGGCTATGAGCCTTCGGCGTCCGGTGCTTCTTCGGAAGACTCCGGAGCTTTCGACGGGCCTGTACCGGGTGAATTCACAGCGATTGAAGAGGATATCCCGTTCTAAACAGAAAGGAGATAAGGAACATGATCGAAAAGAGACCTAAACGTACCGGCATCAGAAGAAAAAAAGTATGCCAGTTCTGCGCAGATAAGGCAGAAGTTATCGATTACAAGGATGTAGAAAAACTAAAAAGATACATTACGGAGAGAGGCAAGATTTTGCCTAAGAGAATCACAGGAACTTGCGCTATGCACCAGAGAGCGGTTACAACTGCCGTTAAGCGTGCGAGAATAGTGGCTCTCCTCCCTTATGTTGCTGACTAAACGTCTGCATAAGAGAAAATGACCAAACTGTAGACGAAAACACCTATATGAGCGGTCGAAAAAACAAAAACCGAAAGCAATCCCGAAAGGGATTGCTTTTTCTATTACAGGGTAACGTGCCCGCATTAAATGAATATAAGCCAATGCTGAAGATATATAAGTGCCCGCAAACCCTATATTATAGAAGATAAAATCGCGAAAAAATGTATATTATATCGCTTTAATATGATATAATAGCTGCATGCGCAGCTATTATATGAAATCATATCGCCGTGCGACTATTTTGCCTTCGCAAGCTCGGCAAAATCGCACATGGCTGAATTATATCATGTAAACATGATATAATGATTACATCGCTTTGCTCTGCAATCATTATATGGAATCATATCGCCGTGCACAAACATTATATATTTTAATAATTAAGAAAATTAACCCATTGCATCATCCGGCAATTCCGGACAATGGAGAAAAAGAGAGGATAGAAAGTTATTAGTAAGAAAAGGAATATCTCATTAGGAAGACTTGCAATTTTGTTGATATTTTTATTGGCGCTAACCACACTTATGGGTTGTATAGGAGGGAACAAAGAGGTTACTGACCCGGTGACTCCTGACCCTGTTGACCCTAACGGCGTAGAGGAGCCGACTTCAACGGATGAATACTATCATGCCCGATTTACCGGAGAATTTTTGGAAGAAATAAAACCGGGCGCACGCATAGCACTTGACCCGGGCACATATAATCTTACAGATTTTCTTTCGAATTTTTCAAATGCGGCAGACTATGAAGCATGGAATGCCAAACATGAATACGTCGAAATAAGAGAGGCATTCGACGGATTGGAGATTGTAATAAAGAACATAAATGACCTTAAGATTAGGGGTAATTCAGAGAATATGGCAGACACGGAAATCTTAACGGAACCGCGCTATGCTACTGTACTTAACTTTGTTAACTGTTCGGGTGTTGAACTGAGCTATCTGACGATGGGACATACTGTCGAGAGGGGCAACTGTACCGGAAATGTCATAGGATTTAACAGTACACAGGGTATGCGTATGGATAATCTCGACCTGTTCGGTTGCGGAGCCTATGGCTTAAGCTGCGTCGAAGGCAGCGGAGATTTAATTATTTCCAACTCCTATATCCGCGATTGCTCCTACGCTCCTTTTGAGATATATGACTGCATCGGAGATTTCCAATTTGTGAAGTGTAATATCACAGGTTCAGATGGCGGCGGATACTTCGAAAGAAATGAAGATACCAATCTGTTCTTCTTCGGTTGTTCTTTCGGACAGGAAGAATCGAATCTTTGGTACTTCCGAGATGATGTAACGAAAGAAGGCTGCGAATTCATGGAACCGACAATATATCCTGACTACAGCGAAGGCGAGTAAGAATGAGAATTCATACTCGTTCTTTCGAACGCGGAATATATACGTTCGGACACAGAAGGATTCGAACATAATAGATATAATTTATGTAGGAAGTTAATAAAAGCAGAAAAAACATATAAATAACCGAGAAAAACTGACGAGAAAAAGCCATGTCAAAATTCAGTGTAAAAAAACCGCTCACGGTCATAGTGGCAGTTATAATGATTATCGCACTCGGCATAGTATCGGTGCTCAAGATGACACCGGATCTTTTGCCGTCTATTGACTTGCCATACATTGTGGTCATGACGACATATATGGGAGCCACTCCGAAAGAAGTCGAGGAGCAGGTCACGAAGCCTCTTGAAAAGAGTCTTGCAACTATCGAAAACCTCAAGTCGATTCAATCGAACTCATCCGCGGACTTTTCCGTAATCCTCATGGAGTTTGAAAACGGCTCCTCCATGGATACGGCCTCCGTGGAAACCCTCCAAAACGTCGATCTCGTAGAAGGGAGCTGGGGAGAGGATATCGGCTCGCCTATCATAATGAAGATAAATCCTACCATGATTCCGATTATGGTGGCTTCCGTTGACATGGAAGGATATGAGACTGAAAGACTATCGGAGTTTCTGAACAAAACGATAATACCGGAGCTTGAAGGCACCACGGGAGTCGCCTCAATCCAAGCGGGCGGTCTGGTTGAATCCGAAATAAACGTATTCATAAACGAAGACAAGATAGAAAAACTGAACAACAAGCTCATAGCCAAGATAAACGGTGAAATGTCTTCGGCCAGAGTCAAGATAGACAAGGGGCTAAAAGAAATCAGAAAGGCGGAGTCCAAGCTCGACAAGCAAAAAACAGAGTTCGAAAAACAAAAAAGCGAAACCTATGATGAGCTTTCGGCTACGCTGACCGAACTCGATTCGGGTGTGGCTACAGCAGTTGCAAATGCCGAGGATGCCATGGCGGCCGCACAGCTGCCTGAACTGAAAGCGGGCTACCAAGCCGCCGAGCGAGGCACCTACGATGCAATCGAAAATTTCCGCGATGCTGAGGGAGAGCTCACGAAAGCCGAGAAAAAACTCAAATCCGCTAAAAACGATTTGCTGAATGCGCGTGCGGGCTTGGATAGACGGGCTAACGAGGCCCTCAAAAAAGCGAACCTCGGCTCATTGATAACAATAGACATGGTTTCGGGTCTTTTGAAAGGACAGAACTTCGATATGCCGGCAGGCTATATCCAAAAAGGCAAGGCTAAATACCTCGTTTCGGTCGGCGATAAACTGAGCAGCCGCAAGCAGATAAAAAATCTCTTCCTCTTTAATGTTGAGGGGCTCGGAGATATTCAAATAAAAGATGTTTGCGATGTAGTGACCACTGACAACAGCAAAGAAGTCTACGCCTCGATTGACGGGAAGCCGAGTGTGGTTTTGACATTCTCCAAGCAGAGTAACTATGAAACGACCGTTGTATCGAATAATATAAAAGACAGATTTGAGGAACTCAAGGATGAATATGAAGGACTGAACTTCACTGCCCTCATGGATCAAGGCGAGTACATATACCTTATAATTGAAGCGATACTTAGCAGCCTTCTCTATGGCGCACTGTTTGCCGTGCTTGTTTTGCTCCTATTTTTGAGAGACTTTAAGCCTACATTTATCACGCTGCTTTCTATACCTGTGAGTTTGACCTTTGCGATAGTACTCATGTACTTCTCCGGAGTAACGATAAACCTGATTTCACTGTCGGGACTTGCCGTTGCCGTCGGAATGCTCGTCGATAACTCAATAGTCGTTATCGAAAACATATTCAGACTCAGAAAACTCGGTATAGACCCTAAGAGAGCCGCAGTAGCAGGCACGAAAGAAGTCGCATCCGCAATCACATCATCGACGCTTACTACGGTTTGCGTGTTCGCACCTATACTATTTATCACGGGAATTACGAGACAGCTGTTCTCGGATATGGCTCTCACCATTACATATTCGCTTGCCGCATCGCTTATTATTGCACTTACTCTCGTGCCGGCGCTTGCAGCGAACATGCTCTCTAAAAAACCGAAACCGGAACCGCAAGGCGCTCTAAACTTCATAGAAACATATAAGAGAGTGCTGAATTGGAACCTAAACCACAAGTTTCTGGTACTGTTTATATCGGCAGCCTTGCTTGCGGTAACGATACATGGTTCACTCGCGAAAGGCCTGATACTTTTTCCCGACATGTCTACACCGATGATGAGCGGGCAGCTCACAATGGATGACAAGGACTCTTCCGTCGAAAAGACCGCAAAGACCACAGATGAAGTACTTGATATAATTGTTAACGATGTAAAAGGCGTAAAAAGCGCGGGGGCCTTGCTTGAGAGTTCAGACATGGGCAACATAACCGGAGAGACAGAGTCGGGAATTGTCAGTCTCTACGTAATAGTTGATACCGATGCGGGACTGTCGGGAGCCGAGATTGAGAAAAAAATAGAACTCGCCACGCTCGGCTTGGGCTGCAAAGTTGATATAATCAGTTCATCGTCCGTAACGGAATATACTTCTGCGCTTTACGGCTCCGGAGTGACGGTCGAGGTATATTCAAACGACCGCGCGAATCTTGAAGACAGTGCAAAAAACATAGCCTCCGTACTCTCTAAAGTTGAAGGAATCGAAAAAGTGGAAACGGGACTAAAAGATGCAGAACCGGAATACCATTTCGTCATCAAGAAGACGAAGGCAATGCGAGAAGGGCTCACCATAGCACAGATTTACATGAAAGTGAGCGAAGCTCTTACCTACGAAAAAGTCTCAACAACAGTGAGAATCGGCAGCGTTGACTATGACATAGTGGTATCAAACGGTGACGAAAAGACGGTTAAACTCAATGATCTTAAAAATCTTGAAATTGCTGACGGCGTTAAGCTGAAAGACGTCGCCACACTCGAAAAGACAAGCAGTCTGCCGTCAATAAACAGGCTCGACCAAAAGACCTATATTTCGGTAACGTCCGAACTTGAAGAAGGCTATAACATAACGCAGGTTGCCGAGAAATGCAGAGATGCCCTCGAAAAAGAAGATTTCCCTGACGATGTAAGCTATAAGTTCAGCGGTGAAAACGAAAGCATCGAGGAAGCAATGAAAGACTTGTTAGAGATGATGCTGCTCGGCATTTTGCTCGTTTATCTTATAATGGTAGCTCAATTCCAGAGCTTAAGGTCACCGTTCATAGTCATGTTCACCATACCGCTCGCGTTTACGGGAGGGCTCGGGGCCCTGCTCATATTCGACAAGGAAATTTCCGTAATGGCGATGCTCGGACTGATTATTCTTAACGGTGTAGTCGTTAATAACGGAATAGTTCTTGTCGACTATATTAACAGGCTTAGAGCCAAAGGACATAACAAGAGAGCTGCGATTATACTCTCAGGAGCCACCAGGATGAGACCTGTGCTCATGACATCGATAACTACCATTTTAGGCCTTGTCGTAATGGCAATCGGCAAGACTGCGGGAACGGATATGATGCAGCCGATTGCGCTTGTTTGCATAGGAGGACTCATATATGCCACGGCACTCACGCTCCTTGTGGCACCTGTAATATACGATATATTTACAGGCGAAAAATTCCGTTATGTGAAAGACAAGGACATTGATGTGTCTGACTTGATATTAGAATAGAGGCGGCATGCATGTATCCGACCTGATATTAAAAAGTCGACAGTATACATGTTTCCTGACTTAATTAGAGAGAAACGGCAACGGACATTTCGGTGATGATTTTAGAGAAACGCCTTGATATATCTGACTTTGTATTAGAATAGCAGGGGGCACTGCGTGGTTAAAAGAACTAAATTACTGTAAACAAGAGCGAAAAAACTACTATACAAAAAGAGAAAAATTATGGCTAAATTAAAGATATATACCGACGGCGGATGCTCTAACAACCAAGAAGAAACAAACTTCGGCGGCTGGGGCGCCGTACTCGAATACGGAGAAGTTAAAAAAGAAATTTACGGCGGCGAAGCAGACACCACGAATAACAGGATGGAGCTCACCGCGGTAATCGAAGCACTCAAAGCTCTAAAAAAAGAAGGGCTTGATGTCGATATATTCAGCGATTCGTCATATGTTGTAAATTGCTTCAGAGAGAAATGGCACATAAACTGGGAAAAGAACGGCTGGAAAACCTCAAAAAAAGAACCTGTGGAGAATAAGGAACTATGGGAAGAACTACTTGGCCTTGTACGTAAACACAGATGTAATTTTTTCAGAGTAAAGGGGCATGTGAATCTTGAGTCTAAGGTAGTTGATTTTGAAAAGTTATATGAAAAGTTCGTCGAATGGAACGGTGCGCGATTTTCTTTTGAAGATTTCAAGCACGTTACCGAGATGAATAACAGAGCGGACGAGCTTGCGAATATAGGGATAGACGAGATAAAGAATGCTCCGTTTTAGGAAGCGAAAATATGAACATACAGATTATTTGCATTGGAAAACTGAAAGAAAAATATTGGCAAGAGGCAATTCGCGAATACTCCAAGCGCCTTTCAAGCTACTGCATACTTGAAATATCGGAGCTTAAAGAAACGCCGCTTCCTGCGAATTCTTCCGGTGCCGATGAAGAAAAAGTTAAAATTTCTGAGGGCAGAGATATTTTGAAAGCGGTGCGTGACGGCAGTTATGTTATAAGCCTCGAAATTAAGGGAAAGAAACTGACGTCCGAAAACCTCGCCGAGAAGATAGAAAATCTTGGTATCGATGGAAAGAGCAATGTCGCATTTATAATAGGCGGAAGTCTTGGGCTGAGCGAAGAAGTAAGTAAGAGGGCTGACTTCAAGCTCAGCTTTTCAGATATGACCTTTCCGCATCAGATGATGAGAGTAATACTGCTCGAACAAATCTACAGAAGCTTCAAAATCATAAGGAACGAAACATATCATAAATAGACGATGCGAGAGGGTGGAGAAAATGATTGTAGATAGTAAAGTAATAGCAAGCGTATTAAATGATAACGGAATTTGTGATTTCAAAATCATAGATGTTAAAGACAATGTTATAGTTGAAGATTGGGTGAGATTTCACTGCATGTTCGGATGCCCGAGCTATGGGAACTCAGGAACCTGCCCACCTGCCTTGCCGCCTGTGGCTGAATGCAGAGCAATGGTAATGAGCTATAAAAAAGCCGTTATCATGCGTTTTGACATTCCATATGTAAATGAAAATCAGTATGAAGAAGAAATTAAAGCATACAAGAGAAAGCTGATTACGACCGAAAAAGAGCTGTTCAAAGAGGGATATTATAAGGCTTTTTTGCTTTCGCTGGATGAGTGCCGGCTATGCGAAAAATGCGTTTGCGGAAGCGACAGAACAAAATGCATAAATCCGATGGAAGCGCGTCCATCTATGGAGGGGCTCGGAATCAGCGTTTTTGATACGGTAATTAACGCTGGATACGACATTCGCGTGCTGCAGGAATTCGGAGAAATGACGAATAGATTTGCCATGATACTGCTTGATTAGAGGAACACATTAAGATGAATATAGGCAAGCCGATTAGATAAATCTCGGTTCAATGAAGCTTAGCAATGGACTGTTTCGGGTTTGAGATATGACAGCACAGATGAAATTAAAAACTTAAGGAAAACTGAAATATAAAATGGAAAGGGACGAAAAAATGCTTTTATTAGGAGTAAGAGAAGAAGACGGTTAGCTTTTGTCAACATTTAATCTGACATATCCTGCGGGATGGGAGAATATCTTAAAAGCTGTCAGCAAAGCTTACAATTACTACGAAGATGCAGAGATTTTGGTAGATGATAAAAAAATGGATGTGTCTTCGGCAGAGGATATTTTGAAATTTGAAGAAGCATGGAAGCTGACTATTCGCGGAATGTCGAAAATGATTAAAGCACCAATCATGATAACATTCTTCAATCAGGTTAAGACGGTAAATGTAACGGTGCCATGCATGTCAGGAGAATTCGAAAAAGCCGATTATGAAAAATTTAACCTCTCGCTTGGGGAATACATGGATAGCATAGAGATTGCGATGCATAGCTGAATGTGTAGCATTTAACGGGCAAAAAATCACCCGTTTGAGTTATAGGAGGGAACAGACGAGTGACCAAACATCAAACAATTACACACCCGCTTCGGCCTCTTTTTCAAGCCGATTCAAAGATATTAATCTTGGGCTCATTTCCATCCGTCAAAACCAGAGAATACGGTTTCTTTTACGGGCATCCGCAAAATCGCTTCTGGCCTTTGCTTGAACGGATTTTTGAGGTGAATCTGAATACGGACATTGAAGAAAGAAGAGCCTTTCTTCTTGATAATCATATTGCAGTTTATGATGTTATATACCGCTGCGATATCATCGGTTCGAGTGACGCAAGTATTCAAAATGTAGTTCCGTCGGATTTAAGCCCTATTTTCAAGAAAGCGGATATAAGGCAAGTTTTTTGCAACGGCGGGACATCTTATCGCTATTATCGAAAATATCAGGAATCGAAAACCGGGGCTAAAGCCATTCAGCTTCCGTCTACAAGCCCTGCCAATGCGAGAGCTTCGATGGATGATTTATATGATAAATGGAAGATAATTCGTGATTATTCAAACATGTAATCGTGGAGGGAAATTGGAATTTGCGGGACAAAATGAAGCGATTCAAAAAGCTGCTGCTTCCGGTCATAATACTTTTGATATTTTAGACAATAGCTATTGTCTTATGGTTGACCAAAGATAATATTTTTTACTTGTTTAATTTTAGCTATATCGGCATATCAATCTCTTTGGGTGTTTTCCTGTTGATAGTTAAATATAAATATGCAAGACGTGTTGTTCAATTGCTTGTCGGCATGTATATGCTTGTTTATCTTGGATTGATTTGCAATGAAAATATGCAGATTGAAGGCTTTTGGTATTATCTGTTTATGGGAACATTTGAGGCTGCAACTATTCATTATGCCGTAGCAAAGATATTCGGACCTCTCATATTCGGGCGTGGCTGGTGTGGTTATGCATGTTGGACAGCGATGGTTTTAGATTTTTGGCATATAAAGTTGCAAAAAAACAAAGGTCAAAAATAGGTTGGATACGGTACATTGTATTTATTTCGTCTTTTATATTTGTATCACTGCTATTCCTTACTAAAGCATTAAATATAGAGCAAATAATGTTTTGGGCATTCATCAGCGGAAGCATCGCCTATTACTGCGTAGGTATTGTTCTTGCTTACGCTTTTGAGGATAATAGAGCATTTTGCAAATATATTTGTCCAATCACAGTTTTTTTGAAACCGATGAGCTATTTTTCGATTTTGCGAATAAAGTGCGACAAAGACAAGTGTATATCTTGCAACAAATGTAAACAGGTAGCCAAAAACTTTAAGTATGAGGCAGATGAATATAGACAAGCCGGCCAGGCAAAAAGACATCAGGGTACTGAAGCACTGTAACATAAAAAACGAGATAGAAGATTCAAAAGAAGCAAAAGGCTTGATTGTCGTAAATAAATGCACCGGCGAAGGAAAATAATCACTTTGTTATATATTATGAGACATGGCAAAACAGAATGGAATGCAAGGCGTAAACTGCAAGGGAGAACGGATATACCCTTGAACGATGAGGGTAGACTTATGGCAAAAAAAGCGCACGAAGAATATAAGTCGGTAAACATAGACGTGTGCTATTGTTCTCCTTTAATCAGGGCTGTGGAAACGGCGCATATAATGCTCAGCAACAGAAATATCCCGATAATAGAAGACGAGCGGCTTGTTGAAATGAGTTTTGGCGACTATGAGGGGCTTGAGAAGAGTTTTCAAATCCCCGATTGTCCGATTAATATTATATTTGATAAACCTGAGAAATATACAGAATCTATCGGAGGAGCGGAAACGTTTTCACAGTTATTCGCGAGAACCGGAGAGTTCCTGAGAGAAATAATTGAGCCGCAATTACAAGAGGGAAAAGACATACTTATCGTAGGGCACGGTGCAATGAATGCAAGCCTCATAAGTCAAATAAAGGGGGTGCCGATTGAGGAGTTTTGGAGCGCAGGGCTGGAGCAATGTAAGCTGATTGAGCTTTAAGTGATGAAGTGCATTAGATACAGCTTGAAATAGATAAATCCCAATTTGTCGGATTGAAAAATTCCGGGGTGTTGTACCGGAGATTGCCGATACCACTGATGTCAAACGAATGCCACACTCGGAAAAGCTTGATATCATGGAATTTTATGAATACAAAAATAGCTAAAAACAGCGTTTTATTTTAGACTTCTCCACAGGCGCCGGCTGCTTGTCGGTTTTTCTCTCTTTTTCGCAATCGGGCATATTTATATGATGCAAAAAACGCAGTAAAGGTTTAAAATGAAATTAAGATAAATTATAAATTTTGGAGGAGATTACGTATAAACTGTATGTTAAACAAAAAGTATTTAAGATTACGGATCACTATCCCGTGCTTGATGAAGATGGAAGAGAGGTTTATCAGGTAGACCAGGATTTCACACTAATAGGCAATCGCGTGAATGTAACGAAAAACGATGGCTCGAAGTCTTTTGTCTTGGAGAAAAGGCTGCTGACCTTCATGCCGCAGTATGACGTTACTTTTGATGACAGAAAATCCTTTTTCATTAAGAAAAACTTCACTTTTTTCAAAAAAGACATTGACCTTTTTTCCGAAGATTATGACCTGAAACTGCTGGGTAATTTTTGGGACATGAACTTTGACGTTGAAAATCAGGGGGAAATCGTGGGGCATATCGACAAAGCGTGGCTCACATGGGGCGACACCTACGAAATTACCGTATATGACAAGGCGTTTGAAGAGGAATTGGTCGCTCTTTTGATTGTCGTCGATGCAATTAAAGATGACGAGCAAGCGGCAGCCTCAAGCGCAGGGTCATAAAAAAGACTCCCGGTGTTGCCGCCATCGTGATTTGAGCAAGCGGCAGCCTCAAAAAAAGTCAATTAAAGGAGAAAAATGAAATGGATTTATTTAGAGATAAGATAAGCAAAAAGCTTGCGACATTTTTAATACTGATGGCTTCGGTCAGTATCATTTTTAACTTTTTAATTATACAAAACGGAGGGAAAATAGAAGAAAACATTTTATATGCTGTTGTCTTGATTTTTTCACCGGCTGTTTTAAGCCTTCTGGTTAATTTTATATTTGAAAAGAATCTGCGCGGCTTCCTGCTAAACAATCTTTATAAAAAGATGAGTTTTGCGAAAGCAAACCTGATAACCGGCATGGTCTGAGCGTTGTTCCACTATCCTTTGTTGCTTTTAGGCAACTATAATAACGGTGCTACTCCGGCATGGTTCGCATTTTTGTTTTTCACAATCGCATTGATGGGAGCGAATACGATTATAAATTGGATATATATTAAATCCGGCAGTTTATGGACGGCTGTAATTTTTCATACTGTTCATAATTCTTTGCTCAATGACATAAATCCGCTCATAGAGAACACGCAAATAACACCTTATTTGCTCACGGAGTTCGGGGCTGTTTTAGCTATTGCGATTATGATAGTCGCTCTGTTTTTTTTGCGGCAACAGGATAAACTGCCACCTGCAATAAAGCAATAAAAGCATATAATTGAAAAAAGATATAAAGATAACGTTTAAGCATACTAAAGAGGAGGACTGAGATTTGAAGATACCGGAGAACTATAACGGGGGATTTGATTTAGAAAAAGAAATGATAAACTTTGCGAACGACAGAAGCCCTGTCAGCAAAGCGAAGTTCTATTTCAAGCTGAAGACGGCGGAATATCTCGTGCCTTTTATGGGTGACAAAATGAATCTGGCATATCTGACAAACAGCGAGGGCGAAAACTACATACCTGCTTTCACGAGCGAGGACGAGCTTAAGAAAAGCGACAGAGAATGGGACAAACTGGAAATTCTGAATATAGACACGATGAAGCATATCCTGATTGATGTACCGGAACTGAACGGCATTGCCTTTAACCCTTTCGGCAAAACTCTGCTTTTAGGGAGAGAGCAGCTTATGGAAATCGACCGTGAAACAGAAGGACTGAGCCTAAGAAGGAGCGAGGGAGAAGAACACAGACACCTTTCGCCGCTCAAAAAATATCCGGAAGGAATTAAGGAAGCGCTATATAATCTTTTCGTAGCGCATCCGGAGGTAAACCGTGCATGGCTCACCTATGCGAGCAGAAGCAAAAAAGAAACGCCCCACTACCTTTTCATAATAGATTTCATCGGAGACAGGAGAATACTATTTCCTGAGGTGGCGCGAGCAGTCACTCCGTTTATGAAAGCGGGTGAGTCTTTCGAGCTTGTAAACGCCGACGAAGAGATGATGAAAAAGGCATATAAAATCGCCAGACCGATATATCAAAGTTCCCTTAACTAATTTATGTAAACCCCAAAATCAATCCATCGTGTTCATAAAGTTAATCCAACGTGTTCATAAGGTTAATCAAACGTGTTCATCCATTATGTTCATTAAAACAATCAAATGTGTTAATCAAACGTGGTATCATCGAGTTGAAAGCCACAAGAAAAAAATCACATAAATGCAAAAAACTCTAATAGCAAGGAGGATCAAATGTTAGGAAATTTCAAGTATTCAAACCCGACGGTAGTGTATTTCGGGAAGGATGCCATCGCATCGCTAAAAGACGAATTAAAGAACTATGGGTCTAAGGTTATGCTCTCATACGGGGGCGGCTCAATCAAAAAAAACGGTATATACGATGATGTCATACGCATATTGAATGAGGCCGGCAAAGAAGTTTTTGAAGACAGCGGAGTAATGCCCAACCCTACGATAGTGAAGGTGCATGAAGGCTGCCGAATTGTACGTGAAAACGATATTGATTTAATTTTAGCCGTAGGCGGCGGGTCTACGATAGACTATGCGAAAGCCGTGTCGGTTTCAGCGTGGTGCGATGAAGACCCCTGGGAAAAATATTTTTTGCGCGAGGAGGAGGCAGACGGCAGAATTGTTCCGGTAGGAAGTATTCTTACCATGGTCGGCACCGGCTCCGAGATGAACAGCGGCTCCGTAATTACAAACTATGACCAAATGCTGAAGATAGGGCCCGTTCTTGGAGAAAAAGCTCTGCCTAAATTCGCGATTCTGAATCCTGAATACACGTTTACCGTGCCTAAGTATCAAATGGTTTCGGGAATATACGACATATTTAATCACATTTGCGAGCAATATTTTTCCGGAGAAGATGACAATACCAGCGACTATATCGCAGAGGGGCTTATGAGATCCGTTATTCATTCTTCGCGAATCGCAGCAGCGAACCCGCTTGATTATGAGGCTCGAAGCAACCTCATGTGGTCATCGACATGGGCGCTTAACGCACTGATTTCCATGGGAAAAGCGACCGATTGGGAAGTTCACATGCTCGGTCAGGCTGTCGGTGCCTATACGGACGCAACACACGGCATGACCCTTTCCGCAGTGTCTCTTCCTTACTATAGGCACATAATGCCTTACGGACTTCATAAGTTTGCAAGATTCGCAAAAGAAGTTTGGGACGTACGCACTGAGAATATGACGGAACTCGAAGCTGCAGAAGCAGGACTTGCTGCTATGGAAGCATGGATGAATGAATTGGGACTCGTGATGAACATATCCGAGCTCGGCGTTACCGAAGATATGCTGGAAGGCATCACGGAAGCCACCCTGATTTATACCGGCGGCTACAAAGTACTTACAAAAGAAGAAGTCAGAGATATTTTGAGAGAGAGCCTCCACTGATAAAAGGTTGAGACGCGGCTGCTGTTAATTGATTCCTGTCCAAAACAAATATCCAACGATAAGCGGAGCAAAAAATGCAGGAAAAATTATTTGACAGTGAAACCGAAGCAATTAAGATAAAATGGAGATAATATGAAAAAATATATTATAGCGGCAATCTTACTTATTGCCATAGTGACTATGGCATTGTACGTATTTGATGCCGAAGACGCACATATAAAAAACGGCATCTACGAATACGGCAAAATCGAAGACGGTAAATGGAGTACTATAGACTTCGAGGAAGGCAAATTTTATCTCTCATTAAATTTTACCTTGTCGCATGTACCTAACGGCAGTTTCGAAATTAACGGAGACAAGCTGATTCTTAACGGCACGGGTGATGACGAAACATTTATCCTAAAAATACTGAATGAGAACGAACTGAAACTCACGGACTTTCCGTCAAAATATGATAAGTTCCTCAAAAAAGGCGCTGTGTATAGGTATTATACGGGATAAGAAAACGTATAAAATACAGAAAAGCCCTTAAGAAAGGCTCTATGTTAGACCTAAAAGTCCTTCCCGGAAAGGCTCTATAATAAAAATCTAAAAGTCCCTCAAAAACAGGCTCTATAATAAATGTTGGGACAGGTAAAAACAACTCAGCATTTTTCCGAAAAAAAGACACCCTCGAAAGTTTGACTTCCGAGGGTATTTGATTTTCTTACACATCCGACCTGTCGGTATAATGGGTATGAAGGAGCTTGTGTGCCTTCATGCCGCCCGCCATGCCGAGATATTCCTTGTAGAGTTTCTTTATAGCAGGGTTATTATGAGACTTTCTGATGAACATCTTTTGGTCTCCGGAGTAGAGTGCGTGTGCGCGCCGCTCCTTGATGTCGACCCAATTTCGTACATCGGAAACCTGAAGAGGCTGACCGCCGCCGTTGACGCAACCGCCCGGGCAGGCCATTATTTCTATAAAGTCAAAATGTTCACCGGCCTTCATACGATTCATAAGTTGGCGAGCGTTTCCGAGACCGTGTGCTACCGCAACCTTGAGCTTGAGGTCTGCTACTTCAACCTCCGCTTCTTTAATGCCTTCATCGACGCCCCTTACCTCATAGTAGTCAATAGCGTCCGAGCTTCCGCCGTTAAGAATATCTGAGACCGTTCTGAGAGCCGCTTCCATTACGCCGCCGGTGGCACCGAAGATTAGTCCCGCACCGGTGGATTGACCGAGCGGGTCATCGAAGTTGCCGTCCGCAAGAGAATTAAAGTCGATACCTATCTGACGAATCATTCTGGCAAGCTCCCTCGTTGTGATTACATGGTCGACATCAGGAAGATTATCGACAGAAGCGAGTTCAGGCCTTTGGGCTTCGTATTTTTTTGCCGTGCAAGGCATTACCGATACGACAACGATATCCTTAGCGTCTATATTATTCTTTTCAGCATAGTAGCTCTTGATGATAGCACCGAGCATCTCTTGCGGAGATTTGCATGTGCTGAGGTTAGGCAAGTATTCAGGGAAGTTGTGTTCACAGAATTTAACCCAACCCGGTGAGCAGGAGGTTATAAGAGGAAGAACTCCGCCGCCTCTTACCCTGTCGATGAGCTCCGTACCTTCTTCCATAACGGTTAGGTCTGCGGCGGTGTCGGTATCAAAAACCTTGTTGAAGCCGAGCATTCTTAGAGCCGTAATCATTTTACCCGTTACGTTGGTTCCAATCGGATTGCCGAATTCCTCGCCGAGCGCGGCCCTGACAGCAGGAGCGGTCTGGGCGATAACAATCTTATCGGGATTATACAGGTCATCCATGACTTCATTGAGTGACCTGCGTTCTTGAAGTGCTCCCGTCGGGCATACAGAGATGCACTGACCGCAGTTTACGCAAACGGAACTGTCGATATCGCCAAGTCCGGCTGTGCCGATTACCGTTTCGATTCCTCTGTTGAGAGTCGAAATAGCTCCGACCGTCTGTATATTATTGCATATTGATACGCATCTTCTGCAAAGAACACATCTGTCAGGGTCTCTGAAAAGAGAGATTCCCTCGTCTATCGTGTTTTTAGGATTCATCGTTATAGAATCCTGATATATGAGATAGTTTTTAGAGTCTACATCAAGCTTATTTGCCAATACTTGAAGCTCACACTGCGAAATAGACCTTGTACAGGATTGGCATCTTGCAGGGTGGTTTGAAAGTATGAGCTCTAAGTTTTTCTTTCTGTATTTATTGATTTTAGCTGAATGAGTGATTACCTCCATTCCGTCTGCAACCGGATGAACGCAGGCGGCCTGCATTTCACGTTTACCTTTTATCTCCACAAGGCACATCCTGCAGCAGCCGATTTCGCTCACTTCTTTCAGGAAGCAAAGCGTTGGAATGTGTATGTTGATTTCCTTTGCAGCTTCCAAAATGGTATAGTTATCAGGAACATAAACCTGAATACCGTCAATCGTAACATGTACTTTTCCCATAGTTCATATTCCTCCTTTACGCGTTCTTCATTATTGACTTGAATGGACATTTTTCCATGCATACGCCACACTTGATACACTTGTCCTCATTGATTTCGTAAGGCTTCTCTTTTGAACCCGTGATAGCGTCAACAGGACAATTCTTAGCACATATACCGCAGCGTTTGCAAAGCTCTGCGATGATGATATATCTAAGCATCGATACGCATACGCCGGCAGGACATTTTTTGTCCACGACATGAGCAATGTATTCGTCCTTGAAATAGTTCATCGTAGAGAGAACCGGATTCGGTGCGGATTGACCGAGACCGCATAGCGCTCCCATCTTAATCATCTGACCCAATTCTTCAAGTTCGTCCAGGTCTTCAAGGTTTCCCTTACCTTCGGTTATCTTCTCAACTATATCGAGCATTCTCTTAGTGCCTATTCTGCAAGGAGGGCATTTGCCACAGCTCTCTTCCACGGTGAAATCGAGGAAGAACTTGGCAATATCAACCATACATGAGTCTTCACCCATTACGATAAGTCCGCCGGAGCCCATCATAGTGCCTAATTTTGCAAGGGACTCGAAGTCGAGAGAAGCGTCTAAATGCTCGGAATCTATGCACCCGCCGGAAGGCCCGCCGGTCTGCGCCGCCTTGAACTTACGATTTCCCGGGAGTCCGCCTCCGATTGTAAATACCATGTCTCTTAGCGTAGTTCCCATAGGAACCTCCACAAGACCGGTATTTTCTATCTGACCGCCGAGAGCGAAAACCTTGGTTCCGTTCGAGCGCTCAGTGCCTATGGAATTAAACCAATCGGTACCGTTTAATATTATCTGCGGTATATTCGCCAAAGTTTCTACGTTATTCAGTACCGTAGGAGATTCCCAAAGCCCCTTTTCGATTGACCTCGGCGGCTTAGGGCGCGGCTCACCTCTCTTGCCCTCGATAGACTTCATGAGAGCGGAGGCTTCTCCGCAAACAAAAGCACCTGCGCCGAGACGTATCTCAATATCAAAACTGAAACCGCTGCCAAGTATGTTTTTTCCGAGCAGTCCGGCTTCGCGAGCCTGGTCGATTGCAAGATGGAGCCTTTCCACAGCCACCGGATATTCGGCTCTTACATATATATAACCCTGGTCTGAGCCGCAGGCATATCCCGCTATGGTCATTGCCTCAAGCACACAGTGCGGGTCGCCTTCTAAAATGGATCTGTCCATGAAAGCACCCGGGTCACCTTCGTCGGCATTACAGAGGATGTATTTCTTTTGAGTGAGTTGCTTTGCCGCACCTTCCCATTTTTTGCCCACAGGGAAGCCGGCGCCGCCTCTGCCTCTCAAGTTGGCGTCTATCATTAGCTCTACGACATCTTCAGGGTCAATGTCAAAAAGGCATTTGGCCAAAGCCTGATAGCCCCCGACACCGATATATTCCTCGATATCCAAAGGATTGATAAGTCCACAATGCTTAAGCGCAATCTTCAGCTGATTGGAATAGAAGGAATGATCCTTCAGAGCATCCTTAATCTTCCTTCCGTCCGACTCTGCAGCAAATAATCTTTCGACAGGCTCGCCGCCGATTATATGGCTGTCCCATATTTCCTGCATATCCGAAGGCTCTACGTGAGTGTACATAACCCTGTCGGGATAAGTTACCATGAGAGGCCCCTGAGCACATAAGCCCATACAACCTGTGGAAATCACCTTAATCTCACTCTCCAATTTCGCTTCGGCGATTTTTTCGTTCAAAAAATCATATATGCCCATTGAACCTGCGGATTGGCAGCCTGCAACACCGCAGATAAGGATGTGCATTCTTCCGTTTGAGAGGTCGAAATCTTCGCCTAATCTCAATGCCATATCCTTATGCTTCCTGTCAAGGACAGCGTTTAATTCCTCGCGTGATTTAAGCATGAGCTTCACCTCCGTCCTTTTCGCGCTGTTCGTAAGAATCCAAAATATCATCCACCATGTCGGCGGTTAGACGTCCATAGACTTCGCCGTTAATTG
>CAYFQR010000025.1:22106-22753 GCA_964345365.1 uncultured Oscillospiraceae bacterium
TCTGCCGTAAACATCATCGTTTACCGTCATTACCGGTGCAAGACCGCAGGCACCCACACAGCGACATGCTTCAAGTGAAAAGAGTCCGTCATCCGTGCACTCCCCCACATCAATCATAAGACGAAGCTTGAACTTATCCAGAATATCCTGCGCGCCTTTAACATAGCAGGCAGTACCCAGACATACATTCACTCTGTACTTCCCTTTTTTCTCGAGAGAGAACTGGGAATAGAAAGTAGCCACCCCGTACACTTCGGCTGCCGACATATCCAAGCCCTTCGCTATATCGTGAAGGACAGTTTCAGGAAGATAGCCGTAAATGTTTTGGGCTTCATGAAGAACCGGAATCAATGCGCCCGATTTACCTCTGTATTTTTCGATTAAAGCCTCGAAACGCTCCTGTTCCAACTGACAGTTTTCACAAGCCATTACTTTTCTCCTTTAAAAAAATTATCGAAAAACCCTGTATTTTGCATACAGAATAATATTCGCTAACATTCTACCATATATATATGGTAGGTTACAAGCTAATATATAGCTAATTTTGCAATGATTTTTGCACTAAATATGCTTTAAATTTTTGCAATGATGATTATAGTATTGCAAGCCCAAAAATGTGGTATAATAGCTGCGTATGCAGCTATTAT